>DATHET010000123.1:0-4202 GCA_035490315.1 Planctomycetota bacterium
GTCGCGATGGAATCGGCCAACGAGAAGGTTTTGCTCGGTGCAGGCTACACGCGGCCCGCCTTGTGGGTCAGCCTGATCGGCAACGGGCTGCGCGTTCCCCTGGCCTGGCTCTTCGCGTCGCATTGGGCCATGGGCGCGCACGGCGTGTGGTGGGCGATCAACGCGACCAGCTTTCTGAAATGCAGCCTGCAGTTCACGCTGGTCCAGCGCCGCCGCTGGCTGCACATCCAGGCGCCGATTGCATCGCACGCGCAGGCCTGACTACACTCGGCGCGGTTCCTCTCCTACCCCCCTACGGAGTCCAGCTCTTGGCAAAACCTTCGCTCGTCGATGTCGACGCGCTCGACTTGACGCGGGTCCTGCACGGCAAGGACCTGATCCGACGCTACTGCAAGCAACGCGGTCGCATGGAGATGCTCGACGGCATCGTGCACGAGGACGCGGCGACCGGGCTGATCATCGGCTACCACGACATCCGCGCCGATGCCTGGTGGGCGAGCGATCACATCCCCGGCCGGCCGATTTTTCCGGGCGTCCTGCAGGCCGAGGGCGCCGCACAATTGTGCAGCTTCGATTTCCTGCGCCGCCATCCGGAGAACGAGGGAAAGTTCATCGGCTTCGCGGGCTTGAACGAGACGCGCTTCCGCGGCCTTGTCGAGCCGGGCGTGCGTCTCTACTGGGTCGGGAAGGAGCACCGCGTGCGCTCGACGGTCTTCACGTACAAGGCCGAGGGTTTCGTCGGGAACACGCTGGTTTTCGAGACCGAGGTCATGGGAACGGTGCTCTGAACGCGAGGGCGGGGCGTCGGAGTAGACTTCAGTCATGAGCCAATCGCGCGGGCCCCGGATCAGCTGGTTTTTCGCGCTCGTGCTTTGCGCGGCGGCATTCCCGGCCTGCGGGTCGGACTATCGCAAGCCCAGGCACGTCGTCCTGATCGTTGTCGACACGCTGCGCGCGGATCACCTGTCGACGTACGGCTATCGCCGGCCGACTTCGCCGGAGCTCGACAAGCTCGCGGCGGAGGGCGCTGTGTTCGAACACGCTGTAAGCCAATGCTCGTGGACGCAACCGAGCATGGTCTCGATGATGACCGGCGCTTACCTGGCGGATGAACTGCGCGAAATTCCTGAGAGCAAGACCACCCTGGCCTCGGTGTTCCAGAAGGAAGGCTTCGCGACGGCTGCGTTCATCTACAACAACGTGCTCAATGACAAGAACGGCTTCCAGAGGGGATTCGACGTCTTCGATTTCGAGGATCCCCCCTACCAGCCGATCACGAAGATCAGCGACTGGATCACCGCGAACAAGGGCAAACAGACCTTCACGTTCATCCATCTGAACGAGGCCCACGATCCCTACGAAACGCCGGACGAGTTCGATCACTTCGTCAAGGAGAAGGATTCGCTCACCAGCTCGCGGCTCGACTGGTATCGCGAGGTATCGAAGCAGCACGGCTTGGGAGCCTTCGAAGAAAACGTTCGCCAGATCAACGAGAAGATCGGCGGCTACGACGACGACGTGCGCTACAGCGACGATCACATCGGGAAAATCCTCTCGGCGATCCGCGCCAGCGGCGAATGGGAGCAGACGGCGATCGTGATCGCGGCGGACCACGGCGAAGGCCTGTGGACTCGCTTCGACTACATGACGGGGCCTCGCCTGAAATCCAAGCAGGCCGGTCAGCCCCCGACGCTGCTCAACAGCCTGAAAATGGACCACGGCAATCAGGTCGGGTTCGAGCTCGTGCACGTGCCGCTGATTTTCGTGGCCCCCGGCATGCCCAAGGGCGTGCGCGTCCAACCCTGGGTCGAGAACGTCGACATCGGACCGACGCTGCTCGAGCTCTGCGACCTCCCCCGGCCGGCGAACATGCAGGGATCGAGCCTGCTTCCGCTCTGGTCGCAGCCGGAGGTCGTGGCGCACCAGAAACGCGGCTCGTTCACCCACACCCGCTACGTCTCGTCGTTCATCGATCAGAACGGCTTTCAGTTGATCCAGCCGACTCCTCGCGGCGAATGCGAATTCGATCTGGAAGTCGAGCTCTACGACCTGAACAAGGATCCGGAAGCGCGCGTCAACCTTGCGGCTTCGGAGAAATCGCGCGTCGAGGGAATGTCGAAAGACATCGCGGCGCGGATGAAGCTCGGGATGACCCAGGCAGAGATCGCGCATGGGGAATCGGAGGACGAGCGCGCGCGCCTGAATCTGATCGGATACGTCGATCGAGAGATGGTCGACCTGGTCGACAAGAAATATGCGGCCATGACCACGGAGCAGTTGCTCGAGGCTCTCGCGGATCCAAAGATCGCGAACTGCCTCGAACGCATCCGTGCCGCCCTTGCGCTCAAGGCGCGCGCCCTCACGCCAGACGAGAAGTCCGCCGTGAAAGCCCTGCGCGTGCGCGAAGTCTCGGCCGCGATCCGAACGGTCTTCGACGAAACGCTCGCGAAGGAATAGCCCGGCGCTTCAGTCCTCGAGATTCGAGGCCCAGGTCGCCGAAGGCGCGGGCCGCGCGGGCGCGATTTTTTCCTCGCCGCCCTCCTCGTCGAGGATCTGCGTCACGTCCAGCTCGACGCATTCGCAGGGAGAGCCGATCAGGCCGCTCAGCGAAGGACGCGTCGAGCCGCCCTCGCCGCTGATCGCTTCCTTGACGTAGGTCCCGTGCTGCGTCCGCAGGCGCACTTCGAGACGCGCCACGCCCTCCGGGCTGGCTTCGGCCGGCTCGACCGAGAGGAACTCGAGCCAGCGCTCGCGATCGAGATCCGCGCGGCGGTGAGCCACGCGTTCCGGCGTGTGCTGCACCAGCGGCGTGCGCTTGCCGAGCAGAGCCTTCACCCCCGCCAGGTCGTACGGCCCGCTGACCGCGACCAGCGCGCGGTATTCCTTGGCGTGTTTGCCCTCCTTGACGGCGCGCACCCGCGTCTTCTCGGTCCAGTGCAGGCCGAGCACCTCGAGGCGGCCCTCGTTGCGGCGGTTGATCTCCGCCTCGACCGCCGCCAGATCGACGTCGTGGACCTTGGGCGCGAGCACCTCCATCACGAAGGGACGTCCCCCGCCGAGCATGCGCACGTTGACGTCCTCGCGGCCCGCGCCGTGGAACTTGTTCTTGCGCGTCTTGAAGGCCGCGCCGACGACCCAGCCGATCAGCTCCTGGACCGAGTCGCGCGTCAGCTTGCCGAAGCCCTCGCAGCGCACGCAGCCGCGGCGGCGGCGCGGGTGACCCTTGCAGTCCGGGCAGAAGAAGACCGTCTGGGGCAGGTCGCGCGAGTGCTTGCGGTAATGGCCTTCGATGAAGACCTTGACCGGCTGGCGCGCACGCGCGCCGGCGGGCTGGAGCTGTTCTTCCATGGGAACTCGCGCGTCCGAGGCGCGCGACCGAACGATTGGAACGTTGGATGCCAGGCCGAGCGCGGATCGTGGCGGACCTCCGTGCGCGTTCTGTGGGGCGCGACACTATAGCGGCGCGAATGAAACCTCGCGCGGGATTACCGAATTCGTCGCAGGGCTCTCTACAATCCGCGCGCTCCCCCGCAGCTCCACGATGCACCCCATCCTGTTCACGATCCCGGGACTCGATTTCCCGGTGCGTTCCTTCGGCCTGATGGTCGCCGTCGGTTTCCTCCTGGGAACCTGGATCCTAGCCAAGCTCGTGCAGCGCGGCTCGCCCGATCCCAACCGCGACCTCGAGCGCTACGGCGCGCTCCCCGTGTGGGTCCTGATCGGCGTCGTGCTCGGCGCGCGCGTTCTGTACGTGATCGTCGAAGTAGCGCGCCAGTCGGCCACGGGGCAGGACTACCTGTCGCATCCGTGGAAGATGCTCGCGATCTGGGAAGGCGGGCTGGTCATGTACGGAGGCATGTTCGGCGGCATGCTCGGCGGAGTTCTCTGCGCGCGCCGGCTGAAGATCCCGATCCGCAACGCGCTCGATCTCGGCGTCACCGCCGCGTTCTTCGGCCAGGCCGTCGGCCGCGTCGGCTGCCTGCTCGTCGGCGACGACTACGGAGCGAAAGTTCCCGAGCGCTGGCAACACCTGCCCTTCCCGATCACGCTGCACGTGCCCAATCCCCTGCCGCCCTATTCGCTCTTCGGCGACGCGAACGCGGGCCAGATCCTGTGGGCGACCCAGCCGATGATGACGATCAAGGCCTTGATCGTCGCGTCGATCGGCCTGTGGATGCTCAAGCGCCGCCGTTACGCGGGCC
>DATHET010000124.1:0-5391 GCA_035490315.1 Planctomycetota bacterium
GTGCGCACCTGGATGTCGCGCTGCTCGGCGACCGATCCGTCGCGGTAAAGCGCGATGATCTCGCCCGGCTGGTCGTAGACCCCGCTGCCGTCGATGTCGCTGAAAAGTACGAGCTGGTCGTTGGTCGCGTCGGTCATGACCACGTCCGCCAGCTGTTGCGCGGCGGCGGTCGAGCTCGAGGCGATGGCAAGGACGGCGATGGGCCAGGAACGCAGGATGCGGGCGGACTTCATGAGCTTTCTCCAGGGGTCGGATGTGCGCCGCCGTGACTGGCGAGCGCTTGCAGCGATCGGGACGATCCTCGGATCCTTTTAACAAGACTTCCGGAAGACCGTGCGAATTCGGCGCGGTTGCGGGTCCGGACTGGATTTCGGGCGTCGCAGCGGAATTCGAGGCCCGTCGGTGTCGTAACGGAGACTGCTTCGATCGCGACACCCCCGTTTCGCGCGCGCTCCACGCGAAACGGGGGTGTCGTGATCGGGCCAGGCTCCGTCATGACACGGCGTCGCTCGGCTTCGGGGCGGCGCCAACCTGCTCCAGGATTTCGCCGAACCCGAAGCAGTCCAGCTTCGGACGCTGGCCCGCGCGGATGCGCTCGATCCAACGGCTCAGACGCGGCTTGTCCCAGAAGCGTCGGCACAGCTCGAGGAATTCGAGGACATCCTCGGCGCGGCCTTGCTGGAGCAACGCGTCCGCGAGCTCGAAATCTGGTGCGGCCCTCAGCATGCACGAGCCTGGCGAATCTCCGGATTGGATCAACTCCCGCGCGGCGAGGTCGAGGTCTCCCGAGCGCAGCGCCAAGGTCCCGAGCACGGAATGCGCTCTGAATCTCGCATCCGCGCCGACTCCCTCGGGGTCAGGGACTTCCAGCTTCGTGTCGAGCAGCTCGAGCGCAAGCTTCCGCGCCAGCTCGGTCTCGCCCGCGTGCACCGCAGTCCGGGCCGCGCGCTGGACCAGACCGCTGCGCGCGAGCGGATCCTTCGAGATCGCCACGGCGCGCCGGCAGGCATCCAGGGAATCTCGCAGAAGCGCCGGATTATCGTCCGCTCCCTTGCGTTGCGAATGGATGGCGCACAAGCAGGCCAGGCTGTCAGGCCAATCCACGTTGTCCGGATCGAGGGCTTCCGCCCGTTCGAGCAGCGGTCTTGCCTGCTCGAAGTTCTCGATGGCGAGGAACCACGCCGCATTCCCGAGGATCGCGAGATTGTCAGGCTCGCGCTGCACATGGGCGAGCCAGAGGGCTCGGCCTTTCGCGTAACCGACCGGATCGGTGGCTTCGCGCAGCCAGGTATGTCCCTCGTGGATCTTCGAGGCTGGGTGGTGCTCGATGAACCACAGACTGTGCTCCCGATACCGCACGCGTTGTTCGGCGTCTGTGTGCTTTACGAGTGCCGCGGCATGCATCAAGCGCCGGCGGGACGCGCGATCCAACGGGTCCGCGCGCAGCCGAGCTTCGAGTTCCAATGCCTCGCTGGGCGAGAGATCGCCGTGAGGAAAAGTCTTGTCGTCCCACGCAGGTTCCGCGGCGGCCATGGTCGTCTCCCTCGCGATGTCAGCGGCCGAAGCCCCGGAGACCGCCCGGCGAATCCTTGACGAATTCCGCCTCCAGCGCATCGCGCTCGAGCCCGCGACCCCGATCAGCGCCCCGACACACACCCCGCCGACGACCCGGAATCTCTGCGACATCGCGTCACCTCCGTACCCGGTATTCCACCACCATTTTTTACACTTCGCGGAATGTAAAAAATGGCGGTGGAATACCGGGTACCGGATCAGGGGGCGATTCCGAAGGAGAGGGCGTTCGAGAGTTGGCTTCCGAAGCCCGATGGGTCGAGCGGATCGCGGCCCCACCATTGGCAATCGACGAGGGCACCGGGCACGAGGCCGGGGTGGATTCCGCTCGTGATGTAGGCGGCCATGTCGAAGGCGTAGGTTCCCGTGCAGGGACCGTTCCCGAGCGAATTCTGCGGCCCGAGGCGCTTGATCGGCGATTGGATGCAGAGCAGTCCTGCCTGGAAGGGCTGCGCGAGCTTGCCGAAGCCCATCAGCATCAAGCCGACCTTGTTGTCGACTTCATTCGCGGCCGTGATCACGAAGGGTCCGCCGGATGACGCGCTGGCCGAGCCGATCGCGCCGATCGCGGGCGTGCAGCCCTGGCTGTTGAGCTTGCCGGTGCAGTAGCTCGTCGGCGCCGGGGCGTAGCTCGGGTCGTAGGGAATCAAGCCGATGTCCGCGCGCGTCCCATCGGGATCGAGTGGCGCGCTCGGATCACCGGCGTCGATGCACGGCGAGCCCGGACGAAGTCGCATGTCGCCCATCGCCGGATCCCAGAGCAGCGGATCGCCGGGCAGGCTGTGCAGGACGATCCAACCAAAGCCGCCCGGGGTCGTCTGTCCCGCGCAGTACTGGACCGTGCCTGGAGCCACCGTGCTGATCCCGATCGCGCAATTCCAGAACACGCAGTGGTCGATCTGAACACCGCCGCCGTCGAAGGCGTGGTCCCCGATGGCCTTCGTGCAACCCCAGAACACGCAATGCGTGATCTGCTGGATGTCTTTGATGAACAGGCCTGAACCCAGGATCACACATTCGCGCACGTCCGAGTCGAAGACGCTGCCTCCGTCGGCGAGCGTGAGTCCTTCGATCCCCAGGCCGTTCGCGACGAAGATCGAGGTCTGAATCCGGGTCTGCATCGCTCCTTGCGTACCGCGAATCAAGAGATACTTGCCCTGCACGGAAAAGCCCTGGTACTCGCCGGGAGCGACGAGGATCGTGTCGCCGACGTGCGTCGCCGGCTGGTTGATCGCGTATTGGATGTCGGTGTAGGGATTGGCGAGCGTCCCGAGACCGGGTGGCGTGCCGCTCGCATCGACGTACCAGGTGTTCGCCGCGGAAGCCGCCGAGATCAGCGCGAGGCATGCGAAGCAAGCGAGCAGGATCTTTATCATCGGGGACCTGTGGAGTGGGAGTTCGGGCTTCCCCATCTTGACCGCGACATGGTGGACGGCAAGTCCGACGAATCGGGTTATCCTCGCTGCGCGACGATTCCGGCCCCGCTACTCGATCCACCCACCTTCTTCATCCGAGATTTTCGATCATGCGCGACTTCCTTGCTCTCGTGCTGAAGCTCACCAGGTACCTGCTGGCGTTGGTGATTGCGGTCGTGCTCGTGTGGGGCCTGGCGCGTCTGACGATCGCTTCCTACGACGCTGTTTCGGAACAGCCTGGTGCCCCGCGCGATTTCGCGATCCTGGCGGCGACCCTGGGCGGACTCGGCGCGCTGGTGTTCTTCTTGCGGCGCGGCAATGCCAGGGTCTTGGAGGCCGGGGTTCCGCTCCCTGCCGCTGCGCAAGCAGGTCTTCACGACGAGAAGATCTGAGCTTCGGGAGCGAGGCTATCCTCCGGCGATGGCCTCTTCTCGGAAACGCAGCGCGGGACTGGTCGTGTTCCGGATCCGCGCGGGGCAAGCGGAAGTCCTGCTCGTGCACCCAGGAGGTCCTTACTGGGCGAAGAAGGACCTCGGTGCCTGGAGCATTCCGAAGGGAGAGCTCGACGAAGGCGACGCCGACGAGCTTCACGCGGCACGGCGCGAGTTCCAGGAGGAGCTGGGCATCGAGGTCCAGGGCGAGTTCACTCCGCTCGCGGAAGTCCGCCAGCCCAGCGGCAAGGTCGTCGTGCCCTTCTTGGTGCGCGCGGACGTCGACGTCGCGGCGATCGAAAGCAACTCCTTCGAGATGGAATGGCCGCCGAAGTCCGGAAAGCTGGCGAAGTTCCCCGAGGTCGACCGCGCGGCGTATTTCCCGCTAGCCGAAGCGCGCCAGAAGATTCTCGCGGGCCAGTTGCCGATCCTCGACGAGCTGGCGCGATTCCTGGCGAGCGGGATCGACAGTCCGTAACACTGCTCGTGTCGAGGAATACGCTGTGGGCGTCGTGCCTCACCTGCGAGTGAGCCGCTGATCCCCTGCGCTGCGACATCGAATGAAAGACTCCGTGCCCGTTTCCATCCAGCCGCTCGCGCTGTTCGCGCTGATCACGGCCGCGACCTTGGTCGGCGGCGGCGCCGTTCTGCTCGTGCAGCCGCTGCTCGTCCCAGCGCCCACGCTCGCCGCCTCCGTGGAACCCGGGACTACCGTGACGTCGGATGCGGCCCTCGCCAAGGCCATGAGCGAGCTCGCGCAGGAATGGCGCGAAGGCCGCGCTTCCAGAGCGCCGCTCGAATCCCTTCCCCCGGAACCCTCCCAACGCAGCGCGCTGACGCAATCCGGCGACACCGCGATCGCCGAGCTGGCCGCGGCCGTGCGCGAATTGCGGGAGGCGCTCCAGCGCGGCAACGCCGGATCGCTCAACGCGAATCACGCGGCGATCGCGCCGCCGCGCGATCATCGACGCGCCTATCTGCCCGCCTTGCCGGCGGAGCTGGCCGTAGGCGAGTCCGACGACTACTACACGAGCCAGCACATGCTCTGGAGCGAGCAGCAGATCCTCGACACCTATGGAGTGCCCGATGAGATCTACGTCGCAGCCAATACGCGAGCGACGTGGAAGTACCATGATCCAGACGAAACGGGCGCGCGCTCGTTCTACGTGCTCATTTTTCAGGGACGTGTCATCGCTGTCGGGTCAGGAGGGTGAAGCACACTCCGGCTCGTCTGCCAGTCGCATGAAGAGCCTCGACGAGATTCCCTCCAGGCGTCCATTCCCACTGTTCGCAACGGTCGCCGCCGCCATTTTCGTCGGCGGCTCGGGCACGGTGCTCGTGCACCACCTGCTCGAGCCGGTGG
Source organism: Planctomycetota bacterium (assembly GCA_035490315.1). Lineage (GTDB taxonomy): Bacteria > Planctomycetota > UBA1135 > UBA1135 > JADJQU01. Next base: position 4,782 of record DATHET010000124.1, read on the forward strand.
AATCGCCTCGTCCCATCGAGGCCTCGGCCGCCGGCGCGAGCATGGATCCGCGGCTCGTCGAAGCCCTGATGCAGCTTGCGCAGGAGTTACGCGAAGCGCGCTCGATCACGCCGCCGCTCGCCGTGCCGGCGTCGATGTCTTCGCAGCGCAGTCCCGCGACGGAATCCGGCGAGAGCGCGATCTCCGAATTCACGGCCGCCGTGCGCGAGTTGCGTGCGGCGCTCCAGCAGACAGGCCCAGGTGCGACCGCGAATCCTCCGCCGCCTCGCTTGCCGCACGAGGGACTCCGCGCGTGGCTACCGGAGCTCGCGCCCGAAGTCGAGGATCGAACCGTTGCCTACACGCGCCAGCACCTGTTCTGGTCGGAGCAGCAGATCCTGGACCGCTATGGATTGCCGGATCAGATCGATGTCCACGGCAACGGCGGAACGAGGTGGTGGTACCAGGACAATCCATCCAACAAACGTTCCTTCGCGGTGGTTCTCTACCAGGGTCGGGTGATCAGCGTCGAAGCCAACGGAGATTGACGCGCTGCGGCGCGCGCTGCATCGCCGAGTTCCGCGGCCCAGTGTTATCCTGCGGCTGTTCCGGAAACACTCACCCCTCAGGA
>DATHET010000125.1:0-10547 GCA_035490315.1 Planctomycetota bacterium
GGCCGCAGGCCGAACACGCGCTCGACGCGCGCCGCCTGGTCGAGCACCTGCGCGTCGAATTCCTCGAGGTCGCCGAGGAAGGACAGCGAGTGGTGCGAAGTCTCGCACAGGAATTCGACAGAGCCCGTGCGCGCCAGGCGCTTGAAGCTCTCCAGGGCCTCGGGCGCGTACTCCTCCATCTGCATCAGCGCCGTGCCCGACACGGAGAATGCGCAGCGGAACTTTCCTTGGTGGCGCTCGATCTGCTGCAGGATCAGCGCGTTCATCGGCAGGTAGCACTTCTCGGCGACGCGGCGGATGATGCGCGCGTTCTCCGCGTCGTCGAAGTAGTGGTCGTGGGCGCCGATGTCGAAGAAGGTGTAGCGCCGCAGTCGATAAGGCTGGTGCACCTGGAAGTAGAAGACCACGGAAGTCATCGCAGCACCTCCTTGTAGATGGCGAGCACCGCGCGCGCTCGCTCGTCCCAGCGCAGGCGCCGGACTTCCTCGCGACCGTCGCTCGAGAGTTGCTCGCGCAGGGCGGGATAGCGCAGCAGGCCCAGGATCTTGTTGGCGATCTCCTGCACGTCCCAGAAATCGACCTTGAGCGCGCTGACGAGCACCTCGGACACGCCGCTCTGACGCGAGACGATCACCGGCACGTCGAGGGCCATGGCTTCCAGCGGCGAAATGCCGAAGGGCTCGGACACCGAGGGCATCACGTAGATGTCGGCCAGGGCGTACATGCGCTCGACGTCGTCGCCGCGCAGGAAGCCGGTGAAGTGCACGTGGCGCGCGAGTCCCAGGCGGGCCGCGCGCTCGATCATCTTGGGCAGCATGTCGCCCGAGCCCGAGATCACGAACTTGACCTTCGGCTCGATCTTGACCACGCGCGCCGCGGCTTCGAGGAAATAATCGGGCCCCTTCTGGAAAGTGACGCGGCCGAGGAACAGCACGATCGGCTCGGGGATCGTCTTCTCGGCGTGGACCACCGCGACCTGCTCCTTGTGCGTCACCGCGTTGTGCACCACGCGCAGCCGGTCGCGGTCGACGCGGTAGCGGGTCAGGAGCATCTTCTCGGTGTAGTGCGAGACGCAGATGATGCGGTCGGCGGCGTCGAAGCCGAGCTGCTCCATGTCGCGGATGCGCACGTTGATGTGCTCGCCGCTGCGGTCGTACTCGCAGGCGTGCATGTGCACGACCAGGGGCTTGCCGGTCAGGCGCGAAGCGACGATGCCCGCTGGGTAGGTCATCCAGTCGTGGGCGTGGATCACGTCGAAGTCCTCGCGCCGCGCAGCTTCGCCGACGGCGAGCGCGAAGCGCGCGACCTCGCCCATCAGGTCCGAGCCGTAGGAGCCGGTGAAGTGCAGCGGCTTGCCTTCGTTCAAGCTGCGGCGCAGCTCGTCGACCTGCGCGGAGATCTCGATCAAATTCGGAGCGTCGCGCAGCGTGCGCGCCAGGGTCTCGACGACTTCGCGCGATTGCCAGCGCAGCGTGTCGACCTCGCGCATGGCCGCGGGAACTCCGGCGATCTCGAGCACGCGCAACCGCTCGACATAGGCATCTTCGCCCTGGTAGGGCAGGAGCGACGAGTCGATCCCGAGCTCGCGCAGCAGGGCGATCAAGGGCTCGACCTGGGCCTGCACCTTCTCGACCAGGGCCGTGGCGGTGTGCTCAGTCGTCAGCGTCGCCGTGCTCGAGGTCTCCAGCGCGAGGGCGCGCTCGAATCCCGGCAAGATCTGCTGCTCCAGCCTGGTGCGCACCTCGGTCTCGAAGGCGTGCACCGGCACCTGGTTGGCGCCGAGGATGCGTACGTGGCTCGTGTCCTCGTCGCCGTAAGCGCGCGGAACGATGAACAGGACTTCGACGCCGGAGTCCGAAAGTCCCTGCGTCAAGCCGAAGCACGCCGTTCCCAATCCGCCCGAGATGTGCGGAGGAAATTCCCAGCCGAGCATCAGGACTTTCACGACGACGCGGCCTCCAACAGGGCGTAGGCGCGCAGCAGCTCGGCGCTGCTCCAGGCTTGCGCGATCGATCCGCCCGGTCGGTGCGGCGGATCGCCGTCGAAGACCTCGGAGACGTGGCTGAGCCCCTGCTGGTCGAGGTGTTCCGCGAAACCGTCGAGCAGCTCGCGCAGGATGTCGACGCGGTACGGCGAAGCTCCGTAAGCGCGCAGGTAGGCCTCGCAATAGAAGCCGAGCAGCCAGGGCCAGACCGTTCCCTGGTGGTAGGCGGCGTCGCGGCTCTGCGCATCGCCGTGGTAGGCGCCGATGTAGGCCTCCTCGAAGGGCGCCAGGGTGCGCAAGCCTCGCGGCGTGAGCAGCTCGACGTGGGCGTGCTGCACGATGTCAGTGCGCTTGCCGCGCGAGAGCGGCGAGAACTCGAGGGCAGCCGCCAGGACCATGTTGGGCCGCAGGCTCTTGTCGACCCCTTCGGGCGTCCACACGTCGGCGAGGCGCCGCTCGGTCTCCAGCCAGAAGCGGCGCAGGAAGGAGCGCGTGCACAGGCGCCGGCGCGTCTCCCAGTCGCGCGCCTTGCGCTCGTCGCCGTCCGCGCGGGCCAGTATTTCCAGGTAGGCGAGCAGGAAGTACCACAGGGCATTCAGCTCCACGGGAGCGCCGTGGCGCGAGGTTACGGGCCCGCCGGGTGGGCGCGCGTCCATCCAGGTCACGTTGCTGCCCGCGTCGCCGGCGAACAGCGTGCCCTTGTCGTCGACGTGCATGCCGAGCTCGGTGCCCGCGAGGTAGGCGTGCGCGATCTTCTCCATGGCCGGCGCGAACTCGTCGCGCAGGCGCTGGGTAGATCCGCCGGCCTGCTCGTACAAGCGCACGGCGCGCACGAACCACAGGGCCGCGTCGGCCGAGCCGTAGTGCGAAGTCTCCGGCGAGGTGCCGAAGATGTTGGGCATCAAGCCGCCGCGCAGGAAACCGAGCGTCCTCGAGAGGGCTTCGCCGCACTCCTCGACGCGCTCGCGCGCGAGCAGCAATCCGGGCAGGGACAGGAACGTGTCGCGGCCCCATTCGCCGAACCAGGGATAGCCGGCGATCACGCCGAGACGTCCGGAGCTGGTCCTGTACAGGAAGTCGTCAGCGGATTGATCCAAGCGGCCGCGCACGTCCGTGGAACCCGAAAGCATGATGCGCGTGCGCCGCGAGCTCTCGCGCTCCCACAGTTCCGCGACGTCGTCGATCGGCTCGCCACAGGTCGCGGCGAGGATCACCGGCGTGCTCGTCGAGAGCGGCAGGTGGAAGAATCCGGGCGAGAACTGATCCTCGTGGCCCTCGTAACCGCGCTCGAGGTCCAGCGTGAATTCGACCTGGCGGTACCAGACCGGATCGGCTTCGAAGCTCGCCGCGCCGCCGCCGTGGGTGATCGCCAGTGCAGGCAGGGCCGTGTAAGGCCGCACGCTGATGCCCTTCGCCAGACGTGTCACGCGCCCGTCGAGGTGGATGTTCTCCTGGGTCAGCGCATCCGCCTCGCGGTAGGGGAGCAGGGGCCGCAGGCGCAGCTCGAGCTCGGGCACTTCGCCCTCGACGCTGTAGCGCGAGAGCACGGCGTTCGCCCCGCGCGCCATCAACACTTCGCGCATCACGCGCGCGCCGCCGATGCGGAAGGTGGTCCGCGGCCAGGGGCAGAGCTCGAAGGACTCGACGTACTGGTGACCGTGCGGCGCCCAGCGGCCCGGATAGCGCGCCATGGAGATCGCGAAGGAGCGATCGCCCGCGTGCAGGCTCTCGTCGAAGCGCGAGAGCAGCAGGTGGCGCTTCGACTGACCCGGCAGCTGCACCACGTACAGTCCGTGGTAGCGCCTTCCATTGACGAACAGCGGCGTCGAGCTGGCGAATCCTCCCCGGCCGTCCGTCTCCAGCCATTCGCGCGTCAGGACCAGGTCGAGCTTGTGGCAGGTCTCGCGGTCGATGCGCACGAGAACTGTCTGCGAGAGCGGTAGGGACACATCCCCAGCTTAAGGAAAGCGCGCTCCGCGCTCCACGCCTGTCGGCCACAAGCGTGTCGCCGCGAGCTTCTTTTTTTCGTCCTTCAAGCGAGCAACGGCCGGAACACCTCGCCCGAGACATCGGTCAGGCGGAAATCGCGGCCCTGCGAGCGGTAGGTCAGGCGCGTGTGCTCCAAGCCGAGCTGATGCAGCAGCGTCGCGTGCAGATCGTGGACTCCGAGCGGGTCTTTCGTGACGTGGTACCCGATTTCATCGGTCTCGCCGATCGTCGTGCCGCGCTTCACGCCGCCTCCCGCGAACCACATGGTGAAGGCGCGCGGATGGTGGTCGCGGCCGAGGAAGGTCGAGCCGTTGCGGCGCTCGTTCATCGGCGTGCGCCCGAATTCGCCACCCCACACGACCAGCGTCGTGTCGAGCAGCCCGCGCGCTTTCAAGTCGCGGATCAGCGCCGCGGCGGCCTGGTCGGTCTGGCGGCACAGCTCGGGCAGGGAGTGGACGATGTCGTCGCCGGTGCCCGTGCCGTGGTGATCCCAGCCGCGGTGGTAGAGCTGCACGAAGCGCACGCCGCGCTCGACCAGCCGCCGCGCGAGCAGACAGTTGTTCGAGAAGGCGACCTCTCCGGGGACCACGCCGTACATCGAACGCACGGACTCGGACTCGCTGGCGATGTCCATCAACTCGGGCACGCTCGACTGCATGCGATAGGCGAGTTCGTAGGCCGCCATGCGCGTCGCGATCTCCGGATCGCCGACGGCTTCGAGGTGGCGCGAGTTCATGACAGCCAGGGCGTCGAGCGAGGCGCGCCGCGCGGCGTCGCTCATCCCCGGCGGGTTGTCGACGAAGAGCACGGGATCGCCCTTGGATCGCAGCTGCACGCCCTGGTGCACGCCGGGAAGGAAGCCGCTGGACCAGCAGGCATTGCCTCCGCTCGGCTGTCCTCCGCCCGAGAGCAGCACGACGAATCCCGGCAGATCCTGGTTCGACGAGCCCAGTCCGTAGCTCAGCCACGAACCCATGCTCGGCCGGCCGATACGCGCGAGTCCCGTGTTCAAGAACAGCTCGGCGGGAGCGTGGTTGAAGGCCTCGGTCACGACCGAGCGCACGATCGTCACCTCGTCGGCGATCTCAGGGAAATGCGGCAGGAGCTCGGAGACTTCCGCGCCGCTCGTCCCGTGCTTCGCGAACTTGTACGGCGACTTCAGCACCGTCGGCGTGCCCTCGATGAACGCGAAACGCTCGCCCTGGGTGAAGGATTCCGGCACCGGCTTGCCGTCGAGCTGCTCGAGGGCCGGCTTGGGATCGAAGAGATCGAGCTGCGACGGCCCGCCGTTCATGAACAGCCAGATGATGCTCTTCGCCTTGGGCGCGAAGTGCGGCGCGGGGATGAAGGGAGGCGTGGATTCCTGCGCCGCGCAGAGATCGCGCGAGAGCAGGGAAGCGAAGGCCAGACTCCCGAGCCCCGCCGCGCCGCTCTGCAGGAAACGCCGGCGGGCGAGCAGGCGCGACAGCTCGCGCTCGTGGTTCCAGCGGGAATCGCGCCGCGGGTCCATCGCTATTCCTGCTCCTGCATCTCGTCGAGATTGAGCAGCACGTTCGCGACCATGGCCCAGGCCGCGGTGCTCGCGCAGTCTTCGTCCCCCGCGGCGGCGGGACCGTTGGCAAGAAAGACCGTGCACGAAGGCTCGTCGCGACTGAAGGCCTGGAGCTGCGAGCTGTACAGCTCGAGCAAGGTCCGCGTTTCGTCCGGATGCGGCGTGCGGCACAGGCACAGGGCGAATCCGCGAAAGAGCGCGCCGACGTCGGTTCCGTCGCTCTCCAACACCATGCGCCGCGCGAGGGCGATCGCCGCTTCGACGAACTGCGGATCGTTGAGCGTCGTCAAGGCCTGCAGCGGCGTGTTCGTGCGCGAGCGACGCGGGCAGCTCACTTCGCGGCTCGGAGCGTCGAACACGGTCGCGCTCGGATAGGGCGCCGTGCGGCGCGCGAAGGTGTACAGGCCGCGGCGGTAGCGATCGGGGCCCGTGCTGTTCATCCAGCGGTCGTTGGAATAGATCATCGTCCACACGCCCTCGGGCTGGGGCGGGAACACACTGGGTCCGCCGATCTGGCGCACGAGCAGGCCGCTCGCGCAGAGTGCGACGTCGCGCAGGGCCTCGGCTTCGAGACGGAAACGCGGTCCGCGCGCGAGCCAGCGGTTCGCGGGATCGTGCTCCGCGGAGCGCTCGTCGAAGCGCGAGTCCTGCAGGAAGGTCTCTGAAGTCACGATCAATCTCTGCAGAGCCTTGACGTCGTATCCCGACTCGATGAATCGGCAAGCGAGCCAATCGAGCAGCTCGGGATGGGAGGGCGGATCGCCCTGGGTGCCGAAATCGTCGGGCGTAGCGACCAGGCCGCGGCCGAAATCGAGCTCCCAGACGTGGTTGACGAAGACGCGCGCGAACAAGGGGTTCTGCGCGGAAGCGAGCCAGCGCGCGAGTCCCAATCGAGTCGGCGGCAGATCTTTCGGCAGCGCGCCGAAGACCCTGGGCAGGGCCGGCGGAGCTTCGTCGCCGGGATCGAGGAAATTGCCTTTTCGGTGCACGCGGGTCGTGCGCGGCGCTTCGTTCGCCTGCATGACCAGGGTGGTCGGCGCGCCGATGGCGGCGAGCTCCGCCTCGGCATGGGCTTGCACGGATTGTTCCTGCGCGAGCAACGGAGAGATCGAGCGGTAATGTGCCGCGAGAGCCTCCGATTCCTCGCTCGTGCGTTGCGACGCGTCCTTTCCAAGGATCGTCGCGATCGCGGCGGGAAGCGGCACGCAGAGCGCGGCGTCGCGCGAGCTGCAAGCGCTCACGCGGAAGCGTGCGAGGGTGTGCTTGTGTCCGTAGCGCTGTTCCAGCGTGAGCCGCAAGCTGGTCCCGGACTCAGTGCCGAGCGTCTCGGCAGTCTCGAGCACCAGCTCGTGGGCGACATCCGTCGCTCCCGCGATCGCCCAGCCCGTCTTCGGATTTCCGTCGATGGTGTGGGCCGCGAGCCACGCCTCATTGCCGTTGCGCTGCTCGAAATCGGCGTGCGCGCGATGGAAAACCAAAGTTTCTCCGCTCCGTTCATCTCCAGTCAGCCTTTCCGCGCTGATTTCGGAGAGCACGAAGTTGCCGCTTGGAGTGCGACCCAGGCCACGCTTCTCTCCGTCCGAGCGCGGCAGGACCTCGAGCCGCAGGTGCGATAGTCCGTCCTTGGGAAAGGTGAATTCCAATCGGTAGGTGTCGATATCGCTCTCCGTTCCGCCGGCGGCGATCGACCCATCCGAGCCCGTCGTCAGCGTGGCACCGGAATCCGCGCTACACTTCAGAGGCATGAGCGTCGACCAGACGCTCTCAGGACCGCGCCGCCCTGCTTCCCAGCGCGCTTGCGCCGCTTCGAGGGCCGGCGTGCTCGTCGCGAGGACCCTGCGCGCCTCGGCGAGGTCCAGGGTCGCCTGTTCGTATTGCTTCGCCTGCCCCGCGGGCGGCACGACGAGCATGGCACCCGAAGCGCGCTGCTCGAACGAAGAGAGGATCGTCGTGTCCGCCACGTCGTCGTCGAAAAACGCGAAGAAGGCGTAGTAATCGTCGATCGAGAAGGGATCGAACTTGTGGTCGTGGCATTGCGCGCAGCCCAGAGTCGATCCGAGCCACACGCTCGCGGTCGTGTTGACCCGATCGTGCACGGCCTCGACGCGGAATTCCTCCGGATCGACGCCGCCTTCCTCGTTGGTCATCGTGTTGCGATGGAAGCCCGTGGCGATCCGCGTCTGCAGATTCGTGTCGGGAAGCAGATCTCCGGCGAGCTGCTCCAGCGTGAAGCGATCGAAGGGAAGGTTGCGATTGAACGCCTCGATCACCCAGTCGCGCCACGGCGACATCGAACGTCGCGCGTCCTTCTCGTACCCGTTCGTGTCCGCGTAGCGCCCCAGGTCGAGCCACATCCGCGCCATGCGCTCGCCGTAGTGGGGCGAAGCGAGCAGGTCGTCGACGTAGCGACCGATCGCATCCGGCCGCTGGTCGACGAGGAAGGCGTCGACGGCCGATGGATCCGGCAAGAGACCCGTCACTGACAGCGAGAGCCGACGCGCGAGGCTCCTGCGCGAAGCTCGAGGAGCGTGAGCGAGCCCTTCGCGCTCGATCGCCGCGAGCACGAACGCGTCGATCGGATTCTCGCGCCACGCCGCGTCCCTGACCGGCGGGGGAGACATCGCGATCGGTGCGCGATAGGCCCAGTGCCAGGGCTTGCCGCTCAGCGCCTCGGCCGATGCGGACCATGGGGCATCCGCGCGGATCCAGGCGCGCAGTGTCTCCACCTCGGACTTCGACAACAGCTCGCCGCGCGGCGGCATGCGCAGCTCCGCGTCGCTTCCGTCGACCACCGCGATCAGCCGGCTCGCCTCCGGATCGCCTGGAACGAGCGCGCTCTCCCCGGAGCTTCCGCCGCGCAGCGCACTCGTGCGCGAGAGCAGATCCAGCCGCGCCTTGGGATGGGGACCGGAGTGGCAGCCCAGGCACTTCGCTCCCAGGACCGGCAGGACATCGCGATCGAAATCGATCGCGGCGCGAGGACTCGGCGCTGGTGTTGGTTCCTGCGCCGCAGCGAAGGCCAGAAGCAGCGCGGCGCTGGAGGCAAGGATCCAGGGATTGGGCATGGTGGGCGAGGGCGGCTCGCCACCAAAGTACCAGGCGCCGCGCCCCGCGCGCCGATCAGTCTCCGAGCTTGAGCGTGATGCGCTTCTCGCTCTGCCCGATCAGGTTCACGGACTTGGTCGTCTTGGCACCTTCGCTCGTGCTCGCGTCGATCGTGTACTTGCCCGGCGGCAGGGGTCCGATGCGCTGGTGCTTGGTGTCGAAGCCGCCCTCGCTCATGATTTTCATCAGGTCCGAGAGCGAGACCATGCCGTTGACCTGGCGCCCCTTCTGGTCGATCACGCTGAACGAGGCGTCGATTTCCTGGCCCTCGGCTCCGGTCAGCGTGACGATCAGGATCGTGCCCTCGCCGACGCGCAATTCGACGCTCGCCGGCTCGTCCTCCTTCAGCTCCACGCTGACTTCCTCGGCCGTGACCAGCTCCGCGGAGCGCGCGAAGACCGTGTAGCGCCCCGCCGCGAGTCCCTTCTGCGTGAACTCGCCGCTGGCGTTCGTGCTGGTCATCACCAGCCGATCGATCGGCCGACCTTCCTCGTCGCGCACGAAGATGCTCGCCTCGCTGACTGGCTTGCCGCCGGCGTCGAGCACCTTGCCCTCGAGCTGGCAGGCCGTGTGCAGCTTGAAGTCGATGCCAGTGACGCGCTGGCCTTCCGAGATCTCGATGCCGTCGCGCACCTGGCGGCCGAGCGGAGCCTGCTCCGACCCCTGGGCTCCCAAGGGAATGCCGCCCGCCGCGACGGAATAGCGCCCGGGTGTGAGCCAGTCGAGCAGGTACTCGCCGTGCTCGTCGGTTGCCAGCTCGCTGAAGCGGCCGCCGGTCAAAGTGCCCGCGCGCACCGCGCCGTCCGGATTGAGCGAGATGCGCTCGCCGGATACCGGGTCGCCCTGCGAGTTGAGCACGCGCCCGGCGATCGAGCCGAGCGGCAGCTCGAGCTCCATCGAGTAGTCGGGCGCCTCGGGGATGTCGCGCGAGAATTCGATCGACTGCTGGCCGCCGCGGCTCGTGATCTTCTGCACGGTCACCAGGTACTTGCCAGAGTGGTCGAGATCGATCTCGAGACGGCCGTCCTTGTCGCAGGGGCCCATTTTGAAGCTGGCGAGACCGGCGGTGGACTTGCCTTCCTGCGACGGAATGAACGAAGCCATCACGCCGCTGGCCGGCGTTTTCGCGCTGGTGACGCGCAGGCGGACGTGCACCGGGCTCTTCGGCGGGGCGCCGAGCACGACGTGAGCGACCTCGCCTTCCTTGACCGCGGCCACCGCGATCTTCATCTGCTTCATGAAGTCGGTGCTCACTTCGCTCTCGTCGCTCGAGCCGCGGTTGGAGGGGCTGAGCGCGTCGCCGAAGGACATGACCTGCCACTGGCCGGGCGGGACGTGCAGGAACTCGAACTTGCCCGCGGAATCCGAGCTGGCCCACAGCTGTCCATAGCGCAGGTCGGGCATCTGGCTCAGGATCCGCGTCCCCGACTTCGCGACGCCGTGCTCGTCGTAGACCTCGCCTGTGATCGTTCCGCCGATGCGCAGGGTGAGCGTGACGTCCGCGATCTGTGCTGCCGGCACGACCTTGACGCTGACGCCTTCGCTGACGGCGTATCCTTCCTTGAGCGCCTGGAGCAAGACCGATCCCATCGGCAGCGACTCGATCTTGAACGCGCCGTTTTCGTCGGTTTCGCAGGCCGGGCCGCTGCCCGGGGTCTGTCCGGCCATCACCTCGATCATCGAGACCTGCTTCTGGACGCGCGCTCTCACTGCAGGAGAGCCGTCGGGCAGGAGCACGCGACCGCTGACCGTAGCGGGCCGGGAAAGGAGCAGGGTGATCGCCCCGATGTCCGCCGCGAGCGGCACTTCGATGGGTTTCGCGATCGAAGCTGCGCCGGACTCGAGCAGGGCCTGGACCGTGTACGAGCCCGCCTTCAACCCCTTGACGCTGAAGTGTCCCTCGGGATCGCGAACCTT
>DATHET010000126.1:0-8527 GCA_035490315.1 Planctomycetota bacterium
TGGATTCACGGTGCGAGCGACGAACGTACGCAACCAGAAGGCAGGTCTCTTGATCTACGGCATCTCGGGCCGCGCCAGCCTGCCTTTCCAAGGCGGCTTCCTCTGCGTGCGGCCTCCGGTCAGGCGCAGTTCGAGCACCGGTTCCGGAGGAACTCCCCTGCCGGCAAGCGACTGCACGGGTGTGTACTCGATCGACATGAACGCCTTCGCCCAGGGACTGCTCGGCGGCATTCCGCTGCTCTCCTTGAAGACTCCAGGCACGGTGGTCGACAGCCAATGGTGGGGTCGCGATCCAGGCTTCGCAGCGCCGAACAACTCGACGCTTTCGAATGGCCTCGAATACACGGTCTGCCCCTGATCGAGCTGGCCCTGAGCACTGGTGCGGCGCCCCCAGAAACCAGAGAGCGGATAGTCCCCCACGCCGTCCATCGGGCGCGTACGATCAAAGCATCCCCGCCAACTTGGAGGCATCCATGGCAGCAAGGCGCGCGCTCCGTCCGATCACTCACGGCAGAACTGCAGGCAATCCGAGAGCGCGTCTGCGCAGGCAGGCGCTCCCGCTGTTCCTGGTGACGCTTCTCGCCGGCGTCGCCGACGCTCAGCTCGCGTCGAGCGACATTTTCCTGAACGTGTTCGGCACCAACGCGCGCATCGAGCGCTTCAGCGCCGACGGCACGCACTTGTGGACGAGCACGGGCGGAACGGGGTACGACTGGGAGGGCTGCGCGGTCACGGACCAGGGCAGAGCGATCACCACGCGGCGCAGCCCTTCGGCGGGCGTCAACGTGTTCAATCCGAACGGCGCGCAGATCGGCAGCTTCGCGACTCCTCAGGTCACCTTCGTGCCCGGAGACGTGAGCGTATTCGCCGACGGCACGCTCGCCGTGGTCAGCCAGGGCGGGTCGGTCCAGCTCTACACACAGGCCGGCGCTTTCGTCGCCGGGTACCAGCCCGCCGGCTCGCTGCATCCCTTCGGAAGCTGCGTCGACAACCACGATCAGCTCTTCCTGAGCGACGTCAATGCGCCGATCGGGTTCTCCGGGCAGATCCAGAAGCTGAGCCGCACGGGCCAGCTGCTCTCGACCGTCCTGCTCCAGTTCATTCCCGGCGACATCGTCGTCGCTTCCGATGACACGCTCTGGGTGACCGATCGGCACAGCCACGCGATCCTACACCTCGATGGCGCTGGAGCAGTCCTCGGTCAATTCCCGGTGGCGGTCAACGGACTGTGCTCGGGGCTCGCGCTCGCTGGCGATGGATCGATCTACGCCACGGGTGAAAGCGAGACGCAGATCTACCACTACTCGAGCACGGGCGTGCTGCTCGGGACCTTCCCGATTCCAGGCCCGAGCGGAACACCGCTGTTCCTGACCATCGCGGGCTGCGGCACCGATCCCACGACTTATTGCACGAGCAAGGTGAACTCGATCGGTTGCGTGCCCGCGGTCTCCTTCGTGGGTGCGGCGAGCGCTTCGGCCAGCTCCGGATTCACGGTCAAGGCGTCCAACGTCCGCAATCAGAAGGCCGGCCTGCTGCTCTACGGGATCTCGGGACGCGCTAACCTGCCTTTCCAAGGAGGCTTCCTGTGCGTGCAGCCACCGGTCAGGCGCACCACGGGAACGAATTCCGCGGGAACGCCGCTGCCGACCAGCGACTGCTCCGGCGTGTACGCGATCGACATGAACGCTTTCGCGCAGGGACTGCTCGGCGGCAATCCATTGCTGGCCTTGAAGACTCCGGGCACCGTCGTCGACAGCCAGTGGTGGGGCCGCGATCCGGGCTTCCCCGCGCCGAACAATTCGACGTTGTCGAATGGGCTCGAGTATTCGATCTGTCCATGAACTGAGTGCGAGGCAGGGGAATGTGCCGAGCAGCCAGGATGCGCAGGTGCGCTTTGCGTTTCGCGGGCTGCAAGTTCTGATCCCCAGTGGGGTGAGCCGCGGATTGCATCGATACGACGTGAAACGTCGGTCGGTATGTCACGCGCTATCCTCGGGAAACCGCCTGTGAAAAACCTGGTAGCATCCAGGCAGGCAGTGTGATCTTCGCAGCGGGAACCCTTGGCAGGAATCCCGTGATCCAATGGCAGTTGACGGAGCCTTTCCATGATCCGAGTCTCTATTCGCAGCATGATCGCGACATGCCTTCTGCTCGCCGTCCTGAGCGACGGCGCTGAGGCGCAATCAGGAATCGTCGGCCGAGGCTTGCAGACTTTCGACAGCCGTTGGAACAAGGAGTCGTTCGTCGAGATTGCATCGAGCGCAGGTCACGGCCTCGCGCGACGTAGCGACGGCTCGGTCGTCGCCTGGGGAAACAATTTCTCCGGGCAGTGCAACGTGCCCGCGCTCCCCGGCGGACTCTCTTATGTCGAAGTCTCCGCGGGCGGCACGTTCAGCGTCGCGCGGCGCAGCAACGGGTCGGTGGTCGCCTGGGGAAACAACCAGTTCGGCCAGTGCAATGTGCCCGCGCTCCCCGCGGGTCTTTCCTACGTAGAGGTCTCGACGGGCTACGAATTCGCGGCCGCGCGCCGGAGCGACGGGTCCGTCGTAGCCTGGGGACGCAACAACCTGGGCCAATGCAACGTGCCCGCGCTCCCCGTTGGCGTTGCGTACGTCCAACTTTCGGCAGGCTCGAACGCATCGCACACGATCGCGATTCGCAGCGACGGTTCAGCGGTCTCCTGGGGAGAGAACGGCAATGGTCAAGGCAACGTCCTCGCGCTTCCCGCCGGGCTGTCGTATGTGGAGGTCGTCGTCGGCGCAGCGCACACGGTGGCGCGTCGTAGCGATGGTTCCGTCGTGGCCTGGGGAGACGTCAACTCTGGCCAAGGCAACGTGCCAGCGCTTCCGCCCGGCTTGACCTACGTCGGGCTCGGCGCGGGAGCATCTCACACCCTCGCAATTCGCAGCGACGGTGCGCTCCTCGCCTTCGGACGCAACAGCGAGGGCCAGTGCAACGTGCCGGCGCTCCCCATCGGTCTCACCTACGCCGAGGTCGCAGCGGGGTATGAGCACAGCGTCGCGCGCCGCAGCGACGGTTCCATCGTGTCCTTTGGAGGCAACGGGATTTCGCAATGCAACATACCCCCGCTTCCCAACGGCACCGTCTATGTCGGGATGGCCGTGGGATACGACCACAATCTCGTGCTTCAGAGCGATGGCGCAGCGGTGGCCTGGGGCTTCAGCTTCTATGGTCAGACCTTCGTGCCGGCACTCCCCCCGGGTCTCTCCTACGTGGAAGTCTCGGCGGGCACGTATTTCAGCATCGCGCGACGCAGCGACGGGTCGGTGGTGGCCTGGGGCGACAATGCCATGGGACAGTGCAACGTGCCTGCGCTCCCCGCCGGTCTTTCCTTCGTCGAGATTTCGGCGGGCTCGTATCACGGTCTTGCGCGACGCAGCGACGGAGTGGTCGTGGGCTGGGGATTCTCTCCCGGAGGCCCGCCCGCGCTTCCTCCAGGTCTCACCTGGATCGAGCTCGCGGCTGGCGGCGATCACAGCATGGCCCTTCGCAGCGACGGCGCCGCCGTGGCCTGGGGCAACAACGGTGTTGGCCAGTGCAACGTGCCCGCGCTTCCCCCCGGGCTTTCTTACGTCGGGGTCGCTGCGGGACAATCCCATAGCCTCGCGCGCCGCAGCGACGGATCGGTCGTGGCCTTCGGATACAACATCGATGGCCAGTGCAACGTGCCCGCGCTCCCGGCGGGTCTCACGTATGACGAGATCGCCGCCGGCGATCTTCACTCGGTCGCGCGGCGCAGCGACGGCTTGATCGTGGGCTGGGGGCGCAATACCGAAGGCCAATGCAACATGCCGGCGCTTCCCGCCGGGCTCTCCTACGTCGAGCTCGCGGCCGGCTATCGTCAAACCGTGGCGCGGATCGACCATAGCTGCGTGCTCCCGCCCATTACCTATTGCAGCGCCAAAACGAATTCCCTCGGCTGCATGCCTTCGATCAGCTTCAGCGGCACGCCGAGCGCGAGCGCGGGCAGTGGTTTCACGATCAGCGCCGGCAACGTCCTCAACAACAAGCCCGGCCTCTTGATCTACTCGAACACGGGTCGCGCCGCCGCTCCCTTCGTCGGCGGACTGCGCTGCGTGAACGCGCCGATCCGTCGCTCGAGTGCCTTGAACTCCGGCGGCAATCCTCCGCCGACGGACTGCTCGGGCGTCTATTCGATCGACATGAATGCCTTCGCGGTCGGCGCGCTCGGCGGAATTCCCGCGGCTTACCTGACCGTTCCGGGCACGAAGATCGACTCGCAATTCTGGGGTCGCGACAACGGTTTCTCGCCGCCGAACAACGCGACCTTGTCGAACGGATTGGAATTCACGATCTGCCCATGACATGGGCACTCGAGTAGCGGCGGCCTGAAGCAGGATCGGGCTGCGTACGTTGGAGAGCCGCCCGTGCGTGAATCGGGATGTACGGGATTCTCGAGGGGGCCGTCTCGCTCTGACGACGGACGAGAGCTCGCCTCGAGAATTGCAGCCAGTAGTTCTCGTGAAACAAGCTCTGGGGCTCGCGGTAGCATCCCAGCTGCGACCGTGTGATCTTCGCAGCGGGAACCTGGCAGGGTTTCCGGGGTCCAATGGCAGTTGAGAGAGCTATTCCATGATTCGATTCTCCGTTCGAAGCACCCTCGCGACTCTCGCTTGTCTGCTCGGCGGCTCGAGCCTCGCAGCCAGCGCGCAATCAGGAGTCGTCTGCCGAGGCCTCCAAACGTTCGACAGCCGCTGGAGCGCCGAGTCCTTCGTCGAGATATCGACGAGCTCGATTCACACCATCGCGCGCCGAGCCGACGGATCGGTCGTGGTCTTTGGACTCAACGATGTCGGCCAGGCCATCGTGCCTGCGCTGCCTGCCGGACTTGCTTATGTCGAGGTCTCCGCAGGGGCGCGATTCAATCTTGCGCGGCGCAGCGACGGGTCGGCTGTGGCCTGGGGAGGCAACGGCTGGGGTGAATGCAACGTACCCGCGCTCCCCGCCGGACTCTCCTACGTGGAGATTTCCGCGAGCGAGCAGTATTCGGTCGCGCGCCGCAGCGATGGCTCGGTCCTGGCGTGGGGACGCAATGATCAAAGCCAATGCGCCGTACCCGTACTTCCGCCCGGGGTCACCTACGTCAAAGTGTGGTCCGGCCCGGAATCATCGCACTCGTTCGCGTCCTGCAGCGACGGATCCGTGGTGGTCTGGGGAGGCAACATCTGGGGTCAAGGCATGCTGCAGACCCTGCCGCCCAGCGTCACGTACGTCGAGTTCGCGACAGGTGTGACACACACTCTCGCGCGGCGCAGCGACGGATCGGTCGTGGCCTGGGGGAACAACGCCTTTGGCCAGTGCCTCGTGCCCGCTCTCCCTTTCGGCGTCACCTACGCTGGGCTCGCGGCCGGCGCCAATCACTCACTCGCGCTTCGAAGCGACGGTTCGATCGTTGCTTGGGGGGCCAACGCCCAGGGTCAATGCAACGTGCCAGCGCTTCCCGCCGGGCTCAGCTACGTCGAGGTCGTGGCGGGAACCGACCACAGCATGGCGCGTCTGAGCGACGGCACGATCGTCTCGTGGGGAACCAACGCGGTCTCGCAGCACAACATGCCCGCGCTCCCCGCCGGCCTCTCCTACAGCGGGATCGCGATGGGATCCGATCACAACATCGCGCTTCGAAGCGATGGCTCCGTGGTGGGCTGGGGAGGGAACCTCTACGGTCAGTGCAACGTGCCAGGGCTTTCCCCGGGCGTCACCCACGTGCAGATCTCGGCGGGCCTGTCCCACAGCGTCGCGCGACGCAGCGACGGATCGGTCGTTGCCTTTGGACTGAACGACCAGGGTCAATGCAACGTGCCGACACTTCCTCCGGGTCTCTCCTACTTGGAGATCACGTCCGGCATGTACCACAACCTCGCACGACGCAGCGACGGGCTGATCGTGTCCTGGGGCATGTACACCGGAAGCCCGCCTGCCCTCCCGCCCGGCGTCACCTGGGTCGCGGTCGCGGCCGGAGCCCTTCACAACATCGGCCTTCAAAGCAACGGGTCGGCCGTGGCCTGGGGCAGCAATGTCGCTGGACAGTGCAACGTGCCCGCGCTCCCGCCTGGCCTCGCCTACGTCGAAGTCGCGGCGGGAGATGGCCACACTCTCGCACGTCGCAGCGACGGAACGGTCATGGCGTTTGGAAACAACTCCGACGGTCAGTGCAACGTTCCCGCGCTCCCGCCGGGTCTCAAATACGAAGAGATCTCGGGTGGCGATCTCCACTCGGCCGCGCGGCGCAGTGACGGATTGATCCTTGCCTGGGGACGCAATGCCGAGGGCCAATGCAACATGCCGCCACCTGCCCCCGGGTATTCCTACGTCGAGCTCGAAGCCGGTCATCGCCGGACCATGGCGCGGACGCATAGCGTTTGCGCGACGCCACCGAGCACCTACTGCACAGCCAAGACGAATTCCCTCGGCTGCGTGCCGTCGATCAGCTCCGGCGGGTTGCCGAGCGCCAGCGCGGGCAGTGGCTTCACGATCTCCGCCGGCAACGTCATCAACAACAAGGCCGGCCTGTTGATCTACTCGAACACCGGTCGAGCCGCCGCGCCATTCGTCGGCGGATTGCGTTGCATCAACGCGCCCGTCCGCCGCTCGAGCGCCTTGAGCTCCGGCGGCAATCCTCCGCCGAACGACTGCTCGGGCGTTTACTCGATCGACATGAATGCCTTCACGGCCGGCGCGCTCGGCGGGGTCCCAGCGGCCTTCCTGAGCGTTCCGGGCACGCTGATCGACGCGCAATTCTGGGGTCGCGACAACGGCTTCGCGGCGCCGAACAACGCGACGCTGTCGGACGGATTGGAATTCACGATCTGCCCCTGATCGGGGTGGACCTGTCGAAACCGTCGACTTCCGCGCTATCTCATTCAAGGCGGCTGTACCATGGGAGCTCGCCACGCCCTTGCGGGCTCCCATGAAAACAACGCAGCCTCCATTCGTTCTTATCGCGCATCGAAGCCTCGGGGGGCTCGCACGGCCTGCGGGTCATGCAAGTTCGCTGCTTCGAACATTTGCGCTGGCGTCGTTCCTGTCAACGAGCTTCGCGGGTCTCGCCGAAGCGCAGCTCGTTCCGGGTGACATCCTGCTGAACACGTTCGGCCCCGCTTCGAGGATCCACAACTACCACCCCGATGGCAGTCACGTCTGGACGAGCACAGGCGGAGTGGGAGGCGTGGACTACACGGGCTGCGCTGTCACTCGTCAAGGCCATGTGATCTCCGCGTGGCGCTCGCCGCCGTCGGGAGTGAACGTTTTCGATTCGAACGGCGTGCAGATCCACAGCTTCACGACTCCGCAGATTATCTATGCTCCTGCCGATATCAGCGTGTTCTTCGACGGAACGCTGGCGATCTGCGATGAATTGGGCAGCGTCAATCTCTACACGGAGGCCGGCCTCCTGATCACCGTGTTGCAGCCGCCGGCATTCGTGCATCCCTTCGGCAGCCACATCGATCGCTACGACCAGCTCTTCGTGTGCGACCAGGGCAGCCCTCCCACGATTTCGCCCTGCATCCACAAGCTGAACCGCTCGGGTCAGCTGCTCGCGACCATCCCGCTCGCGTTCACTCCCGGTGACCTTGTCGTCGCTCTCGATGACACGCTTTGGGTCTCCGATCAGAACAACTTCAAGGCCGTGCACCTCGACGCAACCGGCGTTTTCCTGAGTGAGTTCCCCGTGGCCAGCTTTGGCCAGTTCACGGCGATCGGTTTGGCCGCCGACGGAACGCTCTATGCCACAGGTAAGACAGCTCCGATCATCTCCCATTACTCGAGCACGGGCACGCTGCTCGGCAATTTCGCGATTCCTGGCGCGTTCTCCGCCGAGCCGATGTTCCTGACCATTGTGAAGTGCTGGGGCGATGCGACACCGTATTGCACGGCCAAAGTGAATTCGATCGGTTGCACACCAACGATCGGCGCGACGGGCTGGACGAGCGCGACGGCGAGTTCGGGATTCACGGTGAGGGCCTCGAACGTGCGCAACCAGAAGGTCGGTCTGTTGCTGTACGGTGTCTCGGGACGCAACAATGTTGCGTTCCAGGGAGGCACCTTGTGCGTGCAACCGCCGGTCCGACGCAGCTCCTCGGCGAATTCCGGGGGAACGCCCTTGCCCGTGAGCGATTGCAGCGGCGTGTACGCGATCGACATGAACGCCTTCGCCCAGGGGTTGCTCGGCGGCAACCCGCTGCTGTCCTTGAAAACTCCCGGGACGGTCGTGGACAGCCAATGGTGGGGCCGCGATCCAGGATTTCCAGCGCCGAACAATTCGACTCTGTCGAACGGGCTCGAGTATTTGATCTGTCCATAGCGATACTCGGGCGGTAGGGCGCGCCGCTCGCCCTATGGATCCAGGAATCGAGAAGATTCCGAGCGAACCGCCAACGCTCGCGGGCTCTGCGGGATGGAATGGGCCCGACATGGAAATGCGAGCCCCCATCGACGCCCAGGCCTTGCTCGCGAACGCGGGCTGGATGCGCGCTCTGGCGAGCAG
>DATHET010000127.1:0-5843 GCA_035490315.1 Planctomycetota bacterium
CGAAGGACAAGGACAAGCTGGGCAAGGTGCTCAACGGGTATTCGCGCGACAAGTGGGCAGCGGAGCTCGCCAAGCTCTCGAAGGATCTCAAGTTGAAGAGCACCGATGGCAAGGCGATGGTCGTTGCGCTCAACAAAGTGAGCGGGATCCAGCGGACGTCGCTGATCGACATCTGAGCTTCGGAACCCGATCGAAAGCGCGCGGCTCTTCGCAGGCGAAGCCTGATCGAAGGGCCGCGTGTCGTTGCGTCGATCGGTCGATTGCTCTACAAGCCGCTGGGACGTTCCCGCGTGTGCGTTCCATTCTCCACTCGAGTGCAAAGGAACCGATCCCATGGCAAAGAACGAAAAAACATCCAAGTCCGTCGCTACGAAGGCATCCAAGCTCCTGTCGAGCTCGAAGTCGTCGAAGAACGTCAAGAGCGTCGCCGCCTCGGCGCTGACGCAGCGCCCTGACGCGAAGAAGGCCACGAAGAAGTAGCCGATCGCGGATTTGCTCGTCGACCGGATCGCTCCGGTATCGAGGCAAAGAGCCAGGCTCGATCACGACACCCCGAGGGGTGTCGTGATCGAGCCTGGCTCTGTACCGCGATCCCGGCGCCGCGGCGCCGGTAACGCGCGTGTTCAGGATGGTGGTGGAATACCGGGTACCGTGCGGCGGCGGCGCGCGACGTGGATCGCCAGCAGGGCGACGTCGGGCGGGCGCACGCCGGCGATGCGCGACGCGGCGCCGAGAGTTCGCGGGCGCAGCTTGGTCAGCTGGTTCTTGGCTTCGTTCGCGAGGCCCTGCAGATGGTGGAAATCGATGTCGACGGGGATCTCCACGGATTCCTGGCGCTTCATGCGCTCGACCGAGGCTTCCTCGCGCACCACGTAGCCCGAGTATTTCAAGTCGACTTCGAGCGCGGCTCGATCGTCGGCGTCGAGAGCGAGCTCGCGCACCGCTTCGAACTCGCGCTCCAAGAGGTCGAAGCCGATCTCCGGACGCTTGAGCAGCTCGGCGAGCGTCTTGTGACCGCGGCTGGGATCGCGCAGGCCTTCGAGCAGGCCGAGCGCCGCCTCGAGCCGGCGCTCGCGGGCCTCGACGCGCGCGACGTCCGCTTCGCACGTCAATCCGATCGCCGCTGCGCGCCGCACCAGGCGTCGGTCCGCGTTGTCAGCTCGCAGCAGCAGGCGATGCTCCGCGCGCGAAGTGAACATGCGGTAGGGCTCGGTCGGCTGGCTGACGACGAGGTCGTCCACGAGCACGCCGATGTAGGCCTCGTGCCGCGCGAGCACGAAGGGCGGGCGGCCGCTGGCCCACAGGGCAGCGTTCGTTCCCGCGACGAGACCCTGGGCGGCAGCTTCTTCGTAACCCGAGGTCCCGTTGATCTGTCCCGCGAGGTACAGGCCCGCGATCTTGCGCACGGCCAGGGTGTCGTCCATCTGCGACGGCATCACGAAGTCGTACTCGACCGCGTAGCCGTGGCGCAGGAAACGCGCGCGCTCCAAGCCCGGGATGGTGTGGACGAAGGCCTCCTGCACTTCGGCGGGCAGCGAGGTCGAGATGCCGTTGACGTAGGTGACGTCGTTGTCGAGCGACTCCGGCTCGAGGAACACCTGGTGGCGCGCCTTGTCGGCGAAGCGCATCACCTTGTCCTCGACCGAGGGACAGTAGCGCGGCCCGACACCGCGGATGCGGCCCGCGTACATCGGCGCGCGGTGGATGTTGGCGCGGATCAGGTCGTGGGTCGCGGCGTTGGTCCAGGTGACGTGGCAGGCGACCTGCCGCAGGCTCGGGAAACCGGCGCGCTCGGTGCGGAACGAGAAGGGAATCGGCCGCTCGTCGCCGAATTGGGCTTCGAGCGCGTCGAAATCCAACGACCTGGCGTCGAGCCGCGGCGGAGTGCCGGTCTTCAGGCGCCCCATCTCCAAGCCCAGGCGCTCGAGATCTCCCGTCAGGCCTTCGGCCGAGCCTTCGCCGATCCGTCCGCCTGCGGCCTGATGCTCGCCGGTGTGCATGATCGCGCGCAGAAACGTCCCGGTGGTCAGGATCACGGCGCGCGCGGGCAGCTCGCGGCCATCGGAGAGGCGCACGCCCACGGCACGCTTCGCTCCGTGTCGCTCCGCCACCAGCAGCCCGTCCGCCCCGGCCTCGATCAACTCGACGTTGGGATGCTCGCGCAGCATCCGACTCGCCTCCTCCCGATACAGATGGCGATCGGACTGACAGCGCGGGCCCTGGGCCGCGGCGCCCTTGGCCGTGCCGAGCATGCGGAACTGGATCCCCGTCCGATCCGCGATCTGGCCCATCGCGCCGCCGAGCGCATCGATCTCGCGCACCAGCTGGCCCTTGCCCAGGCCGCCGATCGCCGGGTTGCAGCTCATCTCGCCCAGGCGATCGAGGCGCAGGCTGACCAGCGCGACGCGAGCGCCCAGGCGCGCTCCGGCCAGGGCTGCTTCGATCCCGGCATGGCCGCCGCCGATGACCGCGAGGTCATACGCCTCCGTCGACCCGGCTCGCTCGGGAGCGGGATGGGTATGGGCGCGCGCGGCGACGGCGTTTCGACTCTCGTGATTCAACTGCGATTCTCTCGGTCGGTGGCTGCGGCGCGCGGCGAACCCGCGTTTTGGATCCATTTTGGAGGCGCGGAGGGCCGACAAACGGCGCGATGCTGTCCTGGATCTTCCGCAATCGCCAGCGCCTCAGCGCAATCTACGGGATGGCGCAAGCCCCGGCCCTCCCCGGGCCGCGAATGCAGCAGAAAGATCCGCCGCCGATCACCGCCGGGCCCCTGGGACGGCCTGGCCACCTGAATCGGAGAGGCGGGCTGATCGAGGTCCGGCCGATGCCCAAGCGCGTGGGCTGACTTCGGGCGGCGAGGGGCAGTCACCGGCGCCGAACCGGGACTACACTCTTGCCCATGCTGCTCGAACTCGCCCTGGCCTTGAGCCCCGAGACCGCGACCCTGCGCCGCACCGACGGGGACAAGCGCGAATCCCTCGAAGAGTTTCTGGCCCGGGCCCGCGCCAAGCAGGCCGAGCTCTTCTCCAAGCTGGGCAATCAGCTCGAGGTCCTCGTCAAGCGCTTCGAAGCCATGAGCCTGCCCCCGCCGCGCCAGGCGCGCGAGGAATTGATCGAAGAGTGCATCGCGCTCGGCTCCGAGGCGACGCCGCTGTTCGTGCGCTGGCTCGACGCCGGCGATGCCGCGCTCGACAAGGAGCGTTTCCGCGCCGGCCAGATCGCGCAGGTCCTCTCGCGCATGGACACGCGCGCGGCGACCGGCGAGCTGCTCGCGATGGTCGCCAAGGGATCGAACGACGCGCGCGTGCTCGCCACCAGAGTCCTGGAGACCAGCCCCGACGTCGAGCGCGTCAAGCCGGCGCTGCTCGCGGCCTTCAAGACATCCGAGGGCCAGCTGCGCTCGACGTTGCTGCGCACCTTGATGCGACTTTCCGCCGACGACATGGAATTGCTCGGCGAAGCGATGAGCGGCCAGGACGAGAACCTGTGCAACGTCGCGCTCGGCGTGTTGACCGAGACGAAGAACGCGGCGGTCGAGGAGCGGGTGCACAAGCTGCTCGCCGACGACACGCTCGCGCCGCAGCACGCGCAGCAATTGTTGATGTACTACCAGGCCCTGCCCGACCTGGTCGACACCGCGCAGCTCAAGGACCTGCTGGAACTTGCCGGCAATTCGAAAGTGGCTTCGTCGACGCGCACGGCGATGATCGACGCGCTGCCGCTGTTCGTCACCAGCACGAGCAATGAATTGAGGAAGGCCCTCGATCCGATCATGGAGGGCGCCGATCTCAAGCTCGCCGAGGCCGCGCGCATCGTGCTGGCCCGCCTGGGAGATCGCGCGGCGAAGCGCGAGCTGCTCAAGCCCTTCGAGGAGCTGGTCGAGAACTCGCCGAAGTGGAGCCAGGCCTACGCGCGCCGCGGCGACATCCTGCGCCGCGTCGGCGACTACCGCGAGGCCGAGAAGGACTACAACAAGGCGATCGTGCTCGGGAAGAACGAGTCCAACCCCCAGCCGGACACCTACATCGGCCTGGCGAAGTGCGCGGCCCTGCAAGGCCACTTCAAGGAAGCCAAGGAAAGGCTCGAGGCGGCTCCGATCCAGCTCTCGCAGCTCAAGGCCCTGGCCAGCGATCCGGACTTCGCGAAGCTGCGCGCCTCGAGGTTCGGCGACGTGTTCCCGAAGGACTGATTCAGGGCAGGCGTTCGAGATCCAGCGACAGCGCGCTCGCGCCGTCGATCTGGAAATACTCGAGCTCGAAAGCGTGCTGGCCCGCGCCCAGCTCGAGCTCCACCGCGTCGCGCGTCGGCGCGTGCCAGGTCCAGTTCTCGAGCACGGCGATTCCGTCGATCAGGACGCGCACGCCGTCATCGGAGACGACGACCAGTCGGTAGCGACCCTGCTCGAGCTTCACGCTCGACTTCGCGATCAGCCCGAAGTGGTTCAGGCCGACCTTGGCCTGGATCTTCGGGTCGGCGGCGAAGGGCGTGTACCAGGTCGCGACCTGAGCGCTGACCAGCGGTGTCTTGGCCAGGGCGCGCCAGGCCGCGAGGGCCTCGCCGTTCCCGCGCGGATCGGGACCGTCCTTCCAGGAGAACCAGGCTGCGTCCCACGCGGCTCCCGCCAGCAGTCCGCCGGGCACGCGCTGGACCGGCCTGGCCTCGCCCGAGCGGAAATCCCAGGGCCCCCATTCCCCCATCACGATCGTTTCCAGCCCTTCGCCATCTTCCTTGTCGGGGTCGAAGGCGTGCTGCACTCCGGGCGCATGCGGCGGCTCGTTTTCCACGGAAGCGACGGGGTCCGAATCCTCGGGCTCGGCTGGCGCGGCGGCGATGCTGACTTCCTTCAAGCGGCCGCTCGCGGACCAGCCGCCGATGCCGGTCAGCAGCGCGCGCACCGCGGGTGTTTCCAATGCCGACCCGTCGATCGAACGAACCGAGGTGACCGTCAGCTCGCGGCCGCGCGCGGCGAAAACGTTCCCTCCGACCGTCAGACGCTCGGTGCTCATCACGACGAAGTCGGAGTCGTTGCCCGAGAAGGAATTCTTGACCACGGCGTGGCCGCTCGAGCTGGTGTCGAAATGCTTGCCGAACGGTCCCTTGACCAGCTCGGCGTCCTCGTCCCAGTACAGCTCGATCGCGATCTGGTTGTCGTGCAGCACGTTCTCGGCGATGCGGAAGTCCTGGCCGTGCTCGACGGTGATCGCGCCGCCCAGCGTGTCCTCGATGTTGTTCTCGACCAGGGTCATGCGCCGCGAATACCCGCCCCACACGCCGTGCTGGTGGCAGCCGCGGATCTGGTTGGCGAGGCAGCGGTTGTCGCTGGAAAAGGTCGCTTCGATCCCGTTGGCCACCGCGAAGGAAAAATCGTTGCCGTAGAAAGTGTTGCGGTCGCAGCCGCCGACTTCGGTCTCGCCGCGCTCGAAGGCCTTGCCTTCGACGGAATCGCGGCCGGCGAAAAGGAAGATCCCGTCGCCCGAGTGCGTCGCGCTGTTGTAGGCGATCAGATTGTCCGAGCAGCGCTCGAACATCAGGATCGCCGCGGAATCCTGGCCGCGCCAGTACACGCCGTGGCTGTAGCCGCGCACGCAGTAATCGAGGATGTTGCGGCTGACGATGTTCTTCGAGCTGCGGTACATCGCCAGTCCCCAGCCCGACAGGAACGAGAAATCGTTGTCGTAGATCATCGCGCTCGTGCAGCGCAGCATGAGGATCCCGTTCTGGCCGTGGCGGCCGCGCGAGGTGCGCACGATCGCGCCATCGCAGTCGGTCAAGCTGATCGCCGCGCCGTAGCGCGCCAGCCACTGGCCTTCGTCGTTCTCGTGCGGCCACAGCCAGTCGGC
>DATHET010000128.1:0-25739 GCA_035490315.1 Planctomycetota bacterium
GCCGAAGTAGACCAGCTCGAGGGGGGCCTCTGGGTCCTCGAGCGCGCGGACCTTGGCCTCGAGCGCCTCGGGCGAGATCAGCTGATCCGCCGAGTAGGCCGCGTCGAGGAAGTACTTGACCGCCGGCCGGCCCGCTCCGAAGTCGCGGCACAGCTCG
Organism: Planctomycetota bacterium; assembly: GCA_035490315.1. Taxonomy (GTDB): domain Bacteria; phylum Planctomycetota; class UBA1135; order UBA1135; genus JADJQU01. The sequence continues at coordinate 158 of DATHET010000128.1, forward strand.
CGGCCCTTGAGCAGCACCAGCGAGCAGCGGCGCGCCGCGAAGCGCAGCTGGAGACTGCGCAGCGGGTCGTACAGGTACTTGCACAGCAGCATGGACTTGCGGCTCCAGCGTCCTGTCAGGAAGTTCATCTTCGCGTCGTCGCGCAGATCCATGTCGACGACGCAGACGGTCTTGCGACCCTGGAGCTTGGCGATCAACAGCGCGGGGAACTCGATCGGACGCCACAGGTTGTGGGAAATGCCGGAATGCACCAGGCTCGAGTTGGAGACGAGGTCCCACAGCCGCCGGCACATCGGCACGAAGTGCTTGAGCCAGAACGTGGCGGTGCCGAGACGGCCGTGATGCAGCTCCACCCAGCGGATTCCCTCGCTGGATTCGTCGATTTCGCCGAGGTGCGAGCGATCGCGCTCGTACTGCGCCGGATCCATGGCCGGCGAGGCGACGGTCACCGTGGCGAAGCTCGGCGCGAGCAGCTTGCGCAGCATGCGCAGGTGCTCGCAGAAGGCGCTTTCGACGGCGACGTGCGAATTCGACACGCGCTGGAACTTGACCGGTACGACGAGCAGATAATCGTTGGACACGTGGGAGTGATCCGATCGCGACCGGGGAGTCGATGACGGTTGGCGAGGTTCGAGGCCCTCATAGACAACGAGTGCGCGCTGAAAATGCGCGTGCCTGGAAACGAGTGTGCGAATACCCGTTTGCACCGATGGGGGGAACCAGCGCGGTACCGCACTCTCTTCCGTGGATTCCTCGACCGTCTTTCAGGCTGAATCGCTGCGCCCCCAGCGCCTTCGGATCCGATCCGCGCAGGTTCATTGCCTCGCTCCGCGAGTGCGCCCTCGTCGCGCACGTGCCCCGCTTGCGAATGAGGTGGAATGTTCCCCGTCTCCAACTTCAGTTGCTGGCTGATCGGTGCCGACTCGCTGCTCCAGGAATGCGGCGACCTGCTGTTGCGCGGCGGACACCGTATCCAGGGAGTCATCGCGCCTGAGGGCCGCGTCGCCGACTGGGCTCGAGCGCGCAACCTGGAGACGCTGGACCCGAAGAGCGATTGCGCGCAGCGGCTGGCGGCCGTGCCCTTCGATTACCTGTTCGCGATCACGCACCTGGCGATCGTTCCGGAGCGGATCCTCGCTCTGCCCGCGCGCTGCGCGATCAATTTTCACGACGGGCCCCTGCCCGACTACGCAGGGCTGAACGCGCCGGTGTGGGCGCTGCTCAACCGCGAGTCGCGCTACGGGATCACCTGGCACGTCATGACGGCCGCGCTCGATGCCGGCGACATCCTGGTGGCGAAGCGCTTCGACATCGCTCCCGACGAGACGGCGCTCAGCCTTCACACGAAATGTTTCGAGGCCGCGCTCGCGTCCTTCGGCGAGCTGGTGAGTGACCTCGCGGAAGGCACAGTTCGGCAATCGTCGCAGGACGGGCTCGCGCGTCGAACCTTCGAGCGCCATCGCCGTCCGGATGCCGCCTGCGCCATCGATTGGACGAGCAGCGCCGATGAGATCGAGGCCCTGGTGCGCGCTTCGAGCTTCGGCCGCTACGCCAACCCGATCGGTCTGGCCACGATCCGCACGGGAGATCAGGCGCTCGTGATCACCAGCGCCAAGGCGGGCCCCGGCACGCTTTCGAGCTCGCGCTCGAGCCGCGATGGCGCGCCCGGCGAGGTGCTCGCGATCGACGACGAAGGAATGCTGGTCGCCTGCGGACGTGGAACGATCGCGCTCCAGGGCTTTGCCGACCTGCGCGGCCGCGCGATCGCCGCGCGGGAAGTCGAGCGACGCCTCGAGCTGAGCGTCGGGATGCGGCTCGACAATCTGAGCCCCGAGGAAAGTCGGAGGCTGACGGCGCTCAACCGGCGCATGAGCCAATCCGAGCGCCATTGGGTGGAGCGCCTGGCGCGGCTCGATCCGATCACCCTGCCCTGCGCGGTCGCGACGGCGGCAGCGGGCAGTCGCCCAGTCGCGAACGAGGTCCGCCTGCCGGAGCAGATCCGTGCGATCGGCGAGGGGCAGCCCCTTTCGACGGTTCTCACCGCGGCATTCACTGCTTACATGGGCCGGCTTGCGAGGCGGACGAGCTTCGACGTCGGCTACGACGATCTGATTCTGCGCAACGAGACGGTCGGGCTCGAGGCCTGGGTCGCCACCCGTCTGCCGTTGCGCATCGAGCTGCGCGAGGGCGAGCGCGCCGGCGAGCTTGTCTCGCGAATCGCCGACGAGCTGGTGGAGCTGCACCGGCGGGGACCCTGGCTGCGCGACGTGCTCGCGCGCCATCCCAGCCTGCATCGAGTGCGCGAGGATCGCCCGGGGCACATGCTCCCGCTGGCGATCCAGCAGAGCGCGAGGTTCGAGGCGCTCTCGTTGCAGGACGGCAGCGAATGGACCGTCGAAGTTTCCGACGAGCTCGCCGCGTGCCGTTTCGTCCACGACGCCGCCCGGATTTCCGATGCGAACGCGGGCTCGATCCGGCGCGGATTCGAAGCCTTCCTCGAGAGCTTGAGCGTAAATCCTGGGCTCGCCCTCGACGAACATCCACTGGTCGAGGAAAGCGAGCGCGAGCGGCAGCTCTTCGAATGGAACGAGACCAGTGAGACGCTACCGCGCGAAGCTTGCGTTCACCAACTCTTCGAGGAACAAGTCCAGCGCACGCCCGATGCCACGGCGCTGGTCTTCGGGAAGGCATCGCTGACCTACGCACAGCTCGACCAGCGCGCGGATCGGCTCGCCGCGCAGCTGCGCGAGCTCGGCGCGGCGCCGGGAGGTCTCGTCGGTGTCTGTGTCGAGCGCTCGCTCCACCTCGTCGTCGCCGTCCTCGGCGTGCTCAAGTCGGGCGCGGCCTACCTGCCGCTCGATCCCGCCTTCCCAATGGCGCGTCTGACATTCATGGTCGAGGACTCCGCTCTCGGCCTGATCGTGACGCAGGAACGACTCGTCGCCTCGCTTCCGTCGAGCACCGCCCAGATCCATTGCATCGATCGCGAGCCGACGCCTGCGGCGAACCACGCGCGCACGACGAACAGCTCGGCGACTCCCGAAGACCGCGCCTACGTGATCTACACCTCGGGCTCGACCGGAAGACCCAAGGGCGTGGAGATCGAGCACCGCCAGGTCTCGAATTTCTTCGCGGCCATCGACGAGCGCATTCCCTACGATCCGCCGGGCGTGTGGCTCGCGGTCACGAGCCTGTCCTTCGACATCTCCGTGCTCGAGCTGCTGTGGACTCTGACCCGCGGCTTCAAGGTCGTCCTGCACTCCGCCCGCGAAGCCTCCGGCGGAAAGCGGCCGCTCGCGCGCACCGCCAGACGCAAGATCGATTTCAGCCTGTTCTATTTCGGCAGCGACGAAGGTCGCGAAGGCGGCGACGGCTATCGGCTGCTGCTCGAGGGCGCGCGCTTTGCCGATGCGAACGGTTTCCGCGCGGTCTGGACTCCCGAGCGTCACTTCCACGCTTTCGGCGGCCTCTATCCCAACCCCGCGCTGACCGGCGCGGCAATCGCCGCGATCACCAGCCAGGTCGAGATCCGCGCCGGCAGTGTCGTGCTCCCGCTGCACCATCCGATCCGCGTCGCGGAGGAGTGGGCGGTGGTCGACAGGCTCTCCAACGGACGCGTCGCGATCTCCTTCGCCTCGGGCTGGCATCCCGGCGACTTCGTCCTCGCGCCCGAGCGTCACGCCAAGGCCAAGGACGTGATGTTCCACGACCTCGAAGTCGTGCGCCGCCTGTGGCGCGGCGAATCGATCACCTTCCCGGGGCCCGACGGCGCCGCGGTGGACGTCCGGACTCTGCCGCGCCCGGTGCAGGCGGAGCTTCCGGTGTGGATCACGTCGGCCAGCAACACCGCGACCTGGGTCGAGGCGGGCAGGATCGGCGCGAACGTCCTGAGCCACCTGCTCGGCCAATCGGTCGAGGAGCTCGCGCTGAAGATCGCCGCCTACCGCGACGCGCGCGTTGCGGCGGGACTCGATCCGGCGACGGGCATCGTCTCGCTGATGCTGCACACCTTCGTCGGCCTGGACGAGGCGCGCGCGAAAGCGATGGTGCAGGAACCGCTGGAGCGCTACCTGGGAAGCTCGATCGACCTGGTCGGCAAGTACGCAGCTTCCTTCCCGGCTTTCCGCGCACCTTCGGGCGAGTCGAGGAAGCAGGATCTCGACCTGTCCTCGCTCGAGCCCGCCGAGCGCGCTGCTCTGCTCGCGCATGCGCGCGATCGTTACTACGAGACCAGCGGTCTCTTCGGCGGGCCGCAGCGCTGCTCGGAAATGGTCGAGAAGCTGCGCGCGATCGGCGTCGACGAGATCGCCTGCCTAATCGACTTCGGCGTGCCGGTCGACGAGGTGTTGCGCAGCTTGCCGCAGCTCGACCGCGTGCGCCGGCGCGCTCAGGAGGACAGCGAGGCGAACGACGAAGGCGCGGAACTCTCGCTGGCCGAAGCGATCCGCCGCGAGTCCGTGACTCACCTTCAATGCACGCCGTCGATGGCGCGCATGCTTTGCGCCGACGAAGAGATGCGCGTGGCGCTGCGCAACGTTCGTCACCTGTTCGTCGGCGGAGAAGCCCTGCCGGAGTCGCTGGCGCGCGAGTTGTCGTCGCAGTGCGAGTTGGTCGTGAACATGTACGGGCCGACCGAGACCACGATCTGGTCGTCGACGCACCAGGTCGAGCAGTCCGCGCCAGCCGCTGCGAAGGTCGCCGCGAGCTCGAGCACCGTTCCCATCGGGCGACCGCTCCCGAACACGCGGTTCTACGTCCTAGACGAGCACCTGCGGCCCTTGCCGATCGGCGTCGCCGGTGAGCTGGTGATCGGCGGAACCAGCGTCGCTCGCGGCTACCTGAATCGGCCCGAGCTCGCCGCCCAGCGCTTCGTGCCCGATCCCTGGGTGGAGGACGGCGGCGCGCGCATGTACCGGACCGGCGACCTCGTCCGTTACGCAAGCGAGGGCGTCGTCGAATTCCTCGGCCGCACGGATCACCAGATCAAGGTGCGCGGCCACCGCATCGAGCCAGGCGAGATCGAGAGTCTGCTCGCTCGCGAGCCCTCTGTCGCCGAGGCCCTCGTGGTCGCGCGCGAGGACACGCCCGGCGATCAGCGCCTCGTCGCCTACATCGTCTCGCGCGACTCGACACTGGACGTCCGAGTCTTGCGCGAGCGCCTGGCAGCCCTGCTGCCCGAGTACATGGTCCCGGCGCAACTCGCGATCGTCGGCGAGATCCCGCGGACTCCCAACGGCAAGATCGATCGCGGCGCCCTCTCGATTCCCGCGCCGTCGCAGCGGCCGCTCGCCGACTGCGCCCCGCCTTCGAACGAGCTCGAGTCGCGCCTCACCGAGCTGTGGCAGGAAGTCCTGGTCGTCGACCGCATCGGCGTGGAGGACAATTTCTTCGACCTCGGCGGCCACTCGCTGCTCGCGGTGCGTATCCACCGCCGCCTGGGAGACATGGCGAGCCGCGGCGAGCTGCGCGCGAAGCAGGTCTCGCTGACCGACCTGTTCCGCTTCCCGACCATCCGTTCCCTGGCGCGTTTCCTCGCCAGCGAAGTTGCGCAAGGCGGGCTCGAGGAAGCCTCGCAGCGCGGACGGGGTCGCCGGGCGTCGATGTCGCGGCGGCGGCAAGGCGCGAGCGAAGCATGAATCCGCGCAACGACAAGCCCGCCTCGTCCGCGACTCCCGCTCAGCCGGACGCGAGCGACATCGCGATCGTCGGAATCGGCCTGCGCTTCCCGGGCGCTCACGGCCCGGCGGAATTCTGGAGCAATCTGCGGGCTGGCATCGAGTCCTTGCGTCACTTCGACGATGCCGAGCTCACGGCGCGCGGCGTTCCGATCCGCCGCCTGCTCGATCCCGCCTACGTGAAGAGCGGCCATGTCCTCGAAGGCATGGAGCTGTTCGACGCCGAGTTCTTCGGGTTCAGCCCGAAGGATGCCGCGATCCTCGATCCCCAGCATCGCCAGTTCCTTGAATGCGCCTGGGAAGCGCTAGAGGACGCGGGCCATCCGCCCGGCGCGGCCGAAGGCCCGATCGGAATCTTCGGCGGCTGCGGGATGAGCAGCTACTTCATGTTCAACCTGCTGTCGAATCCGGCGCTGGTCGACTCGGTCGGGATGTTCCTGCTGCGCCACACCGGCAACGACAAGGACTTCCTGACCACGCGCGTGTCCTACTGCCTCGACCTCAAGGGGCCGAGCGTCGCGATCCAGACCGCCTGCTCGACTTCGCTGGTCGCGGTCCACGCCGCGTGCCAGAGTCTCTTGACCGGCGAGTGCGACATGGCCCTCGCTGGAGGAGTCACGCTCGAGATCCCGCACGGCGTCGGATACCTGTGTCGCGAAGGCGAGATCCTTTCTCCCGACGGCCACTGCAGGCCCTTCGATCAAGCGGCATCGGGAACGAGCTTCGGCAGCGGCGTCGGAATCGTCGCTCTGCGGCGTCTCGAGGACGCGCTGCGCGACGGTGATCGCATCTACGCCCTGGTCAAGGGCTCCGCGGTCAACAACGACGGCGCGGGCAAGGTCGGCTATCTCGCGCCGAGCGTCGATGGCCAGGCCGCGGCCGTGACCGAAGCCCTAGCGGTCGCCGGCGTCGACGCCGACGCGATCGAGTTCGTCGAAGCCCACGGCAGCGGGACGCCGATCGGCGAGCCGATCGAGGTCGCGGCGCTGACCCAGGCCTTCGCGCGCTCGACGCAGCGCAAGGGCTTTTGCGGACTCGGCTCGGTCAAGTCCAACATCGGTCACCTCGACACGGCCGCCGGAGTCGCGGGCCTGATCAAGGCCGCCCTGTGCCTGCACCACGGCGAGATTCCGCCGACGCCGACGTTCAAGGTCCCCAACGCGGCGATTCCTTTCAGCGACACGCCTTTCTATGTAGTCGACCGATTGCAGCCCTGGCCGCGGCGCGCGACTCCGCGTCACGCGGGGGTCAATGCCCTCGGAGTGGGCGGCACCAATGCCCACGTCGTGCTCGAGGACGCGCCCCTGCGCATTCCCGAAGCCAAGGCAAGCCGGCCCTGGCAGGTCCTGTGCATCTCCGCGCGCAATCAACGCGCGCTCGACGATGCCTCGCGGCGTCTCGCGGCCCACCTGCGCTCGAATCCGGATCAGGAGCTGGCGGACGTCGCCTTCACCTTGTTCGCGGGGAGGCGCAGCTTCGACCACCGGCGCGTCTTGACCGCCTCGAGCCACGAGGAAGCCGCGCAGCTGCTCGAGTCCGGCGATCCGCGGCGCGTGTTCACCCACGCATCGGGCTCGGGCAAGCCGTCGGTCGTGTTCCTGCTGCCCGGCGGGGGAGCGCAGCACCCGCGCATGGGTCTCGACCTCTACGAATCCGAGCCCGTGTTCCGCGAGCACGTCGACCGCGGCATCGACGAATTCCGCCGGCGCACGCGGCACGATCTGCGCGCCGCATGGATCAGGCCCGCGGACCCCGAGAGCGCGGCGGCGGAGCTCGAGCGGCCCGCGCTGCAGCTACCGGCGATCTTCATCCTCGAATACGCGCTGGCGCAGCTGTGGATGTCGCTCGGAGTGCGGCCCAGCGCGCTGATCGGTCACAGCCTGGGCGAGAACACCGCCGCCTGCCTCGCCGGCGTGCTGTCCTTCGAGGACGCCCTCGGCCTGGTCGCGCTGCGCGGAGAATTGTTCGAGCTCCTGCCGCGCGGCGGAATGCTCAGCGTCGCACTGTCCGCGGACAAGCTCTCGCCCTGGCTCGGCGAAAAACTGGATCTCGCGGCCGTCAACTCGCCCGGCGTCTCGGTCGTGTCCGGGCCGACGGCAGCGCTCGACGATCTGGCGCGCGCCCTGAGCGAGCAGGGCATCGACGCCCAGCGCATTCCGATCGCGACCGCCGCGCACTCGCGGATGGTCGAGCCGATCCTGCCGCGCTTCCTCGAGTATCTGCGCAGCATCAAGCTCCACGCGCCGCGGATTCCCTTCCTCTCGAACTGCACCGGGACCTGGATCACCGCCGACCAGGCCGTCTCGCCCGAGTACTGGGCGGCGCACCTGCGCGGCACGGTGCGCTTCTGCGACGGAATCCGCACGCTGCTCGCCGAGCCCGTGCCCGTGCTGCTCGAAGTCGGACCGGGCAAGTCGCTGGCCTCGCTGGTGCGCCAGGAACCCGCCGCGGTCCGCGCGCGCGGCGTGGTGTCCAGCCTGCGCCACGCCGAGGAGAAGATCTCGGACACCGCGCACTTCCTGACCAGCTTCGGCCGGCTGTGGGCCTGCGGCGTCGAGGTCGATCCAAAATTCCTGCGGCGCGACGAGCGGCGATCGCGGGTCTCGCTCCCGACCTATCCCTTCCAGCGCCGCCGCTACTGGATCGAGCCGGGCAGGCCGGCCCTGCAGCAGGTGGCGGAATCGAGCGAGCCACGCGCGATCGATCTGCTCTCGAAGGGATTCGCGCGGCCGGTCTGGAAAGCAAAGCCCCAGGACCGCGTGCCGGAGCCCTGCGCTGCGCGCGAATGGCTGATCTTCCTCGATGCAGCGGGCATCGGCGAAAACCTGTCGCGGCGGCTGCGCGCGCGCGGCGAACGCGTGATCACGGTGCGCGACAGCGATGACAATTGCCGCCTCGGCCCGGACCAATTCTCGATCGCGCCCGAGCAGGGCCGCGAGGGCTACATCCAGCTCGTCCGCGAGCTCGTCGCCGCTGGCCGCATGCCGCAGCGCATCGTCCATCTGTGGCTGCTCACGCCCGACGAAAGCTTCCGCCCCGGCTCCAACTTCTTCCACCGAAATCAGGAGCGCGGCTTCTACAGCCTGTTCTTCCTGACCCAGGCCCTGGCCAGCGAGGGCGTGAGCTCGCCGCTGCACATCAGCGTGGTCTCCAATGGCATGCAGGCGATCCAAGGCGAGACCCTGCTGCATCCGGGCAAGGCGACGGTCCTCGGTCCCTGCCGCGTGATCCCGCGCGAGTTCCCGGGCATCACCTGCGCGAGCATCGATCTGCCGCTCGGTGTTTCCAAGTCGCGCCTGCGGCTCGCGCTGCGCTCGGCCCTGGCCCAGCCGCTGGTCGACATGCTCGAGCACGAGCTGCTCTTCGCGCCGCGCAACGCCGTGGTCGCGCTGCGCGGAAGCGGCAGGTTCGAGCAGGACTTCGAGCCGGTCGATGTCCAGCCCGCGCAGACCAACGGTCATTCGCCGATCCGCCACCACGCGGTGGTCCTGATCACCGGCGGACTCGGCGGCGTCGGTCTCGGCCTCGCTTCACAGCTTGCGCGCCATGCGCGGGCTCGGCTGGTGCTCGTGGGGCGCACGGCGTTGCCCGAGCGCAATGCGTGGAGCGATTGGCTCGCGCGCCGCGGCCCGATGGACCCGACCAGCCGCCGCATCCGCGGAATCTTGGAGTGCGAGAGCCTGGGCTCCGAGGTCCTGGTCGCCTGCGCCGACGTGACCGACATCGAAGCGATGCGCGGCGTGATCGAGCAGACCGTGCGGCGTTTCGGCGCTCTGCACGGTGTGGTCCACGCGGCGGGCGTGCTGCGCGATGCGCCGATCCTCTCCAAGAGCCAGCAGGAGGTCGAGGAAGTCTTCGCGGCCAAGGTCCACGGCACGATCGTGCTCGACACGCTCACCAGGAATCTGGATCTGGACTTCCTGGCGCTCTTCTCGTCGGTGAGCGCGATCGTCGCGCCGCCCGGGCAGGTCGATTACGCGGCGGCGAATTCCTTCCTCGATGCCTACGCGCAGAGCGCGAACGCGCTGCGAGGCTCGAGCTCGAAGCGGCGGCGGCACACAGTCTCCGTCAACTGGGGAATCTGGAACGTCGGCATGGCCGTCGACGCTCCGCGCGCGAATCCGATCGCCCTGGCGCGCGGCGAGAGCGAGCAGGCGCCGCGCCACCCGCTCTTCGATTCGCGCGGCAGCGATCCGGACTCGCCCTTCGTGCTGCGCGCGCGCTTCTCGCCGCGCGAGCGCTGGATCCTCGACGAGCACCGCACGCGCGAAGGTCGGGCCATCGTCCCCGGCAGCGCCTACGTCGAGCTGGCCCGCGCCGCGGTGCTCGAAGCCGGCGAGTCGGGAAGCTTCGAGATCCGCGACCTGTTGCTGCTGCGGCCGCTGCACGTTCGCGACGAGGAATCTCGCGAGATCGAGGTCGAGCTGCGACCCGAGGAGTCGGGCTTCGAATTCTGCGTCAAGAGTCGCGGGATCGCTTCGGACAAGCAGGTCGCGCGCGCTTCTATCGACGCCTGGGACACCCATGCCCAGGCACGGGTGATCCTGCGGCCGCCGCCGCGCGCCAAGTCGCCGGCACTGGCGGAGATCGAAGCGCGTTGCCCAGTTTCGCGCAGCGCTCTCGGACCGGAGGCCCTTCCCAGCGCTCAGGAGCATCTCGCAGGCTTCGGTCCGCGCTGGCAGACCCTGCGCGAAGTGCGCATCGGACCCGGCGAGGTCCTGGCGAGGCTGGAGCTGCGCGAGGACTTCGCCGCCGATCTCGAGCACTTCGGCCTGCATCCCGCGCTGCTCGACATCGCCACGACCTGCGCGTTGGAGCTGCCCGAGCTTCAGGGCGGGCACAGGGGCGGCGCTTCCTTGTGGGCACCGGTCTCCTACAAGCGCGTGCGCATCCACGGCAGCTTGCCGGCGCGCGTGCGCAGCTGGGTGAGGAGCCGCGCCAGCAACGAGCCTGGATCGAGGATGCTCCTGTTCGACGTCGTGGTGGTCGACGACAGCGGCCGCGTGTGCATCGAGATCGACGAGTTCGCCATGCACCGCCTGCGCCTGGATCTCGATCAATCGACTGCGGTTCGCGCGAGCGAGGTTGCCTTCGCGAGCGAGCGTTCCCATGGCATGCGCGCGCCGTCGTCGAGCCGTGTCGACGAGCCTGCTCGCGCAACCCTGGCGATCAACGCCCATCGCGGCATCGGGCCGGCCCTGGGCTACGAGGCTCTCCAGCGCTTGATCGGCTCGCACGAGCTTTCGCAGGTGATCGCGACCACTCTGGACCTGGAGGGCCTTCGCCGCCAGGCGGACGCGCTAGGCTCACCGCGCAATCCGGGCTCGCTCGCCGCCGCGGACGGGAGCGAAGTCGGCTTCGAGCGGCCAGAGCTCGACAGCGATTTCGTCGAGCCCGCCGATGGCATCGAGCGCACTCTGGCCGGCTTCTGGCAGGAGCTGCTCGGCGTGCGCAGGGTCGGCCTGCGCGACAGCTTCTTCGATCTCGGCGGTCACTCGCTGATCGCCGTGCGCCTGTTCGCGCGCATCAAGAAGACCTACCAGGTCGAATTCCCGATCTCGCTGCTGTTCGAGGCGCCGACGATCGAGCGCTGCGCCGCGGCGATCCGCCAGGCGATCGGAGCTGATGCGAGCGTGCAGGCCTCGGACGCGAGGCCGTCGGAGGCGCGCTTCACGCACCTAGTCGCGATGCATCCCGGTCAAGGCGGGCCCAAGACGCCTTTCATCCTCGTCGCGGGCATGTTCGGCAACGTGCTCAACCTGCGCCACCTGGCGCATCTGCTCGGCAACGAGCGCAGGTTCTACGGGCTCCAGGCCCTGGGCCTCTACGGCGCGCAGAAGCCGCGCGAGACCTTCGAGGAAATGGCCTGCGACTACGTGGCCGAGCTGCGCCAGGTCCAGCCGCACGGACCCTACCTGCTCGGCGGATTCTCGGGCGGAGGCATCACGGCTTACGAGATGGCGCAGCAGCTGCTCGAGGCCGGCGAAGAAGTGGCCCTGCTCGCGATGCTCGACACGTCCTTGCCGCGGGCGCCGCTGCTCACCGCGAAGGAGCGCGCGCGCATCCACTGGGAGCGCATCCGCCGCCGCGGACCGGTCTACCTCGGCGAATGGGCGCGCGACAAGCTGCGCTGGGCCGTCGATCAGATCACCAGGCGCTCGCGCGCAGACGCCGCCGACAGGATGCGCTCGGAATTCCGCTCGGAGGAAATCGGCGCGGCTTTCCGGCGCGCCCTGCTGCGCTACGAGCTGCGACCCTTCCCCGGCGCGGTCAAGCTCTTCCGTCCGCGCCTCGATGTGGCTCACATCCTCGGGCCGGGCCGGATGACCAACTCGCACCGCGAGTTCATCTTCGAGGACAACGGCTGGGGCGAGTTCGCGGCGCGCGTCGACGTCCACGAAGTCCCAGGCGATCACGACAGCATGGTGCTCGAGCCCAATGTGCGCGTGCTCGCGGCGCAGCTGCGCAAGTGCATCCAGGAAGTCGAGTTCGGCTCGGCGAGGATCATCCGTCCTGCAGCCCTGGTCGCGGAGGAGGCGATACAGCCATGAGCTGGACCGTTCCCGTCGCGCTCTACGGTTGGATTCCGCTGGTGGTGATCGCTTTCGCGACGATGAGCCCGCTGCGCGCCGTGCTGCTTTCCTATTTCGCGGGGTGGATGTTCCTGCCAGTCGCGAGCATCGAGGCCCTCGGCTTCTTCGATTACAGCAAGTCCACGGCGATCCCGCTGATCGTGTTCATCGCGATCGTCGCCTTCGACGGACAGAGCCTGTCGCGCTTGCGCGTGAGCTGGCTCGATCTGCCGGTCGCCGTATTCTGCTGCGTGCCGCTGTTCACTTCGCTCAGCAACGGTCTCGGCTGGTACGACGGAGTCTCGGCCTCGCTGTACCAGAGCATCATCTGGGGACTGCCTTACCTCACGGGTCGGCTGTACTTCGCTTCACCCGAGAGCGCGAAGGAGCTGGCCCTGGCGATGCTCGCGGCCGGAGTGGTCTACGCGCCGCTGTGCCTGTGGGAGATCCGCATGAGCCCGCAGTTGCACGCGACTCTCTACGGATTCCACCAGCACGAATGGGTGCAGACCCTGCGCGGCGGAGGCTTCCGTCCGATGGTCTTCATGCAGCACGGCCTGATGGTCGGGCTGTGGATGTGCGCGGCTTCGCTGGTCGGGCTCGCCTTGTGGACGAGCGGCGAACTGCGGCGCTTCTGGGGGATTCCGATGGCCCTACTGGTGCCGGCGTTGATCGCCACCACCGTGTGGTGCAAGTCCTTCGGTGCCATCGGCCTGTTGCTGATCGGCGCCCTGTGCCTGTGGACGATGCGAAACTGGCGGACTTCGCTGCCGATGCTGGTCCTCGTCTGCATCCCGGTGGTCTACGTCTCGGCGCGCGTGTCGGGAAGCTGGGCCGGCGGCGGGATCGTCGAGTCCGTGGCCAGGATCAGCGAGCAGCGCGCCGCATCGCTGGAATTCCGCATCAGCTCCGAGGAGCGCCTGCGCGTGCGCGCCGCGGAGAAGCCGCTACTCGGTTGGGGCGGTTGGAACCGCAGCCTGACGCGCAGCACCGACGACCGCGAGAACAGGAATCTGACCACGATCGACAGTCTGTGGATCATCGTCTTCGGCAAGAACGGATTCGTCGGTCTCGCGAGCTTGATGCTGTGCTTCCTGCTGCCGGTGATCACGCTCTGGCGGCGCTGCCCACCCGCGCTCTGGGACCAGCCGCGGGCCATCTGGCCGTGGACGATCGCGATGGTGCTGTCGTTGTATGCGCTCGACAGCCTCGTGAACGCCATGGTCAATCCGGTCTACTTCCTGATGGCTGGAGGACTGTGCGGTCTTGCTCCGGTGCGCGAGCGCGTAGTTGCGCGCGTCGCGGCGCTGCGCGCGAAACCGCGAACCCTGGTGGGAGCGCCCCAGCCATGAACGCCGTTGCTGCACACTCCGCGCGGCTGCTGGTCGTGATCGTCAACTATCGGACGCCGGGTCTGGTGATCGATTGCTTGCGCTCGCTCGAGCCCGAGGTCCGAGCCTTGGGATCCACGCGCGTCGTCGTGGTCGACAACGGCTCGGCCGATGGCTCGGCCGCGCGCATCGCGGAAGCGATTGCCTCGCGTCGATGGGGGACCTGGGCCTCGCTGATGCCGCTCGATCACAACGGCGGCTTTTCCTACGGCAACAACGCGGCGATCCGCCCGGCGCTCGCTTCGGCGGACCGCGAGCCGCCGGACTACGTGCTGCTCTTGAATTCCGACACGCGCGTCTACGAAGGCGCGCTCGGAGCCCTGGTGGAATTCATGGACGAGCGGCCCGGCGTCGGCATCGCGGGCAGCCGGCTCGAGAATCCCGATGGAAGCGACCAGAACTCGCGCTTCCGCTTCCACTCGGTGTGGAGCGAGCTGGATTCAGGCCTGCGGGTCGGGGTGGTGACGCGCCTGCTGCACGAGCACGTGGTGACCCACGCTCGCGCCGAGGGCCCGCAACCGGCGGACTGGGTCGCTGGCGCGAGCATGATCGTGCGCACGCAGGTCTTCCGGGACATCGGTCTGCTCGACGAAGGCTATTTCCTCTACTACGAGGAAGTCGACTTCTGCCTCAACGCGCGACGCGCGGGCTGGAGCTGTTGGTACGTGCCGACGAGCAGCGTGGTGCATCTGGTCGGCAGGAGCACCGGCGTGACGACCATGAACGAGCCGGCCAGACGCCGGCCGCGCTACTGGTTCGAATCGCGCCGGCGCTACTTCGCCAAGAACCACGGACGCGCTTACGCGCTCTGCGCCGACATCGCCTGGGCCAGCGGCTTCGCGCTGTGGCGAGTCCGCCGCATTCTGCAGGGCAAGCCCGATCAGGATCCGCCGCACATGCTCTGGGACTTCGTGCGGCACACCCTCCGGGCGGCTTGCAAAGGCTTGCAGCCGAACCCAACTCCTTTCGCGGGCCGCAACAGGCAGGGCACATGAGCCGGGCCGCCGCACAACTCGAAGCGGACCTCGCGCCCTCGCGCGCGCGAGCCGTCGTCGCATCGCCGATGGACTGGAGCATCGCCGCTCCGTTCACGCTCGATCCGGCCCGCGACGCGTGGCTCGTCCCCTTCGTTCCGGCGGGCGGCCAGCAGTTCAACCTGGTCGCCGCTCGCCCGCGCTCGTCCTGGCACGATCGCCGCAGTCGCATGGCCGAGTGGGGCGATTGGATGAGCTCCTGGAGTCAAGGCAGGGAAGCCTGGCGCTCGAGCCGCGGAGGCGTGATCACGGTCTTCCCCCAGCTCGCGTTCGTGGTGGGGCTCCACCAGCGCCTGCATCCCATCCACCGGCCCGTCGTGGCCTGGTGCTTCAACCTCGGCGGCCTGTACGGCGGCATCAAGCGCGCTGCCGCGCGCGCGGCCTTCGCCCACGTCGATCGCTTCATCGTCCACTCGCGGGCGGAGATCGCGCGCTATGCAGCCTGGCTCGCGCTTCCGCAGGATCGATTTCGGTTCGTGCCGCTGCAGCGCGCGGAGATTCCGATCGTCGAGCGCGAGGACGACCGGCAACCGTTCGTGCTGGCCATGGGCTCGGCGCGGCGGGACTACGCGAATCTGTTCGAGGCCGTGCGCGTCTCGAAGCATCCGACCATCGTCGTCGCCGCGCGCCACGCGCTCGAGGGACTGAACATTCCCCCGAACGTCGAAGTGCGCTCATCGCTCTCCAGCGACGAATGCCGCAGGCTCGCCCAGCGGGCGCGAGTCAACGTCGTGCCGGTGATCAACGAGCACACGGCCTCAGGCCAGGTGACGCTGGTCGAGGCCATGCGCATGGGGCGCGCGGTGGTGGCGACGCGCTGCATCGGCAGCGAGGACTATGTCGAGTCGGAGTCCACGGGCTTGCTAGTGCGCCCGCGCTCGGCGATCGAGCTGCGGCGAGCGATCGAGCGCCTGTGGGACGACCCCGGGCTACGCCGGCGCCTGGGGAACAACGCCGCGCGGTTCAGCGCCGAGCATTGTTCCGACGAGGTCGCGGGCGCGGCGTTGGCACGAATCCTGGACGAGCTGCGCGCGAAGTGAGCGGAGCGAGGCTGCCGGTCGGAATCCGCTCGGTCCACAGTTGATCGAGCAGCAGCGCCGTGCGCCAGTTGTCGACGCCGCGCCGCATCGCGCCGGCCACGCTGCTCAGGCTGCGGTGCTTGATCAGAGACTGCATCAATCTGGAACCGCTCCGATCCGCGAGCTCGAGCAGCTGCAGGGTGTCGGCCTTCGCTTCCGGTTCGGCAGACGCCTCCGGCCTGAACCACTGCACGATCGGGCGGCGCCGCGAGCCCATGACCCGCAGGGCCCAGCGACGCGCGAGGGCGTGGGCGCGAAAGCGCGCCGAGTCGATCGACATGCCCGTGTCGGCGTGGGGCAGATCCAGAAGAGTCGGATCCAGGCGCCGCTGCACCGCCGCGTAGAAGCGGAAATCGCGCTTGTGCTCATCGGGCACGCGCATCGCAGCTTCGAACACCGACAGCGCGAGACAAGGACTGATCTGCCACAGGAATCCGCGGTTGCGATCCTCGCCCTCGAAGAGCCACTTGCGGCTGCGCTCGGCGATTTTCCAATGCACCGCCTTCTGATCGAGGTCGGGCTCGGGGTAGGAGAGGAGCCGCGCGCGCAAGCCCTCGACCAGGCTGCCCGGCTCGAGATCGAAGAGGACTTCGACTTGGTCGGCGGGCATGAGTTGATGTTCTTCCACGACGACGTCGACCAGCTGATCGAAGCTCCGCACTCGGCGAACGGGCCGCAGGTCGGGGAAGATCTTGTCACCGCCATCTCCCGTCAGCAGCACGGCGCTTTCGCCCCAGCGTCTCACGATCTCCTCGAGGAAGCCGGGGATGAAAGACATCCCGGTGTGGTTGAGTCCATCCTTCAGCCACACCAGGCGTTCCTCGTCCGGGGTCCCGAGGGCGGGCAGCTCGACGCATTCCCAATGCACGCCGAGTGCGCGAGCCAGCTGCTCCGCGATCCGCACGTCCGCATCGTGGGCGCCGTTCGCCCTGCGGAACGTAGTCGCGATGCAATCGGGGCGCGCACGCCGCACGCAGGCCAGGATCGAGCGCGAATCGTGTCCGCCGCTGAGCGAAACGACAGGTGTCATCGGCCGCTCGCCCTTCGTCGCCGCGGCGGTCGCATGGAGGATCCTGTCGGCGAGATCGGCCGCGCAGGCATCCAATCCGCGCGCATCCGATTTGACATCGCAGCGCAGGATCCAGGTCTGGGCGCGGCGAGCCTCGATCGAGTCTCCGCCGGTGCGCACGTCGATGAAGAATCCCTCGGGCGCGCGCTCGATTTCCTCGAAGAGCGTGCGCGATCCCAGGGGATAGCCCAGCCAGAAATGCTCGGCGAGCCCGCGGGAATCGAAACTCCATGCACCGCTGATTGCCGCGGCAAATTTGCATTCGCGAGCGATCGCCAGGCCGGCCCTCGTGTCCTGCAGATAGATCGGCAAGCGGCCGAGCGCATCGCCGAAGACGATGCAGCGATCTTCCGCCGCGATCACGATCAAGAAGTCGCCGTCGCTCGAGCGGACGAAGTCGGACACGATGCGCAGCGCGTCCTCCGCCGCGAGCGCGCGGCGCGACAGGCTCGCGAGCTCGCGCCGGAGCTCGCGTTCGCTGCGACCATGGATCTGTCCTTCGAAGACCAGCGTGAATCCAGATTCGGTCCAGACGCGCAGCGGATATCCGGAATAGCTCACGTGCCCGACGAGACAGCGCTCGGTCTCCACGTCGAGGGAACTCGAGTCCGTCGACTTCTGGATCATCAGCTGCTGCGCGGCCTTGAAGCGCAGGGCATCCCCGGGATCCGGTCGCCGTGGGAACCATGCGGTAATGCCGGGCATCGTGCATTCGTTTGGACAGTTTTTCGCGAGTTCTCAAGTGCGATCCTCACCTCACGCGAGTTGCTCGTGCCCGTCGCACGAGCTGCGCTGCGAGCACGCGATGACGACAAGGGCATGGCGCTTGCTATTCGAATCCTCCAAGGCGTGAAAAGTCGCCCGCTTTGCGACGTGGACAACAGTCTTCGCCCTCCCGACATCCACTTAGATCGCGACTCAAACCCAAGGAGACGTATGAAACATCTGCAAGTCCTGACATTCGCCACGGTGCTCGCGGGTCTCGCCCCCTTCGCCCAGGCACTGCCTCAGGAGAAGCCGACGACCACCACCATTCAGACCAAGACGACCAAGCTGATGCGCGTAGGCAGCGATCTGGTCGGCAAATCGCTGGTCAACGAGAAGAACGAGTCACTCGGCAAGGTGGAGGATGTCATCGTCCACCCCCGCGGTGACGTTGCCTTCATCGAGTTTTCCGGCGCGGGTGCGTTGAACACCGGAGCCAAGCGCTTCCCGGTGCCCTGGCGCGCTCTCGACCGCAACGAGGAGGGCCAGTTCGTGCTCCGCAGCACGCCCTCCGACTTTGCACATTCGCCTTCTTACGACAAGAAGCCCGACCTGACGGCGATCAGCTGGTGGGATGAGACCGACAAGGCCTACGCCAAGCTCGTGGCCGTGAAGGCCTCGCCGGCGGAAGCCTCGGCCTCCCTGGCGCCCACGAAGCTGCTCTACCTGGGCAATGACCTGCGCTCGCGCAGCGTCGAGAACCCGGACGGACAGAAAATCGCGTCCATGCACGAGCTGGTCGTCGATCCGCGCAGCGGACGCGTCGCCTACGTCGTGCTCGGCGTCGGCGGCAACCTCGGAGCTGGCGAACGGATGATCGCCGTGCCCTGGGAAGCGCTGAAGTCCATGCCTGACAAGAACAATCCGAAAGTCGAGCGCCTGACGCTCTCGACCACCAAGGAAAAGCTCGAGGCGGCCCCTGAGTTCCAGGCCTCCACGGAGGGCTGGGCCAAGGCCAGCGAGCCCGACTACATCACGAAGGTCTACGAGTACTACTCCGTGCCTCCGTACTGGGTCGTCGAGAAGAAGGTCGACGCTCCGAAGAAGCCGTAACGTGCAATGAAACGTGCGGAGCCAGGCTCCAACAGCGCGAGCTGTTGGAGCCTGGCTCCTTGTGCGGCCAGCCCGCTCAGTCGGGCTTGACCTCGAGCCGGTTGTCCACGCGCGTCACACCGGCGACGGTGGTTGCGATCGTCTCGACGGTATTCCTCTCGACGACGGAGGCCACTTTGCCGCGCAGGGCGACGAAACCGTTTTCCGTGGTCACCTCGATCTTGCGCGCGTCCTCCGAGAGCTCGCCCTTTTCCGCGATCCGCTGCTGGATCTCCTGCGTGATGCGCAGGTCGTCGGACACGGATTGTGAAGATTGGGCCGTGCCAGCGGCGCTGGCGACGCTGTCCTTGCATGCGCTGAGGGAAAGCAGAGTCGCGAGGGCCAAGGCTGATGAAAGATGCATGGGGTTGCTCCTTGTTGCAGAAGCGAGCAGAGCCTCAAAGCTCATGCCGCTCCGCACGACGCTTGCAGGATCCCTTTCTACAATTGGTCAGGCCACGCTGCGCCGCTGAGCGTCGAGGACGGTACGCGTGCCGTGGTCACAGGGGAATGCCGTTTGCAATACGACGGGACCCCGGGATGGCCAAAATGAAAGGAATCAGCACGATCGCCGCTGCTCTCGCTCTCTTGCTTTTCACTGGTTCCACCGCGATCGCGGTTCAATCCGAGGTTCCCCCGGATCCGCTGCAGGACAGGGACGGAGACGGATTGGACGACGCGCTCGAGGCTGGTCAGTGCTCGGCTGTGGATCTCGTCGACAGCGATGGCGACGGGTGGAACGACGCCGAGGAACTGGCGCGCGGAAGCCTGGCGACGGTCCACGACTCGCAGCCAGAGGCACAAGCGCAATCGATCGGCGCCGCCGCGTACATGCGCGGCGGGCGCTTGCACGTCGCCTTGGCGCTCTACGTCCAGAGCGGCTCGTTGCGCGGAGTCGACCTCGACGTCGGAATTCGCGCCTTGGATCGCATGGTCCCGCTCGCGCCGGCTAAATACAGCCCGCTGGCGGTCCTGACCAGCGTCCCGACGCGAAATCCGGGCGAGCTGCTGCTCGTCCTCGACATCGTGGTCCCCAACACGCCATTGCTGCGCAGCGGAGCGATGTCGGTCTACGCCACCATGAGCCTCCGCGACGTCGTGAAGGCCGCCGCGGCGGTCAATCTCGTCATGCTGGGCGACACGCCGGCGGCCTTGATCAGACCGGCTCAGTGGTCGCCTGCTGCGCAGGAGCTGCTCGGGCCCGGCCTCATGCATCGGCCCCTGGGCGGGACGCAGGCGCCGATCGGATGGTCATCGGGAGAAGTCTGCTTCCAACAGCTCGCCTCGGTCGGCGCGCATGGCGCCGTGGTGACCCAGGAAGTCACGACGGCCTCCTGCATGAACGGCTGGGATGCCTACTGCGACGGCGGCTCGTGCGCGTCCTCGGTCGGGACGACGGTCGACCTGGTCGATCCGGCGGCCCTGATCGGCGGCTAGCGATCTCTCCGCGAAGCTCGCGCTCGAGCTTCGCGGAGAGATCGCGCGGTCCTACTGGCCGAGCGCGAACAGGATCGCGTTGTTGATCGCGTATCCCTGTCCATCCGGGCCGATCAGCGTGGGCGTGTAAGCCTCGCCGATTCCGGCCGTCAGGGTCACCACCTCGTTCAGCGTGTTCGTCGCGAAGTCCCAGCGGTAGCACTTGCCGTCTTCGTTGTTGACAATGGCGCACTGGCCCGCTGCGTCGACGGCCGCCGAGTTGATGCACCACTCGCGCACCGCGTTCGGGCTGTTCGGCCCCTGGTTCGGCGGATCCGGCGTCGGACCGACCTTGATCAGGATCTCCTTCATGACTGTGATCCCCGACACCGCGTCGATCTGCGTCGCGTGGGGATCGAGCACCGCCACCTTGTTCAAGCCGTCGCCTGTCTGGGTGCCGGCGTAGTTGTTGTACTTCGTCAGCAGCAGGTAGGCCGAGCCACCCGCGTACTGCGGCACGGCGGTCGAAGGAAAGATCGAAGCCGTGTCGTCCCAGCCGAAAGCGCCAGGCGCATAGGTCGTGGTCAGGTCCGGGCTGTAGTGCAGCATCCAGCCGCGCGAATTGTTCGATCCGCCCGGGCTCTCGTTGACTCCGAAGAATACGTCGCCGTCGGGTGCGATCGAGGGACAGGCCGTGCCCACGTCGGACATGGGCGCGTTGTTGTTCGACTTCGGGTCCTTGCAGCGGACCTTGTAGAGGGGGGCCAGGGTGGTGCTGTTCAACCCGACCAGGTAGCCGGTGCCGGAACTCGAGCTCTTGACGCCGACGTAGATCACCGAGCCGTCGTTGGACAGGGCGGGGGAGCAGTTCATCAAGCATCGGTTCATCGACGCGTCGCCCGAGGCCGTCGACGCGGAGGTCCAGCTCCCGTTGCCGTTCGAATCCAGGCGCGCGATTCCGCTGATCAGGCCTGCGGGCGTCGTGCTGCTCGCGGTGAAGCCGAAGTAGCAGGTTCCGTTCGTGTCACAGGTGATCGGCGTGTTGATCTTGACGAACTGGTTGTAGGTTGACGGCGCGGCGTTGTAGTTGGCGATGCCGAAAAAGGCCTGGCGAACCGCAATGCCCGTGCTGAGGTCCGCCGCTGCGCGCACCAGGACAGTGCCGCCTGCCGCGGGGATCACCACTGCGTTGCTGGGCGTCAAGGTCGGGCCGCAAGGCGGCGTCCAGCTCGAGTTCGGGAGCACGTAATCCGTGGTCTGAGTCCAGTTGAGCGCGCCGTTGGATCCCTTGCGCGACTCGACGCGGAAGTTGCCGCTGACTCCAGTCTTGACCGTGACCAGCACGTTGTTGCGCCTCGTGATCAGCGGGCTGCCGTAGTGGATCAGCAGCAGATTGCCCGAGTACTGCGGCAGCAGATCGACCGGCGTCTGCCAGTGGATCTGATTGAGCGTCTGCATCGCGAACGGCGAGAGCGCGTTGTGCTGCGAGTTGTACGCGTAGTTTGGCCAGCCGCGCAGATAACTGAGCCCGGGGACGTCGTTCCCTCCGAAGCCGAGGAGCAATGCGATTCCGGCGGAACCTAGACCGGCGACAACAGCGATCGGAAGGATGCGTTTCATGGGGGTGATCTCGTGTGGCAGTGGGGTCGCAGCCAAACCTGGAACACGGCCCAGATGTCAGGGCCGAGTACGGTGGACGTGAGCCTAGCATTGGCTTGCCGGAGCGGGTGACCGGGCCGGCGGGTTCACGCGCAGGGCCCTCCTGGCGCGTCCGGGATTTACTTCTGCCTTGCGAGGCGCGGGTCCGGCGCGGCCCGTCCAGTGCGCCGGCCCTTCGCCCGCGGGCCCAGCAAGACAGCGCTCGAGCGCCGTCCTGGAAATCGGACCCTGGCGACCTGCCCGGATTGGCGCAGTCGGCGCGCCGCGCGTTCTCACCATTAACAAGGAAGGCCGGCGTGCATCCGCTGCTCTGGACAGCGCGGCGCAAGTCGATTCGAGCTCTGGCGGAGATCACGAAAATCTTTCCGACATCCGGAAGGCGGCGTCCCGCGAATTGAACAACCGCTCGAGAAGAAGTCGGCGGCTATTCGGCAGCCATTGTCAGGAGCGGGTTCCCGCTCACCCGATAGAGGGATCTGCAATCCCTTCCCTCTCGGTCCCCGCGACCCTGCATGACGCGCTGCGAGTTCCTCTTGCTTCCTCCCATGATGTCGAAAATTTCGAGCGGTTCGATGAAGCGCCTGCGAGCGCCTTCCCGCGCGGGATTCTCCATGATCGAGCTGATGGTCGTGCTGGCCATCCTGACCATGGGGGTTTCCATGTTTTCCAGCACGCTGGTGTCCACGGCGCGGCAGAGCCAGGCCAAGCGCGAGATCGCGATCGCCGCGGAAGGCGCGCGCCGCGCGATGGAATTGATGCGCAGCCAGAGCTGCGAGATCCTCTTCGCGACCTACAACGAGAGCTCCGCTGACGATCCCGGCGGAGCAGGCACGGCCCCGGGCAAGCACTTCGTGGTCACGGGCCTGACCCTGCGCGACGGCGACAAGGACGGCTTCGTCGGCGAGATCCTGTTCCCTACCGTCGAGACAGCCCTGCGCGAGGACGTGGTCGACACCGTGCTCGGCATGCCGCGCGACCTCGACGGCGACAACCAGGTCGACAACGCCAATCACGCCGCCAATTACGTGCTCTTGCCGGTGCACGTGCGGATCCAGTGGAAGGGCGTCTCGGGCGACGTGTCCTTCGACCTCTACAACCAATTCGTCAAACAATGAAGCTCTGCTCCAACAGGATGCGTGGATCAGCCGGCTTCACGGTGCTCGAAATCGTGATCGCGCTGACGATTCTCGCGATGGTGGCGGCGAACGTGCTGATGGTCGAGCGCTCGAGCACCAAGGCCTTCGAGGCGGGCACCTCGATGAGCTCGCTCGACATGCAGCTCGAGCGCACCATGGATCGCATCGCCCTGGCCTTGATGGCCGCGCGCAAGGATTCGCTCGCGCCCGGCAGCGCCGCGCCGCTGTGGGACAAGAAAGTGACCTTCGATCAGAGCAAGGGCTTCGAGGACGGCAACGAGGTCATCGGCGACACCGAGCGCATCGAGCTGATCAGCGGGCCGGAGCAGATCGTGTGGAAACAGCGCCCGGACACGACCGACGAGCGCAAGGTGGTCTGGACCAACTGGGTGCGCGAGTACTTCAAGGACGAGCTGCCCAACGGCGTCGACGACGACTTGAACGGGCTGACCGACGAGGCCGGATTGAGCTTCACGGTCGACGGCAATCGCGTGACGATCCGCCTGACGCTCGAGCGCGAAGGCCCGAATCACACCGTGTTGAAGCGCACCCAGGAAACCACCGTGACCTGCAGGAACTGAGATGGAGTGCCGCGTCGCGAGGACTCGGAGTGCTCGGCGCGGAAGCGTCCTGTTGATCGCGCTGATGGTCACGGTCGGCGTAGCCATGCTGGGCGCCTGCCTGCTGCAGTTCAGCGCCTCGGCATCGCGCGCCCAGCTCCAGAGCGTGGATCAGAAACGCGCCTTCTACGTCGCCGAGGCGGGCTTGAGCGAGTCCATCTTCGGCATGATGGTCGGCAAGAGCGGCAACATCGGTAGCGCGGAATCGCCGGCGAGATTCGGCGACGGCGTCTTGTGGGTCGAGGCCCTGAAGACCGAGGACGGGCGCATCGTGCTCGAGAGCAACGGACTCTGCGGCGGCGGCCGTGCCTCGCAATCGATCGTCGTGCAGCAACACGCGAACTCGATCGCGTCGCTGGGGATCTTCTCCGACGGCGACCTCGTGGTGCGCGCGGGCAGCGTGATCGACAGCTACGATCCCGACGCTCAGCTGCTGGCGGGCCTGGTCGGCCTGCTGCCCGGCGCGGGCGCGATGTCGAGCTCCGGCAAGATCGGATCCAACGGGAACATCACGGTCCAAGGCGCGAAGCGCTCGGTGACGCGCATCGACGGCGACGTCACGCCGGGCGTCAACGGGACGGTGATCAGCAGCGCGAACGTGACGATCAGCGGCTCGACGGTCCCGCGCAGCGCGCCCGTGGTCCTGCCGCCGATCGACGTTCCCTCGCTCGTTTCTCAGGGAACGCTGGTCCATATGGCTTCGCAGGCCCTGACCATCGCCACGGGCCAGCATCGCTACGACTCGTTGACGGTCGGAGCCCACTCGCGGCTGGTCGTCGTCGGTCCCCAGACCATGGTCGTCGGCTCGATGGTGCTGGAGCGCGGTGCCAGGCTGCTCCTGGACACCAGCAACGGCAAGGTGGACATCCACGCCACCGATTACGTGAGCTTCGGAGCGGGCAGCGTGATCGACAACCAGCAGCACGACCCCGCCAAGGCGCACCTCTACATCTCCGCCTCTCGGACGATCGACCGCAACGGAGACGGTGTGCCCGAGGCGCCGGTGACCATGCTTTGCACCGGGGCGATGTACGCGACGGTGTATGCGCCTGCCGCTTCGCTGACCTTGAGCAACGGGCTCGAGGTCTTCGGCGCGGTGACGGCGGCGAGCCTGGTGCTCGGCGAGAATTCGAAGCTGCACTTCGACGAGGCCCTGCTCGTCGATGACGGGACCGGGCCCGACGACGTGAAGCTACTTTCCTGGAAAGTTCTCGAGCTGCCGGAAGTCCCGCTGATCAACATGCGCGTCGACCCGGTCGTGCTGCTGCGCCTGCAGGGCGCGGCCCTGCTCTCGCCTTGCGACTCGCACCAGGACGTCGAGTTCAAGATCAAGTACATCAGCGTGAAGGGCGAGCGCGTGGTCTGGGCCGGAGTGGAAGCCAAATTCGATTGGAGCCAGGTGCGGAGCGTCGTCGCAATCGGTCGCCTGGGCGATGCTCTTTTCGGGATCCTCTAGCTCGACCATGCACTTTCGAATCGGCGTATGGCTGCTCCTGGTCGCGCTGGCCTTGCCCGCGCCCGCTTCGGACGCGCCGACCGTCGCGTCGCTGCGCCGGGTCAGCGTCGCCCTGCGCGCGGACGCGGACAAGTCGGCGGAGCAGCTCGCCGAAACCCTGGCCGCTCTCGGCCCCGTCGACCTTCCGGCGATTTTCGAGCACTGGCGGTCCGCCACGGATGCCGATCGCCTCGCCGCTTCACCGCGGCGAGTGGGCTTGAGTGAAGTGCAACAGAAGGCCCTGCTGCTCGCGATCAAGCGCATGCCCGCGGAATGGCGCGCGCTGCTGCAGAGCCTGACCCGACCCGAGGTCGAGCTCCCCGTGCGCCGCGGCGCCGTGCGCGCCCTGCGCGAAATCGGCGAAGCGCACGACGCCCGCGTCCTGCTCGAGCTGGCGCGTCCTTCGACCATGAAGCCGGAGCTTGGGGAAAATGCCGATGAAGCCGAGACCTCGGCCGCGGCCAGTTTCACGGAAGCGGCCGTGGAGGAGTTCGAGACCTGCGTCGAGCGCATGCTCGAGCGCGATGCCGCGAGCTTCGAGCAATTCGGCCAGCGCTTCTTCGATGCCGACGCGGAGCT
>DATHET010000129.1:0-60082 GCA_035490315.1 Planctomycetota bacterium
GAGCAGGATTCGAAGAGCGAATCGCGCGTGCCCTTCCTCTCGCGCATCCCGATCGTCGGCGAGCTCTTCAAGTACAAGAAGAAGGATCGCCAGCGCCGCAGCCTGCTCGTGTTCGTCACTCCGACGATCGTGCACAGCGCACAGGATCAAGAGATGCTGCTGCAGCGTGAATTCCAGACTCGCAACACCGCGTTGCGCGTCCAGGTCGAAGGCCTGATCGGCAAGCCGGCCACCACCGAGCCGAAACCCGAAGGTCAGTGATCGGGAAGGGGCCTCCTCGGAGGACCCCGCCCAGACTCCAGGGCCCGCCGACCGCAATCGCGGTCGGCGGGCCCGAGTCTTTGGGGGCCAGGCGCGCTCCCAGACCCGGCTCGCGGAGGAAAAGGGCTTTGGGGATTCCTTTGGGATGGCCGATAGGCGAGCATGCCTGCCGAGGCAGTCGGCCTCCGTCAGGAGTTCGACCGGGGTTCGTGAGTGACACGCACCCGCCGGAGGATCCGCTCCCCGCGAATCGACCGGTACTCGTGCGCCTTCCGCGCACAGCTTCACTTCCCCGCACACAACTTCGCCACGTGGCGAAGCTGCAGACGAGACCCCGATGGATCTCGCTCGACAATCCGATCAACTCGAGGCCCGGCGTCAGACGCAGGGTCGGACCGAAGTCCGCCGCAGTGAGCGCCATGCGCTCGCCCGGCGCGGACGCACGCTCACGCGCCGTCCCGTCTTCGCCGACCGTGCCTTTTCACGCTGACCTTCGCGAACCCCGTGGCCAGTCGGCCTTTGCCGACATCCACGACCAGCCCGCGTTTTCCGCGGGCCGCGAAGGGGCCTCGCCCACCCCACGCTTTTTTCCATGATGGAGTTTCACGCTCGCGATCCCCAAGGGGACCGCGACTTCGGCTCGTTCCACGAGTCGCAACCCGAGTCCTCTTTCCAATCCGAGGATTCCTCCGCGCCCGACCCGACGTCCGGCGCTCACGAAGTCCCTCCCCAGGCCGGATCGGCCGACCCGTCCAACGGGGACCCCGAGCGCCGTCGCCGTCGCCGCGGCGGTCGCGGACGCCGCGCGGGAGGCCGCGCGAACGAAGTCGCTCCGACCGAGCGCCCTGGATTCGACGCCGAGCTGGCGGTCGAGCCGCCGCTGCCCGAAGCCGAGTTCCCGCCTTTTGAATCGGGCGACGAAGATCCCCTGGCGCGCGAGCGCCTGGATGGACCCGCGGATTCCGGCGCAGTCCTCGATCCCGCGCGCAAGCGCCGCCGCCGTGGTCGCCGCCGCGGACGCGGTCGCGGTCCCGAGGACCAACCCGCGGAGAATTCGCCCGATGGGGGAGCCTGGCCCGCCGACGCGAGCCTTGCCCCCGACGCGGATCACGCGCCAGGCGCCGCGAGCGGCGCCGTGGAGCATCCGCTCGATCCCTTGCTTGCGCCGCCGCAAGCCGGACGCGGCTCGCGCCGCGGCGGCCGCGGTCGCCGCGGAGCGCAGCGCGGCGAGCGCCGCGACCAGCCCGCGATTCCGGCCCACGCGCATCCTGAATCCGATCAACGTCCGTCCGCGGAAATGCACGACGGAATGCCCGCGAGCGAGCTTGCCGCGCCGCGCCTCGAGCGCCAGCGTTCCGATGCCCCCGCGGGCAATGGTGCTCCCGGCCATCTCGGCAAGCGCCGTCGCCGGGGCAGCCGCGGAGGCCGCGGCCGTCCGCGCGGTCAGGACGAGACGCGCGAGCCGGCCACGCCGCTCGGCGTCGAGCTGATTCCCTTCGAGGAAGACGACCTGCCCCAGGCCGTGATCGCGCCGCCGCCCACGCGCCCGGCTCCCAAGCGCAAGCGCAACGAGCCGCGCGGACGTGAACGCGGCCGCGACCGTGATCGCGATCGTGAACGCCCGACCGAGGAGGGCGCGAGCGAAGCGCAGGTCGAGGAGCGCGAGCCCGCCAGGCCGCCGGCGCGGCGCAAGAACGTGATCCTGGTCAACGCTTCCGACCGCGAAGAGATTCGCGTCGCGGTGGTCGAAGGCCAGCAGATCGTCGATTTCCAGATGACCGTGCGCAAGCACAAGCTGCTGGTCAACGACATCTACCGCGGTCGCGTCGTCAACCTCGAGCCGGCGATCGGCGCAGCCTTCGTCGACTTCGGCCAGGGCCGCAACGGATTCCTGCACACCTCCGACGTGCTGTCGGTCTACGGCGAGAAGGATTTCACGCTGCAGAAGCTGTTGACCGCGAAGATCGATCCCGACGAATGGGATCGCGAGGACGCGCACACCGACAGCGTGCAAGAACGCCGCGAGGAACAGGCCCCGATCGCCGCCCTCGCCGCGCCGGCGCCCGCTCCGGTGAGCGACCTGGCCCACGCGCCGGAGAACTCGGATGATTTTGCCGAGATCGTCGACGACCACCACGAGATGCACGCAGCCGAGGCCGCGCGCGCGTTGCGCGCCGAGGAAGAGCTGCACGCGGACCACGCTCACGCCGATCACCACGAAGATCTGTTCTCCTTCGATCGCGAGGAAAGCCATCGCGACCTCGAGGAAAGCTCCGAGGCCGAGCACGCGGCGGAGTTGCCCGAATTGCCGGAAGCGACGCAGGAAGTCGGCTTCGCGTCGGACGCAGCGGAATCGCTCGAGCCCGCCAGCGAGCCGGCTCAGCAGGACAACCGCGGCCAGCGCGGCCGTCGCACGCTGCGCAAGACGCGCGGCGCGGCGCGCACCACCCAGAGTCAGGGGGGCCCCGCTCGCGGACGCCCGGGTGCGCCGCACGGCAACGGGATGCGCCGCCAGGCTCGCCCGCGCCTGCCGATCACCGAGCTGCTCGAGAAGGGCCAGGTGGTCGTGGTCCAGATCACTAAGGACGCGATCGGCGAAAAAGGCCCGACGCTGACGACCTACATCTCGATTCCCGGCCGCCACCTGGTGCTCATGCCTTCGATGGCGCGCACCGGCGTCAGCCGCAAGATCGAGGACGAGAAGGAACGCCGGCGCCTGAAGAAGATCCTGACCAGCCTGGACAATCTGCCGCCGGGCATGGGCGTGATCGTGCGCACCGCCGGCGTCGGTTGCTCGCGCGAGGACCTGCAGCGCGACCTCGATTACCTGCTCGCCTTGTGGGCGGACTTCGAAGTGCGCTTGAACCTCGGCCGCGGCCCCGCGCCCTTGTACGAAGAGTCCGACGTCGCGATCCGCACCGTGCGCGACCTGTTCAATTCCTCGACCGAGGCCGTGATCGTCGACGACCCCGAGGTCTTCCAGCGCGTGCGCGAGTTCACGGCGAAATTGATGACGCCCGAGGATCTCGAGCGCATCCAGCTGCACGACGGCGCCAAGCCGCTGTTCCATTCCTATGGAGTCGAGCAGGACTTCGAGCGCATCTTCTCGCGCCGCATCGAGCTGCCCTCGGGCGGCTCGATCGTGTTCGATCAGACCGAAGCGCTGGTCGCGATCGACGTCAACTCGGGCAAGACCCGCTCGGAAGGCTTCGAGTTCGAGGAGATCGCGCTGAAGACCAACCTCGAAGCCGCGCCGGAGATCGCGCGCCAGATCCGTCTGCGCGACCTCGGCGGCATCATCGTCTGCGACTTCATCGACATGCAGCGCGCGGGCAGCCGCCGCGCGGTGGAGCGCGCGTTCAGCCAGGCCCTGGCCCTCGATCGCGCGCGCTCGAAGCTCGGCCGCATCTCCCAGTTCGGCCTGCTCGAGCTCACGCGCCAGCGCCTGGGCCCGGGTCTGTCGAAGATGCTGTTCCACAACTGCGCGCGCTGCCGCGGCAGCGGACGTCTGCGCACGGTCGAATCGCGCGCGGGCTCGATCCTGCGCCGCCTCGGCGCCGCCCTGCCCCAGAAGGGCTTCGGCAAGGTCGAGGTCCGCGCGGCCGCGGACGCGGTCGACTACCTGAAGGCGAACTGCAACCAGGAGCTCAAGGACCTCGAGGGCCGCCACCAGAAGGTGATCAGCCTGCTCGCGGTCAACGACCAGCTCGAGGACTCGGTGCTGCGCTACCTGCGCCCGGATGGACGCGAAGTCCGCCCCGGCGGGCGGCGCAAACGCTAGTCGCAAGGCGGTTTCCGGCGAGTCCAGGGCCGCGGATAAAACCGCGCCCTTGACTCACCGGCCTCGCTCCACGACACTCTTCGGCCTTCGAGAGCGCCCGCTGGGCGCAAGACTCGCGGACAGCGCAGCGCTGGCCGCTCCCCAAGCAGTCCCAAAGCTCCCTCCGATCCCATGTACGCCGTGATCCAAGACCGCTCGCGCCAGTTCACTGTGCGCAAGGGCGACGTCATCCTCTGCGACTTCGACGCCCCCAAGACCGAAGGTGAGAAGATCACTTTCGATCAGGTCCTGATGATCTCCGGCGAGGGCGTGTCGAAAATCGGCAAGCCCACCGTCGCCGGCGCCTCGGTCTCGGCCGAGGTGATCGGCATGGAGCGCGGCGAGAAGCTGATCGTCTTCCGTTTCCGCCGCCGCAAGAACGTGCGCAAGAAACGCGGACACCGCCAGATCTACACCAAGGTGCGCATCCAGGAAGTGAACGCCTAGGGCGCTCCAGGAACACTCGACATGGCACATAAAAAAGGTCAGGGCTCGACCAGCAACGGTCGCGACTCCAACCCGCAATTCCGCGGGGTCAAACGTTACGGCGGCGAGCTGGTCACCGCGGGCACGATCCTGGTCCGCCAGTGCGGGACGAAGTTCCACGCCGGCGCCAACGTCGGTCGCGGCAGCGATTACACGCTGTTCTCGCTGGTCGACGGCCGCGTGCGCTACCAGGCCAACCGCAAGATCCACGTCGACCTCGAGACCTGATTCGCGAGAGCCCACGGCTCTCTTCCCGCGATCGCCCCAGGTGCCTGGACGCGCCGGGTGAGTGTCCAAGGCCCGCACTCCCCTCCGTGTTCCGCGACGAAATTCAGATCGAGGTCAGCGCCGGCAAGGGCGGCGACGGCCTGGTGTCCTTCTACCGCGAGAAATTCGTTCCGCGCGGAGGACCCGACGGCGGTGACGGCGGCCGCGGCGGCAGCGTGATCCTGATCGCGAGCGACCAGGTCAATTCGCTGCTCAAGCTCGGACGGCGCCTGCGCTACCTCGCTCACGACGGTCAGCCCGGCGGCAATTCGAACAAGGCCGGCCGCGACGGACTCGACCTCGAGATCGAGGTCCCGGTCGGCACGCAGGTGTTCGACTCGGTGCACGGCAATCTGCTGCGCGACCTCGCGCACAACGGCGAGCGCCTGGAAGTGGTGGTCGGCGGACGCGGTGGCCAAGGCAACGCGCGCTTCGCGACCGCCGTGCGACAGACTCCGCGTTTCGCCCAGCCCGGTCAGCCCGGAGAGCAGCGCCGGCTGCGCCTGGAATTGAAGCTCTTCGCCGAAGTCGGCCTGGTCGGTCTGCCCAACGCCGGCAAATCGACCTTCCTTTCGAAGGTGACCGCGGCCACGCCGAAGATCGCCGACTACCCCTTCACCACCCTGGTGCCCCAGGTCGGGATCGCGAACATCGGCGACTACGACACCCTGGTGATCGCCGACCTGCCGGGGTTGATCGAGGGCGCGAGCACCGGCCACGGATTGGGCCACCGGTTCTTGAAGCACGTCGAGCGCTGCGGCGTGCTGCTGCACCTCGTCGACGTCTCCGAGGACGCCGCGGATCCCGTCGAAGGCTGGCGCACCGTCGAGCTCGAGCTCGAGCGCGCCTCGCCTTTCTTGTTCGCCAAGCCGCGCATGACCGTGGCCACCAAGGTCGAATCGGCCGATGGGGAGGCCCGCGCCGACCTGCTGGAGGCCGCCGTGGGCGTGCCCATCGCGCGGATCTCCTCCTGGACCGGCCAGGGGCTGCGCGAGCTCCTGACAGCGGCCCAGCGCCTGGTCCGGGCGCCGCAGACGCCCTGAGCGCGGCCTGCGGAGGGTGAGGGAAGCCCCCTCCTCTCAAGAGCGGTCCTCCGCTCGGCCGATGACAGAGCCGTCGGGATCGGTCCTCGCGATCGGCCTCGAGCTGCAGCTGCATTTCCCCGAGGAGCCGTGTGAACTCATCCGACGACCCGCGTTACGACCGCCGCAACCCCGCGCCGCGGCCCAGCAAGATCCCGCTGGGCGGCAACGAGGATCGTCGAGCGCCCGGCAAAAACGACCTGCCCCCGTCGACCCATCGGCAACCCAGCGTGGCCGAGCCGACGAGTCCCAGGTCTCCTTCCCAATCGCCGAGCAGCGGCGCACCCGCGCCTCGCGCACCGCAAGTTCCCAAGCCCATGCAGGCGCCGGAGCCGAATCCGCCGCTGCGCTCCGATGCGCAGGACAAGGCCGGCAAGCACGCTCAAGCCTTGAGCGGCCTCGAGGTCACCGAGCAGGAGCTCGCCGCCGCCAACCTCAAGCCCATCCTCGGCCGCGAGACGCCGATGAATCCCGCCGCCGCGGAGCGCCTGCGCGAAGCGAGCCTGCTCGCCGAGCGACTGAGCACGACCTCGATGTCGCCGCGCCACCAGATCGAAGCCTGGCTCGCCGTCATGGTGCAGACCGGAGCCAGCGACCTGATCCTGCGCGCCGGCGGCCGGCCTTCCACGCGCGTCGACGGACGCATCGGATTCCTGCCGGGCCGCGTGCCCGGAGCAGGCGCGTTGCTCGAGGTCCTCGAAGGCGTGATGGGCAAGGACCGCATGGTCCACTGGCGCGAGTCCGGCTCGGTCGACTCCGCGCTGCAGCTCGACGGTCTCGGCCGTTTCCGCATCAACGCCTACCGTCAGATGGGCGAGCCGGCCGTGGTGCTGCGCCGTGTCGCCGACCAGCCGCCGCAGCTCGATCGACTGGAGCTGCCCTTCGCGGAGCTGACGCGCGTCGCCATGCGCAAGCGCGGCCTGGTGCTCGTCACGGGCATCGCCGGCTCGGGTAAGTCGACCACCCTGGCGGGCATGATCCAGTACATGAACACCCACGCCGAGCGCCACGTGGTCACGCTCGAGGACCCGATCGAGATGCTCTTCACCGAGGATCGCTGCGTGATCAGCCAGCGCGAGATCGGCATCGACTGCCCCACTTTCCAGCAGGGTCTGCGCCACGCCCTGCGCCAGAGCCCCGACGTGATCCTGATCGGCGAAATGCGCGACCAGGAGACGGTTTGCGCCGCGCTCGACGCCTCGGAGACGGGACACCTGGTGCTCTCGACGATGCACACGGTCAACGCGGCCCAGACCCTGGACCGCATCCTCGGCTTCTTCCCGGCCGGCCAGCACAGCCAGGTGCGCACGCGCCTGGGCGACAACATGGCCTGCGTGCTCTCGCAGCGCCTGCTGCCGCGCTCGGCGGGCACGGGCATGGTGCCGGCCTTTGAATTGATGACGGCCACGCCGCGCATCCGCGAGCTGCTCGACACCGGCGACACCGGGGAAATCGCGCGCACGATCGAGAGCTCGAACACGCCGGGCTTGATCTCCTTCAACCAGTCCCTGCGCCGCCTGGTGCAGCACAAGCTGGTCGACCTGAAGGACGCTCTGGCGGCGAGCGACCGCCCCGACGAGCTGGTCCTCGCCCTGCGCGGGATCACCTCGAGCTCGGGCCGTGGCAAGGACGGCCTGAAAATGTCCCAGGACGAGTGAGCGAGCGGGGGGCCGATCCCGGCCTAAGTCGGAAGAAGCCGGTGCCGCAATCGTCCGGACGGTCTAGAGAGCCCTGAACGTCCCCGCTGCCTGATCTTTGGAAGCGCGACGCCGACCTGGATAGGATCTCTCCAGCCCATGAACACAGCGCAACTGAAAGTCATCTCCTGGAGCGCCGCGCTGGTCTTCGGCGCGGGTCTCGCGCTCTACGTCGGGAACTACCTGATGCACAAGCCCCAGCTCGAGCAGCGGGTGGCCCCGGCGACGATCACGGGGGCGTTGTCCAAGGTGCCCAACGTCGAGAAGAAGGCCGAGGACATCGTCGCCTACGACCGGGTCAACGAGGCGCTGTACAAGTACAACTGGACCGCGAAGCCGCCGCCCAAGCCGGCACCGATCATCGCGCCGGTACCCGAGGGGCCGAAGGGGCCCATTCCCGTCGCTCAGCTGCTCAAGGTCCTGCTGTACAAGACCGACTCGGTCGACGACTCCGGCACGACTGCCGACGCGCGCGCGGTGATCAAGTACCTGGCGCCTGCCCAGGTCAAGCTCAAGGAGCCGACAGTCGTCAAGCACGTCGGCGACTCGCTCGACGATCCCTGGCAAGGCATCACGGTTGCCGCGATCACGAAGGAGGGCGTGCGCTTCAAGTTCGCCGATGCCAATCGTCCCGAGGAGCTGCTCGTTCCCGGCGAATTCGAACGCCGGCTCGACATGGAGTGGCTGGCCAAGAATCCCGGTTCGGGCGGCATGCTGCGCCCGAAAGAGATCGCGATCGGACGCGGCCCCAACTACAACACGGCACCCGAGCGCACCGTCGAGCTTCGGCCTGGCGAATTCACGATCGGCACCGAAGACATCGACGACTGGGCCGAGAACTACGACGTCTACTTGAACCAGATCGAGGCCGGCAAGCACCGCGATCCCACCACGGGCAAGTACGACGGCATCGCGCTGACCAGCGTTCCCGCGAACTCCGTCGCCGCCGCGCACGGCGTGCAGGAAGGCGACGTGATCAAGTCGATCAACGGCCAGCTGGTCAACACGAAGCAGGAAGCCATCGCCTACATCAAGCAGAACAAGGACAAGTTCGATGTGTGGGAAGTGGTGATCGAGAGCAAGGGCAAGGAAAAGACGATCGTCTACAAGGTGCCGAAGAAGCACTGATCGCGGGGCGGACTCGCCGTCCACGACGAGTTCCATGGGCGCTTCACTGCTGACCGTCGACCTGGGGAACAGCGCGGCCAAGCTGCGCGCCTGGCAAGTCGATTCCTCCGGAGCCCTGGTGTGCGGCGCGCGACTCGAGGTCGCGTCGGAAGCGAGCGATCCGGCCACGCTCGAGCCATTTTTCGCCGCTCATCCGCGACTCGAGCTGGCCGCGATGTCCTCGGTCGCCGGGGAGCGATCGACAGCGAGCTGGCGCGAGCTGCTCGCGAAATCGACGCGTGCGCGCCTCTTCGACGAGCTCTCCCCAGGCCTCGACAACCAGACCAGGGAACCCGAGCGCGTCGGCCGCGATCGACTCTTCGCGGCGCGCGGCGCGCTGGAATGGATCGGCGAGAGCGCCCTGGTCGTCGACGTCGGGACTGCGCTGACCGTCGACGTCCTGATTGTGCGCCGCGCGCCGTCGTCCGCGGCGGAATGGCCACGGGGCGAATTCCTGGGCGGAGCCATCGCTCCCGGCCCGCAGCTGCTCGCGCGCGCACTCTCGTCGGGAGCGGCGCGCCTGTTCGAAGTGGTGCCAGAGCCCGACCCGCCGGCGCTCGGACGCGATTCCGCCGCGGCCATGCGCTCCGGCGTCGGCGTGGGAATCCGCGGCGCCGCTCGCGAGCTGTCGGAGACCATCGCGCGCGAAGCCGGCCTCGTCGATCCGCCGATCGCCTTGACCGGCGGCGCGCGCGCCTTCGTCGCCTCCGTTTTCACGGGCAGGCGCGTGTTCGAGAGCGAAGACCTCGTGCACTACGGCCTGTGCGCCGCCTTGCTGCAGCAGACAGGCCTCGCTCGGCCCCGCTCGTTCCAGGCGCGATGAGCGCGCGCATCCGCGAGCTGACTCCGCGCGCTGGCGGCGGCGTGTCCGTGCTCGAGCTCGAGGGATCCGGCGCGCTCGAGCTGCTCGCGCGGCAATTGCACACGGCTCTGGTGCCCGGCCAGGTCAGCCTGGTGCGCCTCGCCCTCGGCGGCGAGGAGCTCGACGAAGCCCTGGTCTGGTGCGAATCGCTCTCGCGTGTCGAGCTCCACCTCCACGGATCTCCGCCGCTGGTGCGCCGCGTCGAATCCGAATTGATCCGCGCGGGATTCGAGGGCGCGGGGACGAGCAAGGTCCCGCGCAGTCTCGAGGAGCGCGCCTTCGACGCCCTCGCCGCGGCCAAGGCGCCGGCAGCCGCGCGCATGCTCCTCGATCAGGCCGAGGGCGCGCTGCGCGCCGAGCTCGAGCACTGCCGCGGTCTCACGGGCCAGGCCTTGCGTGCGCGGCTGGAACTGCTCGCCCTGCGCGCTCGCCGCGCGCGTTTCCTGCTAGAGCCCGCGCGCATCGTGCTCGCCGGCGTCGTCAACGCCGGAAAATCGACCCTGTTCAACGCCCTGGTCGGCAGCGATCGCGCCCTGGTCAGCGTGGCACCCGGCACGACTCGCGATGTCCTGTGCGAGCCGGCGCACCTCGGCGATTGGCCAGTGCTCGTGTTCGACACGGCGGGGGAGCGAGCTCTCGAGCCCAAGGATCCGCGGCGCAGCCTCGAGGCCCAGGGCCAGACCCTGGGACGAAGCGTGCGCGAGAGCGCCGAGCTGGTGCTCTGGCTACAGCCTGCCGACGCAGACGCCGCCCCGCCGCCGCCAGGAGCCCTGCCGATCACGACGCGCGCCGATCTCGGTCCCGCACGCGCCTCGGATCCGGCGCTCGCCGCGGGTCCCGATCCTTTCGGAGCGGTCCAGGTCGTCGCGCGCGTCTTCCGCAAGGCTCTGGACCTTCCCGAGCGGGCCTGGGAAGCGGGCGCCGGCGTTGCCTTCGAAGCCTGGATGGGGCCGCGCCTGACCCAGGCCGCGAGCTCCGCGGACTCCAGTGTGATCGACGAGCTTCTGGCTCCCCGCTGAACCTGCCCCGCATCGCTGTGCATGCTCCATTCCCGCGCTGGAAACGGCAGGTGCCCCCCCGCGGAAACCGCGGCCCGCGGCCAGGCACAATCATGCGGGGCAGTCTCCTCGTTGAACGTTTGGGGGCTCGCGGTTAGCCTCTGTGCCCAAGCGCAGACGGGTGAGCCGCGGCCGGCTCGCGCGGATCGCGCAGCATGAAAAGCGGCGTTCGGCACCTGGTTTCGATCGACGATCTCTCCCTCGCGGAGATCCAGGCCCTGTTCGAGCACGCCAAGCGCTTTTCCGAGGACCTGCGCGCCTGGTCTCACCTCTGCCCCGGCCTGATCTCGGCCAGCCTGTTCTACGAGCCTTCGACGCGCACGCGGCTGTCCTTCGAATCGGCGATGCTGCGCCTGGGCGGGGGAGTGATCACGGCGGCGGAAATGCACTCGTCCTCGGCCAGCAAGGGCGAGTCTCTGGCCGATACGGTGCGGGTCGTCGGCGGCAGCTACGCGGACCTGATCGTCCTGCGCCATGCCAGCGAGGGCGCCGCGCGCCTGGCCGCCCAGTACTCGCCGGTGCCCGTGATCAACGCCGGCGACGGAAGCCACGAGCACCCGACGCAGACTCTTTGCGATTTGTACAACCTGTGGATCGAGCGCGGCCGCATCGACGGCATCCACGTGGTCCTGTCCGGGGATCTGCGCTACAGCCGCACGATCCATTCCTTCGTCTACGCCCTGGCGCGCTTCGGGGCCAACATCGTCTGCGTGCCTCTGCCGGGTTTCGAGCTGCCGGCCTACGTGATGCAGCGCCTGCGCGAGGAATTCGGCGTGGAGCCGACGCGAGCGGACGTCTCGCGCCTGGGCGATCTCGCGCGCGAGTGCGACGCGATGTACTTGACGCCCCAGAAGCCGCACCAGCTCAGCCTGTTCACCGACGCCAAGGGCCTCTTGCTCGAGCGCGTCGATGCCTTGTACATGACGCGGCCGCAGACCGAGCGCTACACGGCCGATGAGCTGCAGCGCACACGCGTGGTGCACCTGGGCAAGCAGGAATTGGCGGCCGATTCCCTGCGCGAAGCCGTGGTCATGCACCCCTTGCCGCGGCGCGACGAAATCTCGCCCGACATCGACGGAGATCCGCGCAGCATCTATTTCAAGCAGGCCGCGCGCGGAGTCCCGATCCGCATGGCGATCCTCGGCCTGTTGCTCGGCCGGCTGGAGCTCGGCGTGCCCAGCGAGCACCTGGAATTGCCCGGGTATCCCGTCACGCGCGGCGCCAATCCTTGCTCGAACCCAACCTGCATCTCGCGCACGGAGTCGCGGCACGTGGTGCCTTCCTATCGCCTCGCTTCGAGGACGCCGGTGCGCGCCTACTGCCTGTATTGCTCGCAGGAGATTCAGCACCGGTTGGTCGGCTGCTCGACCACGGGTCTGTTCCACGAGCGCGAGTCCTCGGCGGCGCGCAAGATCCGCCCCGACCACCTGGTCTTCCTGCGCGACGAGGCGGACGCGATCGGTCAGGGTTTCTCCGCCGCGACGCGCCCGAGCCTGATTCCCTGAGCTCGCGGGGGAAGAAACCGAGGATGTGACGGACCCGAGACTGTGCGAATGCGCACGATTGCAGGTTCGGAGCCCTTCCCGCGCGCTCAGGTGTCGCTCGGCGGCTGGCCTCGCCTTCCTAGGTGGATTCGCAAGTATTGGTCAGTAAAAGACTTATGGTAGGTGCGAAAGCGATCCATCGCGGCACGGATTTTGTCCCTCCAGCGTGCTCGCGAGGCTCTCGCGGGCGATCGCTCTTTCCAAAGTCAAAGCTGGATCACCTCTCCAAGCTGGCCCCCCCCCGATCGCCCTCGGGCACCCTCGGGCACCCTCGGGACCAGCGCACCGCAACCTGTCCGATGTCTGCCTGGGATCGCCGCCGGCCTCCCTCGCGGAGCACCACACCGGAACGATTTCGGAAACGAGAGGGCGCGGTGGCGGTAGAAGGACCTGCGTCTCTTGACCCTGCTGGGGTCAGGGTCGCACAATCTTTCGGATCGCAACCCATACTACTGTGCCGCACCCAGACCCCGTAAGCGCGCGCCGCTTCCTTGGTGCAAGTCGGGTACCGGTGCCCTCCGCAGGCGTCCTGCAGGCTCCGCGCGCACGCAGACCCGGATCGTGATCCGTTCTTTAAGTTTCGACCCTGTAATTCTTCACCCGCAAGGCTCTCCGCTGCGCGCGATTGCGCGCTGCGCGGCCTTGGTCGGGATCCTTCCGATCGTGTTCGCCTGTTCGTCATACCTCCCATGAATGAATCGTTTGCCATGAACTCGACGCCTGCCTCGCACGTGTCCACGATCGCCAGCCTTCCTGGAAATTCTCTGCGCCGTGCTCGGGGCCTGGCCCTGATCGCGGGGCTGTGCGCCACCAGCTTCCTGCTGCCGGCTTGCGACTCGACTTCGCCCTCGCCGAATTCGAGCAACGCGCCGGGCACCCTGCTCACGGACCCCGGCACCGGGAACCAGTTCGTGGTCACGCCCAACCACAACGGCGAGGCCAACCGGATCGCACTCCTCGGCGCCGCATGGGGACGGCTCGTCGATATCTACGACTTCGACTCGCAGACGAACCTGTCGACGCTGCAGTTCAAGGACTTCGTGATCGGGGACAACATTGCCTCCGACCTGATCGACTACAAGCTGGACCGCAACTCGATCACCGAGACGGACACCCTCACGATCCTGCACCCCGCGGCATCGCCGGCTTTCCTCTCCGCGCTGCAGCAGGTCGACCTCAACGTCCAGCCGATCAAGAAGAACGGCCTCAACCCGCTGCCGAGCGCGACTCTCTCCGCGATTCCGCGCAACGCGGCGATCGTGCTGACCTTCGACGACCTGCTCGACTCGGCGAAGATCACGGCGAAGAACGTCTCGATGCTCACCGGCTACCCGCCGACGGTGCCCTACGAAGCTCGCCTGATCGCCGACCCGTCCCACGGTGACC
Source organism: Planctomycetota bacterium (assembly GCA_035490315.1). Taxonomy (GTDB): domain Bacteria; phylum Planctomycetota; class UBA1135; order UBA1135; genus JADJQU01. The sequence goes on from DATHET010000129.1 coordinate 13,631, forward strand.
TGATCGACGCTGACGGCGACGGCAACGTCGAATTCCACACCACGCGCGTCATCATCGACCTGACCGTCTCGCAGCTCGAAGCCCAGCAGTCGAATCCGCCGCTGTCGGTAAACTCGCTCGGTCTTCCCGAGGCGCAGGTGGCCGATCAGCCCAATGTGCTGCTGCGGATCCCGACGCGGGTCGCGTCGTCGATCGGTCAGCTGACCGTGCTCAGCAACATCTCGGGCGCGGGTCTCGACTTCGGGCTCAGCTCCCCGAACGATCCGGTCTCGCCGACGCTCGACGTGGTGCGCACCATGCGCTCCTCGAGCTCGGATCTCGGCGATCCGAACAACGGATTCCTGATCGACGACATCGCTCCTCGCATCGTCGGCGTCCAAGGCATCACCTTGGTGAACATCGCGCCGGCGGGCGGCGTGAACTACCTTGTCGACGCCGTGTTCGACGCGGCGAGCTGCGCGGCACAGCCCCACGTGGGCGACGTGATCCGCGTCGGCAGTTCGGTGCTGGCGGTCGTGACGGCGAACGGAAACGCGCCCGCGGGCGGTTTCATCACCGGCGTCGCGGTCAAGCTGGAAGTCGGCAATGCCGCGAGCTTCCTGCCTGGCCAGGCTCAATACCTGCTGCCCTTCGATCCCGCCGGCAACGTTCCCGCTCCGTGCTTCGTGCGCATCAGCCCGACGCCGACGCAACTGCCCGCTAGCGGAGTGTCGCCGAACTCGACGATCTCGATCCGGTTCAGCGAGCCCATGGACCCCGCGTCGTTGTCCGGCATGGAGAGCTTCACGGTTCAGCGCTTGCCGCAGCAGACCCCGCCGGTGCCGGGAGGAAATGCTCAGCCCACCGTTCCTCTGGGGAACACGATCGTCGCGACCACGCAGCCGTCGCTCGACTTGAAGGAATTCACCCTGACGCCGCTCTTGCCCTTCGAGCGCCACCTTTTCTTCTGCCCCTTGGGTGACCTCTACCAGGTGTCGCTCCTGAGCGGCCCGGCCGGTCCGATCGACCTGTCCGGCAAGCCGATCACCGACGCCCTGCCTCCGTTCAACTTCCAGCTCGACCCCAACGCCCCGCAGACCGGGACGCGCGGCTTCGTGCTCAACTTCAACAGCCAGGACCAGGACAACAACCAGGGGCCCGAGCTGCGCGGACAATTCCTTTTCAACCTGGCCAAGGGCACCATCCGCCCGCGTCCAGTGACACGCTTCTCGGCCGTCGCTGATGCGACGCAACCGGTCGTGGGACTCATGTTCCCCTTCACGGCGCCGATCCAGACGCCGCTGTCGAACCTCGGCAGCAAGATGATGACCCTCTATCGCTACCACGACCTGGGGCTTGGTCTGGTGGACGATGCAACGCTGAACATCGACGTCGAGGGCCTGGCCTGGACGCCATTCCTCGGTCTGCAGGTCGACACCTACTCGCGGTTCCGGATGGCCCTGACCCACTCGAAGTTCCTGCCGGACGAGACGATCAATCCCCTGTCTCTCCTGCCGAACTTCCCGCTTTCCGGGCTGGTCAAGACCTTCGACGACAACATTCTTCCCACCGACACCCTGACGGTCGTGCACCCGAAGGATCGCGGCTACACCGTGCAGCCGGTCGATTCCTTCATCTCGAGCACGGGCCTCCTGATGATGCCCTACCCCCTGAACCGCGGCCTGACCAAGGCTCAGTACACGCGCTACACCTGGCGCGACACCGGCACGCTGGCGGTGGCGGGACCGAACGGCGCGGGTGCGGACACGACCATCAATGCCTTTGCTCAGGGAGGAAACCTCCCGCAGGTTCTCTATGGGCCCACCAAGGTTCCGACCGTCGCCCTGCCGCTCTTGATGGAATTCCGCTGCTATCCCGACGACCTGGCAGTGGGCCTCAACGGATTCAAGATCAACATCGCGACCAATTCGTCGGCTCGGCCGGCCTTCCGAGCCTTCTCGACCGGCGGCATCCTCGCCAACGGTCAGCTGGTCAAGATCGATCCTGACAACCAGCCCTTCGCCCAGGGTGGGTACACGCCCGGCGGAGCGTCCACGGGATTCGGCAGCGAGATCGACAATGCGTTCTACATCGGTCAGGTGGACTTCGTCGTGCGCGTCAACCGCATCCACACCGTGTGGCTCGACACGTTCTCGCCCGGCAACATTCTGCAGTTCCGGACTCCGATCACCGAGCCGCCGAATTCCCTGCAACCCGCCGGGACCCAGGTCATCGTCGCCTTGCGCGGCGCGAGCGGCGTTCAGAACGGTGTTTCGGCCACGGTGGGCGGCGTGCTGCCGATCAAATCGGCTCTGAATTACGATCCCTACGGTGATCCCAAGGCGGCGTCCGCGGGTCCTCCTCCTCCGACGACCTTCGTGAACTTCACCGCGACGATGCTGCTTGGCGCGAACGGCCAGCCCGATCCGAGCTGGAAGACCAACCTGGCGCTGCTCAACTCACCGCCGAACGGACAGGTTTCGCCGCGCAACATCCAGGCGCGCATCACGATGATCTCGAATCCGGACACTCAGCTCATTCCGGAAATCTCCGCGATGGGCATCGCCTTCAGCTATCAGTGATCTTTCGCGGGCGGGCGGGCCGCGTGCCCGCCCGCCCACACTCGTCTCGCCTTTCTCCTCCTCTCGCTGACTCTCCGGCAACTCCCAGGCACTCATGGACATTTCGATCAACACTTCCTCGCGTCGTTCCCAGCCTGGCAACAGGCTCGCGCAGCTTGGGTTTATCGCGCCGCTCGCCATCCTTTCGCTGGTCTCGAGCTGCGGCAGCGGCGGCGGCGGCGGAAGCTCGAGCGGCAGCGGCAGCAACTTCCAGATCAACAGCCTGAACCTGGCGGCGAACAGCATCTGGCCCATCAACCGGGCGATCACGATCGAATTCAGCCAGCCCGTGGACTTCGCCACGGTGAATCCGAACTCGATCAACATCCGCCAGCTGAGCGGGACGCCGGCGATCGGCGAGTTCAGCCTGCTCAATGCGACCACGGTTTCCTTCCAGCCGATCTGCCCGCTGAAGGCTGACTACAGCGACGCCGGCCTGTTGCCCGGCGGTGTGGCCTACGAAGTGCGCATCATCGGTCAGTCCGCCTTCTCGGTGCGCTCGACCAGCGGCGACATCCTGAGCAATGCCGAGCAACGCCAGTTCTCCACGCCGAACTCGACCGACCCGGGCACGCTGTTCTTCGACACGGTCCCCGGCTCGCCGACGCCCGTGGTCCGCAGCGCGGCCTCGATCACGACCGACGCCAGCTATGTGGAAATCGGCGGCGATCCTTCGAACCGCGTCTACTTCGAGCGCGGGAACAACGGCGTGGTCAGCCTCGAGAACGGCTTCGAGCTCCCGCACAACCTGCTCAGCGACGTCAACACCCACGCCGCTTTCCTGATCGCTTTCAACCAGCCGGTCGACTCTTCGCCCGCGAATCTGGACCCGTCGCGCATCCGCCTCGAGTTCCTCGACCAGGGCGGAGCGTGGCAGACACTGACTTCGCAAGCCACGCTCGAGTCGAACTGCGTCGGCACCGGCGCCCTGGTGCGGATCGAGCCGCAAGGCGCGCTGCCGTCCGGCTCCCAGCTGCGCATTTTCCTCGCACCCGAGTTCCGCGACATCGTCGGCGAGACGAACTCGATCACCCAGACGACTTTCGCGCCTTCCACCACTTCGCCGGCCCAGCTTGTCCAAGGTGACTCGCTCGAGGAAGAGTTCAACATCGGCGGCACCGCCGTTGGTTCGCACGAAGACATCGCGCCGCCGGTCGGGCTTCCGGTTGCCGACTGGGGCGGTGGTGCGGTCACCACGGCCTTCGGTTTCTCCGGCACGGGCGGTGGCGGCAACGGCGATTTCGACTGGGAAGTCAAGGCGGGCCAGCTGTTCGTGCTCGACACGACGACCGCTTCGATCGTCGGCGGCCCGAACTTCGTGCCGACCACGCAACAGATCGTCGTCGGGGGCGTGCTCGACCTGCGCAACTTCCGCGTCGTGCAAGGCGGCACCCTGAGAATCCAGGGCCCGAATCCCGTGACGATCCTGGCCTCGGGCTCGGTGGTCATCGACGGAGTGATCGAGGTCTCTGGCTCTGACTCCCATGGGGTCAGCACGCTGAACACGCCGCAACTTCCCGAGCCCGGCGCAGCCGGTGTCGGAGGCGGCGGTCGCGGTGGTGCAGGCAGTCCTCTCAACAGTGCGTCGGACCCCAAGGGCGCCAACGGCTACGGCGCCTTCGGTGTGCCGGATATCGGCGGGACAGGCGGAGAATCCGGCTTCTGGACGGGTGGTCCCAGCAACCCCTTCGCAACCCGCGGCGCGGGCGGCGGCGGCGGAGTGCTCGGGCCCAATCAGTTGGTGTCGGTCGGAGGCCTCGCGGATCAGACCTTGATCGGTCTGGACGCCGAGCCGGGTTTCAGCAACCTGCTCGTCAGCAGCCCGCCCTCGCTCGGTGCGCTCTCCGGCGCGAACCCGCCGACAGGCGGAGCGGCCGGTCGGTCTCCTTTCCTCGACACCAACCCCGCCAATGATTTCTTCGGCAACTCCTTCGACCAGGCGACCGGTCAGATCACCTCGGGCGAGCTGAACCGACTGTGGGCCGGTGGCGGTGGCGGCGCCGGCGGCGACGCGATCTGGTCGAATGGCACGCCCTTCCCTCCGCCGTCGAACGTCAACGACCGCAAGGGCTCTGGCGGTGGCGGCGGCGCCGGCGGGTTGCACATCCTCTCGCTCGGCACGATCAAGTTCGGGCCGATCGGGGCGATCAAGTGCCGCGGCGGCACCGGTGGCGGCGGCGAGAATTCGATCAACATCGACCGCATCGGCGGTGGCTCGGGTGCCGGCTCGGGCGGCCACGTGATCCTGCAGACAGCGGCGAAGATCGACTTCAGCCTGGCCACCGGACTCAACCAGGTCTGCATCACGACCACGGGCGGCCAAGGTGGAGCCGGCGCGAACGACGCGGGCGGGGCCAAGCTCGGTCTCGGCGGCATGCTGGAGACGCAACCGAGTCTCGACGCCTGTCCTTCGCCGTTCGCTCCGGGTGCTTGCTTCGGTCAGGTCCATGGAGCTGGCGGCGACGGTGGGCCTGGAATCATCCAGTTGCACACGCCGGGCGGACTTGCCGGCGGCGACATCCTCCTGCCTCCGGGCAAGCTTCTCCCGCAGATCTGCAAGCCCACGCCGGTCTCGGCCAACGCGACGCAGCGTTTGATTCCGACCTTCGGCCGCGCGTCCGTCGCGCGTTCGATCTGGATCCCGATGGGACTCGGCGGATTCGATCCCGCAGCGGCCTTCGCTGCGTGCACGGACATCCAAGGGAACTTCCGGACGGCGACCTTCGACTTCGGCAACGTCAATACCTTGACGGGCGAAGTGCTGTCGACCGCTGGTGTGGTCGACCTCGGGCCGACGCTGCTCGGGCCCGCGAACATCGCCGTCGCACCGGCCCTGCCGTTCATCACGGTTTCCGGTCGCACGATCGTCATGGACGCGTCGCCGCTGATCGGGGGGCCGCAGGAGTACTTCCTGCAGAACACAGGTCTGTTGAAGCGCGCTACCTTGCGGCTCTCGCAGGTTGGCGTGCCCTCGAACAACCTGCGCTTCGACGTGGTGGCCGCGGCCTTCATCTCGAACTCGGTTCCGCCGACCCTGGCTTTGACCGTCTCCAATGACGACCCGCAGCTGACCTCGTTCAGTGCGCCGGGCGGAGTTGCGGCGGAAGTGATTCCGACCTTCTTCAAGGTCACGACCAGCGGTGTGAAGGATTCGCTGCCGCCCAGTGCGGGGGTCTTCTTGAAGTTCCAGGCGGCGCCTGCGACTTCGGGCGGACTGCCGAACGCAGCCGCGGCAGTGCCGCCGGTTCCGGGCTCGGACGTCGCCGTGCTCAACGCGGACGTCGGCAATCCCTGCTTCCGCTTCCTGCGCTTCCAGGTCGAATTCGACATCGACAAGCTCGGTCAGGGGATCACTCCCCAGACCCCGCTGCCGTCGCTCGACTTCTTGCGCCTGCCTTTCCGCTACTAGAGGCAAGGCACAAAAAGCTTCCGTATCCTTCGCGCTGGCCGATGAGGCCGGCGCGAGGGACGCGGGCCCCGACAATCGAAATCTCTTGGTCCAGCGAGTGTTCGCGCAGGTGGTCTAGCGCGAACCATCAGCCCGATCCGAGCTGGAAGACCACACGACGCGGCTGAAGGCTCCGGCAGGGGGCCAGGCTTCGCCGCGCTCCTTGCACGCACTCATCACTCGGATCCAGCCACCCTTGCTCGCTGCGGAGCGCCGCGGGGCTCGGCTTCTGCTCTTTCTCGAATGGGCCGCTTGCCGGCCCATTCCTTCCCGCCTCGCGCTTCCCAGTCTCCCGCTCAGGGCTTCCCACCCATGGACCATTCGCTACACGCCTTCTCGCGTCGTTCCCAGCCCGGCAACCGACTCGCGCCGCTTGGGTTCCTTGCGCCGCTCGCCATCGTCTCGCTGGTCTCGAGCTGCGGCGGCGGCGGTGGAGGGTCGGGCGGAGGCGGCGGCGACTTCCAGGTCAACAACCTGAACTTGCAGGCCAATAGCATCTGGCCCATCAACCGGGCGATCACGATCGAATTCAGTCAGCCCGTGGATTTTTCCACGGTGAATCCCAACTCGATCAACATCCGCCAGCTCAGCGGAACTCCGGCGATCGGCGAGTTCAGGCTGGTCAATGCGACGACGGTTTCGTTCCAGCCGATCTGCCCGCTCAAAGCGGACTACAGCGACGCTGGCCTGCTGCCCGGCGGCGTGGCCTACGAAGTGCGAGTCGTGGGGCAGTCCGCCTTTTCCGTGCGATCGACCAGCGGCGACATCCTGAGCACTGCCGAGCAACGCCTGTTCGTCACGCCGAACTCGACCGACCCGGGCACGCTGTTCTTCGACACGGTCCCCGGCTCGCCGACGCCCTTGATTCGCAGTGCGGCCTCGATCACCACGGACGCCAGCTACGTGGAGATCGGCGGCGATCCCTCCAATCGCGTGTACTTCGAGCGCGCGAACAACGGCGTGGTCAGCCTCGAGAACGGGTTCGAGCTCCCGCACAATCTGCTCAGCGACGTCGCCAGCCACGCCGCTTTCCTGATCGCGTTCAACCAGCCGGTCGATTCCTCGCCCGCGAATCTGGATCCCTCGCGCATCCGCCTCGAGTTCCTCGACCAGGGCGGAGCGTGGCAGGGCCTGACTTCGCTGATCACGCTCGAGTCGAACTGCGTCGGCACCGGCGCCTTGCTGCGGATCGAGCCGCAAGGTGCGCTACCGTCCGGATCGCAGCTGCGCATTTTCCTCGCGCCGGAGTTCCGCGACATCGTCGGCGAGACCAACTCGATCACGCAGACGAGCTTCGCGCCTTCCACGACCTCGGCCGCGCAGCTGGTTCAGGGCGACTCGCTCGAAGAGGAGTTCATCGTCCACGGCATCGAGGCGGGCTCGCACGAGGACATCGCGCCGCCGGTCGGGCTTCCGATCGCCGACTGGGGCGGTGGCGCGCTCACCACGGCCTTCGGTTTCTCCGGCACGGGCGGCGGCGGCAACGGCGACTTCGACTGGGAAGTCAAAGCCGGCCAGATGTTCGTGCTCGACACGACCAACGCGACGATCGTCGGCGGCCCGAACTTCGCGCCGACCACGCAACAGGTGATCATCGGAGGCGTGCTCGACCTGCGCAACTTCCGCGTCGTGCAGGGCGGCACGCTGAGGATCCAGGGGCCGAATCCCGTGACGATCCTGGCCTCGGGCTCGGTGGTCATCGACGGAGTCATCGAGGTGTCTGGCTCTGACTCCCATGGGGTCAGCACGCTGCTCACGCCGCAACTTCCCGAGCCCGGCGCAGCCGGTGTCGGAGGCGGCGGACGCGGCGGCACCGGAAGCCCCCTGGTCAACACTTCCGATCCGAAGGGAGCCAACGGCGTGGGTGCCTTTGGGATCCCCGACCTCGGCGGAACCGGCGGGGAAGCCTCCTTCTGGACAGGCGGTCCGAACAACCCCACCGCAACTCGCGGCTCCGGTGGTGGCGGCGGAGCCCTCGGGCCCAATCAACTGCTGACGCCGGGCGGAGTCGCGGATCAGACCTTCCTCGGTCTCGACGCCGAGCCGGGTTTCAACAACCTCTTCGTCGGCAACCCGCCGTCGCTCGGTGCGCTCTCGGGCCAGAACCCGCCGAAGGGCGGAGCGATCGGACGCTCACCTTTCACCGACGTCAGCGCGACCAATGATTTCTTCGGCAATTCCTTCGACCAGACGACTGGTCTCATCACTGTCGGCGAGCTGAGCCGTCCCTGGGCCGGTGGCGGTGGCGGCGGTGGCGGTGACGCGATCTGGTCGAACGGGACGCCCTTCCCTCCGCCGACGAATGCCAATGATCGCAAGGGCGCGGGCGGCGGCGGCGGCGCTGGATCGCTGCAGATCCTCTCGCTCGGCACGATCAAGTTCGGTGCGACCGGCGCGATCAAGTGCCGCGGCGGCACCGGCGGCGGCGGCGAGAACTCGGGCGGCATCGACCGCGTCGGCGGCGGCTCCGGAGGCGGCTCGGGCGGCCACGTGATCCTGCAGACCGCGGGCAAGATCGATCTCACTCTGGCCACCGGAGCCAATCAGATCTCGATCATCGCCACGGGCGGACAGGGCGGCGCTGGAGTGAACGACACCGGCGGCGCCAAGCTCATGCTCGGCGCGATGCAGGAGACGCAACCGAGTCTCGACGCCTGTCCTTCTCCCTTTACACCCGGCACGTGCCAGGGCCCGATCTCGGGTGCGGGCGGTGACGGCGGGCCTGGAATCATCCAGTTGCACACGCCTGGCGGACTTTCGGGCGGCGACATCCTCCTGCCGCCGGGGCGGACGCTGGCGCAGATGTGCAAGCCCACGCCGGTCTCGGCCAGCTCGACGCAGCGTCTGATTCCGACCTTCGGCCGTGCGTCCGTCGCGCGCTCGATCTGGATTCCGATGGGGCTCGGCGGATTCGATCCGGCAGCGGCCTTCGCCGCGTGCACGGACATCCAAGGGAACTTCCGGCCCGCGACCTTCGACTTCGGCAACGTCAACACGATCACGGGCGAGGTGCTGTCGACCGCGGGTGTGGTCAACCTCGGACCGACGCTGCTCGGCCCGGCGAACATCGCCGTCGCGCCGAATCTGCCGTTCGTCACGGTTTCGGGCCGCACGCTCGTCATGGACGCGTCGCCGCTGATCGGCGGTCCGCAGGAGTACTTCCTGCACAACCCGAGTCTGTTGAAGCGCGCCACCCTGCGGCTCTCGCAGGTCGGTGTGCCCTCGAACAACCTGCGCTTCGACGTGGTGGCCGCGGCTTTCATCTCGAACTCGGTTCCGCCGACCCTGACCTTGACGGTCGCGGCCGACGACCCGCAGCTGACTTCGTTCAGCGCCCCGGGCGGAGTCGCGACGGAGCTGATCCCGACCTACTTCAAGATCCGCACGAGCGGCGTGAAGGACTCGCTTCCGCCGAGCGCCAGTGTGTTCTTGAAGTTCCAGGCGGCGCCTGCGACCTCGAACGGACTGCCGAATGCAGCCGCGGCGGTGCCGCCGGTTCCCGGCTCGGACATCGCCGTGCTCAACGCGGACGCCGGCAATCCCTGCTTCCGCTTCCTGCGCTTCCAGGTCGAGTTCGACATCGACAAGCTCGGTCAGGGCATCACGCCCCAGACGCCGCTGCCGTCGCTCGACTTCCTGCGCCTGCCCTTCCGCTACTAGCGAAAGACCCGGGTGTCTCCGCGCCCCTCGCGCTGGCCGATCGGGCCGGCGCGAGGGGCTCGTTCCTTCCATCGAGAATCAGCGAAGGCGATCGCGCGCCGCGTCGATCCCTTGGAGTGCGGGGGTCGCACTTGCTTCAATGGGCCGCGTGGGGCTGGCGAGAATCAGGATCATCGGACCGCTGTGGTGGTCGATGCTCGCGGCCGCCTTCGCACCGCTCGGGGCCTGCGCGCCGGACAGGCCGGAAGTCGCCGCCCTGGCGCTCGTGGACTTCAGGCCGAGGCAGCGCATCGGCGTCTACTTGAACGAGCCCCTGGTCCTGCACTTCTCCAGCGAGCTGGATCGCGCCTCGATCACGGCCGACACCGTGCACATCACGAGCCTCGACGGGAGTCACACCGCGCGCGGCGCGCGCTTCGTCGCCGGCCGCGAGCTGACTTTCCTGCCGGACCAGGTGCGCGCGCCCGATCTGCGCGACGGCGGCTACCTGCCGGACACGACCTACGTCCTGGAGCTCGCCGGCTTCCCGCGGGCCGACTCGATCCGCAGCAAGGCGGGGGCCTGCCTGGCGAAGACGCTGCGCATCGAATTCCGCACGGTCAGCGTCGAGAACCGCCTCGGCGAGCCCGTGTTCCTCGATTACTCGGACGACAAGGTCTATCCGCTGCTCCTGCCGCAGGGCAAGTCGACGGATGGGCCGACGTTGAGGCGGCGCATGACGCCCCAATCGGGGCTCGAGCTGGAGTGCGAGGAGCCGATCGATCCTTCGACGGTCTCCGACGACGTGTTCTCCCTGGTGCCCGACGAGGGACCGATTCCGCGGCCCGAGTACCGATTGCGCGCCGTGCTCGTCGAGAACTACAACAAGCGCGCGTATTACTATCAGGGAACCACGAAGCTGCGCCTGCTGCCGGCATCGAACGTGCCGCTGGGGACCTACACGCTGCGCGTCAACGGAGACAACCTGCACATCAAGGATTTCTCCGGCAGAAAAGTGTCCGTGCTCAACCGGGAGATCCTCTCGAAGCTGCGCATCCCGGTGATCCCGGCACCCGGCGACGAGAACGTGCGCGAGTACGTCGAAGAGTTCCTCGACAAGGGCAAGCGCTCGAGCGCGCTGGTCGAGGGATCGGACGGCACGGCCTTCTGGTCGAACAGCGGACTGCTCGAGGTACGCTTCCCGAGGGCCGCGGGCGACGGCTCGCAGGGCGAGCTGCTTTGGAGCGGGCAGGTGAACGGAATCCACGTCCAGGCTTCGCGCCTCGCGGTGCCCGAGGGCGCTACTTGCGAGCTCGACGCCGGCAGCGGATTGGCGCGCCTGTGCAGCCAGGGCGCGCTCGAGATCGCCGGCAAGCTGCGCCGTCTCGGCGACGCGAAGCCCGCCGTCTTCCCCGAGGCGCAGTCCGACGAGACGCTCTCGCATTGGCTCGAGCGCCAGCAGGCTCTGGACGCAGCGCTGACCGTGCTCGTCGCGGGCGGCGATCTGCGCATCTCCGGCGAGCTGGAGGTTCCCGGGCCGCTGCTGCTGGTCGCCGGAGGTCGCATCCGAGTCTCTGGAAGGATCCGGATCGCCGGTTACGAGCCGCTCGGCGCCAGTTTCTTCATGGAGCGCGGGGAAGGCGGCGCGATCGCGGTGTGGGGAGATCCCAAGGCCAAGGGAGCCGCCCAGGCGCGGGTCGCGGATGCGCCGCTGGTCCTCGATCCGCCGCAGCACAATCCGCTGGTCCGTGGCCTCTGTTTCGCCGTGCGCTCCAATCCGATCCCCGGCGACGAGCCCGCGAAGGGCTGGCTGTCTTCCGAGCTGCCGAGCGGGCGCGCGGGCTCGGGTTCCCTGCGCGCGCGCTACGCCGGCGAGCGTGGCTCGCCGGGAGCTTCGGGCGAGATCGAAGTGATGGCCGACGATCCGTCGCTGCTGGTCGACTGTCCGACCCTGCGCCTCGTGCTCGAGCTGCAGGTTCCGCCGGCGAGCGCCAAGCAACGCATGCTGCCGGGCCCCGACGGCCTTCCCGGCACCGCGGACGATCTGCCCGCCTGGGATCCTCCGCTGATCGACGCGGTCCGCGTGCGCTGGAAGCGCGATCGATGAACGGCCCCGACCTGCCGGCCGAGTTCCACTGGTTCTGGTGGGCCGTGTTCGGCCTGTTCGTCGGCTCGTTCTTGAACGTCGCGATCCACCGCCTGCCGCGGCCGGGCATGACCGTGGCGAAACCGCGCCGTTCCCAGTGCCCGAACTGCCAGCGCGAGCTGACCTGGAAGGAGAACATCCCTCTGGCTTCGTGGATGGTCCAGCTCGGGCGCTGCCGCGGCTGCGGATGGCGGATTCCCTGGCGCTACCCGCTGGTCGAGCTGTTGACGGCCGCGCTGTGGTTCCTCGCGGCCTGGATGACTCCGACCGGGCAATGGGACCTGACCCTGGTGCGCGTCCTGGTGCTCTCAGGCCTCGTGGTCGCGACTTTCGTCGACTTCGAGTTCTTCGAGATCCCCGACGAGATCTCGATCGGGGGCATGATCGCCGCACCGATCGCCTCGTTCCTGGTGCCCAGCCTGCACGCTGACACCTACCTGGCGAGACTCCTCTCGAGCGGAGACTCGGTCGATCGGCTCGGCGCGCTGCTGGCGAGCCTGGTCGGCCTGGCGGTCGGAGGGGGAGTGCTGCTCGCCATCGGCTCGCTCGGCAAGCTCCTGTTTCGCCGCGACGCGATGGGGCTCGGCGACGTGAAGCTGCTCGCCGCCGCCGGAGGTTTCATCGGACCCGGCGGAGCCCTGGCGGCCTTGGTGCTGGGCTCGGTGGTGGCCTCGCTCGCCGGTGTCCTGAACGTCGTGCGCTTCCTCTGGGTCTCGCGATCGCGCGCGCGCCGGCGCGGCGCACGGCGCAAGTTTGCGCGCTCGCTCGCCTCGGCGCGCGTCGCCGGACGCTACCTGCCCTTCGGTCCTTACCTCGCCTTGGGTATTGGAATCGTGCTGCTGGCCTGGAATCATGTCCTGCGTTGGCTCCCCCAGTAGCGCGCTCCGCGCGTGGTGAGCCCGCGCCGCTTCGGCGGCCAAGACTTTCTCGCGCGACTCGTGCCCGATCGAAGCTGGAGTTGGCTTTCGATTGCGATGCGGTTCGCGCTCTTCCGCCAGACGAACTTCGAAGGACGACATCCGATGAGCATCGGCAACAACAGATTCACTTTCGCGAGCTTCGTGCTCGCACTCTCGGTGTTCAGCGGCGCATGCCAGACCGAGCACGCCTACCGCGACGCGCTCGAGGAGCAGACCGCCGAGAACAAGCGCTTGCGCGAAGAGCGCGCGCAGATCAAGGGCGACAACCGCGACTTGAATTACCAGAAGGAATCGCTCGAGAACGCGGTGGCGGAAGCCAACGCGAAGCTGCTCGAGATGCCGCGCCGCGACAATTCCGCGGACGCCAAGAAATTTCCCGAGCTCGATTCCGCCGGAATCGGCTACGGCCTGCGCAACGGCGAGATGGTGATCACGATGTCGTCCGACATCAACTTCGCCGCGGGCAAGGCCGAGCTGTCGAAGGCCGGCCGCGCCGCGCTCGGCAGCGTCGCCAAGGCCTTGGCCAGCGAATACCCCAAGGCGGAATACTGGATCGAGGGTCACACCGACGCCGATCCGATCACCAAGGCCAAGTTCGGCTCGAACCGCGAGCTGTCGCTGGCGCGGGCCATGGCGGTGCTGCACTACCTGGTCGAGGACGCCGGCGTGCCCGACGAGCAGTGCGTGATCGCGGGCTGGGGCCAGTACCGTCCGGTCGTGGCGGGCAAGACGGCCGAAGCGAAATCGAAGAATCGCCGGGTCGAGATCGTCGTCCACCGCCCGAAGGACTGAGCCCCGTCCAAGTCTCGGGCGCAAGCAGCCCGTTGAATGAGTCCCTACTGCGGCGCAGCGGACTGCGGTGATGCTGCGTCGCGCTCGGAAAGCTGTGCTCAGCGGCCAGGAAGGCCGCACCCCGCTGCGAAGGCTTCGCACGAGCCTTCGCCACGAGTGCTTCGCGCTCTAACGCGGGGACCCCTGCACAGCTTTCTTTCGCGCTCCTTGCCTCACCTAGCCCGCTGCTCCTCGCGACGGGACTCTTTCAATGGACTGCTAGCCCGCTCCCGAAGGGCTGACATCGCAGTCACACACCGCGGGAGGGCGCGGTGTGGGATACCATGCGCCCACGCCGGGCGTGGCCTCGGGCCGCGCGGGCGCGACTGTCCAGCCAACGCACTTTCGACGCGAGAGAATTCCCATGGGCACTGCACTCGAGGCCATCCGCAACGTTGCTTTCGTGGGCCATCCTTCCGCCGGCAAGACGACCCTGGTCGACTCGCTGGCGTATCAGTTGAAGGTGGTCGACAAGCGGCCGTCGGTCGCCGAGAAGCGCAGCCTGTGCGACACGGAGCCCGAGGAGCAGGAGAAGGGGCACACCCTGCAGACCTCGCTGGTGCAGGTGGTCAGCGAAGGCGTCGAGTACACCTTCATCGACACGCCGGGCTACCCCGACTTCATGGCCGATGCTCAGTCGAGCATGGTGGTCGCCGACCTGGTCGTCGGCGTGGTCTCGGCCTCCAGCGGCGTCACGCACAACTTGAAGCGCAAGCTGGAGATGGCGAGCAGCCTGGGCCGCGCCCGCGCGATCGTCGTCACCCACCTCGACCTCGACAACACGGATTTCGACGCCCTGGTGCGCGATCTGCGCCAGCGCATCGGCGAGGTGTGCGTGCCCGTGCTGGTCCCCGACCAGAGCGGCCGCGGCTTTTCCGCGGTGCACACGATCTTCAGCGACGAGGGCTCGGCCTGGCGCGCGCAATTGATGGACCGGATCATGGACGGCTGCGAGGACGAGAAGCTCTTCGAGCGCTACCTCGAGACCCAGACGCTGACCGAAGACGAGCTGCGCGCGAACATTCCCGGCGCGATGGCCAAGGGCAAGCTGGTGCCGGTCCTGGTCACGAATCCCGCGACCGGTCTGGGCATGGACAAGCTGCTCGACTTCCTGCACGACTTCGCGCCCCACGCCGGCATGCAGGAGCGCCGCTCCGCGGATGGCAAGGCGATCGATCCCTCGCCCGAGGGCGTGCTCGCGGCGCTGGTCTTCTCGGTGCGCTCCGATCCTCACGTCGGAAAACTCTGCGTCGCGCGCGTGCTGCGCGGAACGATGCATGCGCACGACACGCTGATCGGACCCAAGTCCTCCGAGCGCGGCGAGAAGCTCGGCGGCCTGTTCCGGCTGGTCGGCGGCAAGCGCCGCGATCCGATCGAGACCGCCAAGGCCGGCCAGATCGTGGCCTTGACCAAGATCGAGCAGGCCCACTACGGCGAGTGCGTCACCCACGTCGGCCAGAAGGCGCTGAGCGTCGAGATCCCGGCGATGCCCACGCCGATGGTCGCGATGGCGGTGGTGCCCAAGAGCCGCAACGACGAGCAGAAGATCGGCGAGGCCCTGCACAAGCTCGCCGCGGAAGATCCGACTTTCACCAGCAACTTCAATCCCCAGACCCATGAACTGGTGGTGCACGGGATGAGCGAGCTGCACCTGCAGATCATGGAAGCTCGGCTCAAGCGCCGTCACGGCGTGGAGATCACCTCCCACGTCCCGCGCGTGCACTACAAGGAAACGATCACGAAGTCGGCCGAGGGCCAGTACCGGCACAAGAAGCAGACCGGCGGCCGCGGTCAGTTCGCCGAATGCCATGTTCGCGTGCGTCCGCTGGAGAAAGGCGGCGGCCTGCGCTTCACCGACGGTGTGGTCGGCGGATCGATCCCGCGCAATTTGATCCCCGCGGTCGAGAAGGGCATGCGCGAGCTCGCAACCAAGGGCGTGCTGACGCACAGCGAGGTCGTGGACCTCGATTTCGAGGTCCACGACGGCAAGTACCACGACGTCGACTCCGACGAGGCGAGCTTCAAGATCGCCGGCGCCCGCGCCTTCATGGACGCGTTCAAGAAGGCCGGGCCGGTGCTGCTCGAGCCTGTCATGGAGCTGGTGATCTCGATCCCGACCGAGCACGCGGGAACGGTTTTTTCCGACATCACGAGCCATCGCCGCGGCCAGGTCGTCGATCAGTGGAACGAGGCCGACGGCGCGCTGACCGTGATCAAGGCCCACGCGCCGCTGTCGGCGGTCCAGACGTATCAGCGCGACTTGAAGTCGCAGACGGCGGGGGAGGGCTCCTACGTGATGAGCCTGTTCGACTATTCGCCGGTGCCCGCGCAGGAGCAGGCGCGGATCTTGAGCCAGTTCTCGCGCAAGCACGAAGAGGACTGAGCAGGGACTTCGGGTCGGCGCGGGAAAAATCTCCGCGCGCTCGGAAAGTTTTTCCCTGCCGAAGCTGGGCCGAGCCTCGCGACCGGAAATTTTTTCCGAGCAGGCGGTGCGACACGCAGTCTCGCTCGAGTTTCCTGGCCTCCAGCGGCGAGCCTGCGCCGTAGTTCGCAGGCTCTGCACGCGAGCCGCGAGCAGCCGCGAGCGCGCAACCCCCGCTCGGACGCGAAGCTGCGCGCGCGAATCCTGCAATCGGGAGAGCGCGCCCGGCTCGGTGGTGATTTCGGATTGAGTCCTCTCGGCGCACGTGCCGATGAGCCTCGCCCATGATCACTATGGAAGAACTCTTGGCGTTGCTCATCCGCCAGGGCGGGTCCGACCTGCACATCACGGTCGCTTCCCCGCCGCGCATCCGCGTCGACGGCGTGCTGCTGCCCGTCGACTGCCCGCCGCTCACGCCCGACGACACGCGCCGCCTGGCGACCAGCGTGCTGACCTCCGACCAGATCGCCAAGCTCGATCGCGAGCTCGAGCTCGACTGCTCCTTCGGGCTGTCGGACCAGGGCCGCTTTCGCGCCAACGTGTTCCACCAGCAGGGCGCGGTGGCCTCGGTCATGCGTCTGATCCCGACGCGCATCGCGACTTTCGAGCAGCTGGGCCTTCCGCGCGCCGTGTGCGAGCGCATCTGCTCCCTGCGCTCCGGTCTGGTGATCGTCACCGGCTCGACGGGCTCGGGCAAGTCGACCTCGCTCGCGTCGATGATCAACCACATCAACATGTCCAACCAGGGACACATCGTGACGATCGAGGACCCGGTCGAGTTCACGCACTTGCACAAGCAGTGCCTGATCACCCAGCGCGAGGTCGGCGGCGACACGCAATCCTTCGGCAAGGCGCTGAAGAGCGTGCTGCGCCAGGATCCCGATGTCGTGCTGATCGGCGAAATGCGCGACTACGAGACGATCGAAGCCGCGCTGACCTTGGCCGAGACCGGACACCTGACCTTTGGAACGCTGCACACCTCGGACGCCGTGCAGACGATCAACCGCATCGTCGACGTGTTCCCTTCGCACCAGCAGCAGCAGGTGCGCACGCAGCTCGCCTTCACGCTCGAGGCCGTGGTCAGCCAGCAGCTCTTGCCGATGGCCACCGGACGCGGCCGCGCGATGGCCGCCGAGATCCTGATCTGCAATCCCGCCGTGCGCGCCCTGGTGCGCGAGAACAAGGCGCACCAGATTTATTCGCAGATCCAGACCGGACAGCGACTGGGGATGCGCACCATGGCTTCGTCGCTCGCCGAGCTGGTCAAGACCGGCAAGGTGCGCCTCGACGACGCCGACCGCGCCGCCTCTGACCCGACGGAAATGCGCAACCTGCTCCGCGCGGCCTGACCGTCATGGTTCGCGTCTCGGGCAAGATCCGCCGCCTGCTGGTCGACGCGGGCCTCGTCAGCGACGAGGACTGGGCCGCCGCGCGCGAGAAGGGCGGGCAGCCGGTCGCGACCCTGCTCAGCAACGGCACGATCACCGAGTCGGCTCTGCTCTCGACGCTCGGCTCCGCGGCTGGCGTCGCGCCCGTGGACATGACGCGCATGCGGCCGGATCCGCTGGCGCTGGAGATGATCCCGCAGGAGCTGTGCCTCGAGCACGGCATCCTGCCCTTGGCGCGCAACGGCGACATCCTGACCATCGTCGTCTCCGATCCGTTCGACGTGCTGCTGCTCGACGATCTCAAGCGCATGACGCGCTGCAACGTGCGCACGGTGCTCTCGCACCCCGCCGCGATCAAGACGGCCAGCGACGTGCTTTTCGACACCGGATCGCGCCAGGTCAACGACCTGCTCGGCGAGGTGGTCTCCAGCGAGCTGGAAGTCGCGATCACGCGCGAGCAGGAGAGCATCGAGGACCAGGCCGTCTCCGCGGACGACGCGCCCGCGGTCAAGTTGATGAACCTGATCATCCTGCGCGGCCTCAAGGAAAAGGCCAGCGACATCCACATCGAGCCCGGCGACGGCGCGATGCGCGTGCGCTACCGCGTCGACGGCGCGATGTACGAAGCGATGCGACCGCCGAGCTCGATCGGGCCGGCGCTGCTCTCGCGCTTGAAGATCATGTCCTCGCTCGACATCGCCGAGCGCTTCGCTCCCCAGGACGGCAAGTTCCAGATCCGCTTCGAGAACCGCAAGATCGACTTCCGCTTGTCGATCCTGCCGGTGGTCGGCGGCGAGAAGGCCGTGATGCGGATCCTCGACACCGGCTCGATGTCGCTCAAGCTCGACAGCCTGGGCTACGAGCAGAAGTCGCTCGACGACATCAAGCGCGCCTCGGCCGCGGCCTACGGGATGCTGCTGCTCACCGGCCCGACGGGCTCGGGCAAGTCGACCACCCTGTATTCGTGCATCAAGGAAGTCGCGACGCCCGACGTCAACGTGGTCACCGTCGAGGACCCGGTCGAATACCGCATGGACGGCATCAACCAGGTGCCGGTCAACCCCAAGCGCGGGATGACTTTCGCCGGCGCCCTGCGCTCGATCCTGCGCCAGGACCCCGACATCGTGCTCGTCGGCGAAATCCGCGACACGGAAACCGCCGACATCGCGATCAAGGCCGCGCTCACGGGTCACCTGGTGCTTTCGACCCTGCACACCAACGACGCGGCGACCACGATCACGCGTCTGGTGGACATGGGCATCGACCCGTTCATGGTCGCCAGCTCGCTCTTGTGCATCGGCGCCCAGCGCCTGGGCAGAAAATTGTGCCCACAGTGCCGGGTCAAGCTGGACCGGCTGCCCAACGAAGAGCTGCTCTCGGTCGGATTCCTGGAATCGGAGCTGGAGGCCCTGGAGATCTACGGGCCCGGTCCCAGCGGCTGCGCGCGCTGCAAGGACGGCTACAAGGGCCGCTTCGCGATCCTCGAGACCCTGTACCTCGACAACGAACTCAAGCGAATGGTGATCGAGCGCCGATCAGCCATGGAGATCAAGAAGGAGGCCATTCGCCTGGGAATGCTCTCCCTGCGGCGCGTGGGCCTGCTCAACGTCGCGCGCGGCAAGACATCCCTCGAAGAAGTCCTGCGCACCACGTTGGACGACAAATAACGGCAGAGGACCAAGAAACACGTGGCAAGCTTCAAGTATTCAGCCAAGAAATCCACCGGCCAGACCGTCGAAGGCACGCTCCAGGCGGAAGACAAGGGCACTGCCCTTGCAGAACTGCGCAAGCAGAACCTGGTGGTCCTCAACGTCGAGGCCGTCTCCAACAAGGGCGGAGCGAAATCCTTCAAGGTCGGCGGCAAGGGCGGCGGCTTCTTCAAGCGCGGCCCCTCGGTCACGACCACGGAGCTCGTGCTCTTCACGCGCCAGCTCGCGACCATGGTCGCGTCCGGTCTCGCGCTGCTCGAGGCGATCGACGTGCTCGGCGAGCAGGCCGACACCAAGGGCCTGCGCACCACCTGCCAGAAACTCGCCCACGAGCTGCGCGCCGGCGCGGACCTCTCGAGCGCGATGGAGACCTGTCCGCGCGCCTTCACTCCGTTGTACGTCTCGATGGTTCGCGCAGGCGAAGCCTCGGGTCAGATGGACGTGATCCTCGAGCGCCTCGCCGATTACCAGGAGGCCAGCCAGGCCCTCTCGCGCGAGATCAAGTCGGCCATGACCTACCCGGTGATCTCGATGACCCTGGTCACCGGCATCACCGCTTTCCTGATGATCGGCGTCGTGCCGACCTTCAAGCAGGTCTTCGAGGGCCTGGGCGCGAAGCTGCCCGCGATCACTGAATTCGTGCTCGCGGTCAGCGATTTCCTGCGCGCGAACTGGCTGTTGATCCTGGTCGCCGGCGCGGGCTCGGTCTTCGGGCTGATGATGTTCAAGAAGACGAAGATGGGCGCGCACTACTGGGACATCATTTGCCTGCGCATGCCGGTCTTCGGGCCGCTCGCGCGCAAAGTCGCCCTGGCGCGCTTCTCGCGCACCTTCGCGACCCTGATCCGCTCCGGTGTGCCGATCATGGCCACGCTGGAGATCGTCTCGGAAACCGCAGGCAACACCGTGATCTCCGAAGCCGTCGACGCCTCGCGCGAAAGCGTCAAGAACGGTCAGCTGCTCTCCGAGCCCCTGGGCAAGACCAAGGTCTTCCCCTCGATGGTCGTGCGCATGATCGCGATCGGCGAGAAGACCGGCAGCCTCGAAGCCCTCTTGGAAAAGATCGCCGAGTTCTACGACGCGCAGGTCAAGGCGGCGATCAAGGCCTTGACGAGCTTGATCGAGCCGATCCTGATCACTTTCATGGGTGTGATCGTCGGCGGCGTGGTGCTCAGCGTCTTCCTGCCGATCCTCGACGTGGTCGGAGCTCTCGGCGGCGCGCAGAAATAAGCCACGGTCGCGCGAGCGACCTGGACATCGCGCGAGGCTGGTCCCGATGGACCAGCCTCGCGCTTTTTTTTCGCAATGCTCCGCGGCGCTTGGCAGCGCTCCCGCGCCGCTCGCTCCTCCCAGGCCTGGGGCGCGAGTGAAAAAACATTGAAAAACTCTTGTTGGCTCAAGCATGGCCACTCGATGCGCCGATCCATGCCGCGTCGAACGCCGCCCGCCGGACAGGGACGACCTGGAGGGGGGGTGGGAGGGACGGTCCTTGTGGACCGCCCCAGATCGGAGTGCGGATGCCGGGGTACAAGCCGGCGCCGCGCATTTCAAAAAGCAACCCTCCCGCGTGAGGAAAGAACTGCTGGAAGCGACGGCTGCTGCGCCGTGCAGGCAGATGGAAACTACCAAGATGATGATCAACCGCAAGAACTCTGGTTTCACGCTGATCGAACTGATGATCGTTGTCGCGATCATCGCGATCATCGCGTCAGTCGCGATTCCGAAGCTGCTGAGCGCTCGCCTTTCGGCGAACGAATCGGCCGCAATCAGCACCCTCCGTTCACTGTCCTCGTCGCAAGCGCAGGTCCAATCCTCCGGCGCGATCGACTCGGACGGCGACGGCGCGGGTGAGTACGGCTACTTCGCCGAGCTCGCCGGTGCGCAACCGGTTCGCATCAGCGCGGCCGGTATTCCGGCCCCCGGTGTCGCCGGTACGGACAACCTGACTCCGTCCGTGATGTCCTCGGCCTTCGGTGCGGTCAACGCCACCAGCCAGGTCTCGCGCTCGGGCTACCTGTATCAAGTGTGGTTGCCGGCCGCGACGGTCGGTGCCGCGACCGCGGGAATTCCGGAAGAAGCGGGCGGCGGTTCGATCGTCGGTCCTTACCCGGATCCGGACAACGGCGAAGTGCTCTGGTGCTGCTACGCCTGGCCGATCCAAGTCAACCAGACGGGCAACCGCGTCTTCTTCGTCAACCAAGAAGGCGACCTGCTCCAGACCCTGAACCGTCAAGCGGTGCCCTACACGACCACGGTCGGCGGCCCGAACTTCGACGCAGTCTTCTCGACCGCCCTGGACATGGGCAGCCCGCTGGGTATCAACGGCGTGGTCGCGAACGACACCCTGACCTGGGCACCCGTCCAGTAAGACCGTCGCGAGCGCATGCATCGCGGGGCGCCGCCGGTCATCCGGCGGCGCCCCGCTTCATTTTACTCGAAGCGGAACAGCTCCGCGGCGTTGCGCGAAGTCGTGCGCGCGAGCTCTTCGAAGTCCACGCCGCGCGCCGCTGCGATGTGCTCGAGCACGCTGCGCACCAGGGCCGGCTCGTTGCGCGTGCCGCGGTGGCCTTGCGGCGCGAGGAAGGGGCAGTCGGTCTCGACCAGCAGCCGATCCTCGGGGACGGCGCGGGCAGCGGCGCGATTCGCCGCGTTCTTCGGGTAGGTAACCACGCCACTGAACGAGATGAACAGGCCGAGCTCCAGGTAGGGAGCGAGCTCGGGCTCGCCCAGCGTGTAGCAATGCATCACTCCGCGCACGCCGCGGAACTCGCGCAGCAAGGCGAGCGTGTCCTCGTGAGCATCCCGCGAGTGCACGATGATCGGCAGCGAGAGCTCGCGCGCCAGCTCGAGGTGCCAGCGGAAGTTGTCGAGCTGCGCGTCGCGCGGCGAGAGGTTCCGAAACCAGTCGAGCCCGGTCTCGCCGACGGCCACGCATTCCTGCCTGGCGCACAGGGCGGCGATCTGCGCGCGCGACTTTGCGCCGTGCTCCGCCGCGTCGTGCGGATGGATTCCCGCCGTCGGATACAGACCCTTCTGGCCCGCGCACAAGGCGAAGGCCTGGCTCGACGTGTCCGGGTTGGTGCCGACGATCACCATGCGATCGACACCGGCCTCGCGCGCGCGGGCGAGCACGAGCTCGCGATCCGCGTCGTACTCCGACCAGAAGACGTGGGCGTGGGTGTCGGTGATCACCGACAGTTCTTCTGCAGCATGTCGTCGAGGAAATACAGGAACGTCGCGTCCGACTCGTGCTCGGAGATCCGCGTCAGGATGGCGCACAAGTCTTCGCGCGACAGGGCGCCGCGCATCGCCTGGGCGGCCTTGCGGCGCAGCATGCCGTCGGAGCCCGATTCGACGAGCACGGTCTCGAGCGCCTTGGCGCCGATCGAGCTGCCCTTTTCCAAGGCGAGCTCGTCGACCGCGACATAGCGCGCGTCCGCCGGCTGGGTGATGTCGGTCGCGATCGTCGCCAGGGTGACGTCGATCGGCTGGCGGATCGAGCGTGCGGCGTTGATCCAGTGGCGCAGCATCTGCTCCTTCGGCGGATAGGTGATGCTCGGTCGCGGCTGGAGCAGGATCGGCTGCAGGAGCTTGACCGCGGGCGCCGGAGAGGTCTCGCACCACAGGCGCATCGCCTCGGTCCGCACGCCCAGGCCGGTCACGCCGTCGTAGAACAGGCACAGTTTCTCGAGCAGCGGTCGCGCCAGCTCGCGGTCGGTGTGGGCCGCGACCGAGAGCAGGGCCGAGCGCCAGTCGTCCCTGCCGTCGACTTCCTTCTGGAAGGCTTCGATCGCGGGCGCGGCCAGGGTTTGCGGGCCGCGCTCGAGCTCCAGGAGTAGCTTGCGCCGCGCCTCACGCCACTCGTATTGCTTGTCGCTGGTCGCCGTGGGATCGATCGGGATGAACGCCTGGCGCAGGGCCTCGATCTGGGCCTTGGCGGGGGCCTGGTCCGCCCCGGTCTTTGCGCTCGGCGCGGCGCTGGAACCATGGTCACCGCAAGCGACGAGGAAGGCCGCGAGGCAGAGCAGGGCGCCCGCCAGCCCGGAGCGGGTGTGCGAAGTCGCTCGCCGACTGAGCGGTGCGCGATGACGGGTGTGACAGGAGGGGAGGACCATGGCGTCGGAGGTGTGCATGGGAGGGGTTCAGGAGCAATGAACGGACCGTCGGCGACAGGCACAGGATTTGAGCCCTGGTTGGCGGACGGTGCGCGATCCGGCCACGGACCACGTGCTCGAGAGACTCCTGCCGCCCTGCGGCCAGGCCCTCCCGAGACGGGTGGCGGACATTGGAGAGTGGCAAAACTCTGGCAACTGCGCGACCATCCTTTCTATAGTGCTCAACCCCGATTCCCCTGGCACGGCCCCCCTGCTCGCCCTCGAATGTTCCCGCGCGGACCGTTCGAGCAGCGAAAAATGCCGTTCCCTGGGAAGCACGATGGACCGCTTCCGGGCGGTTTCAGTTCGAGGGCATTCGTACGCGCGGGACGCCCACCGGGTCCCCTCTTCCACACAGTTTTCGAGCAGCAGGAGCGCCCCCCAAGCGCCCCCAGGTAACCACGCAATGAATCGACTGGGCATGTCTGTAGCGGTGCTGGCCCTCGGCCTCGCCGGATTGTTCTCCTCCTGCAGCAAATCGAGCAGTGGCGCGACCGGCGCCATGTTCATCGAATCCTGCACGCTGAGTTGCAGCTCCAACGGCGCGACGGGCGGCCAGATTTCCTGCGGGGTGATCAACACCACCCAGAACCAGGAGATCGGCGTGCTCTTCTCGAAGCCGGTGCAGTTCTCCTCGGTCAGCAAGCAGTCCTTCCAGGTGAGCGATGCGGCCACCGGGACCGTGCCTCCCGGCACCTACCTGATCGACCCCTTCGACTCGCGCCGCGTGATCTTCCGGCCCTCGCTGACCTTCGACACGAGCGGAAATCCGGTCTTCGGATTCCAGCCGGGCGCTTCCTACACCGTGATCATCCCGGGCACGAAGCAGGGTGATTCCCCGCCCTTCATCCGCTCCACCGGCGGAACGGAAAACGCCACGCGCCTGTCCTGCGCGATCACCACTCAGGGAATCGGCGACCCGGTCGCCGGGCCGCCCGCCGTCGCAGTGTTCGTCGACACGGTTGCCGGACCTGGCGTGACCGCGAACGGCGCGGTCGGCGTGTTGCTGACCACGAAGATCACCATGGTCTTCAACGACCTGATGAACATCGGAACCCTGGTGATCCCGGGAACCGGTCAGTCGCCGACGATCACGGTCAAGCTCGACCCCGACGGCAACGTCGCGAACACGCTCGACCAGGTGCTGATCCAGGGGTCGTTCACGTTCAACCTCGATCAGGTCTCGCTGCAGACCACCGTGGTCTTCACGCCGTCGAATCCCTTCCCGAGCGCTGGCTCCAATCTGGCCAGCCCGCGCAAGGTGATCGTCAACCTGCCGGTCGGCATCAAGGACTTGACCGGCAACTCGCTCGGCAACGCGGGCCCTGTGCTTTTCACTCCGCAGTTCATCAGCTTCCCGCCGGTGCTCCTTCCCCCGGGCGGCGAGCAGTTCACGACCCTCGCCAACTGCGATCAGAACCGCACCGGAGCCTTCTGGGGTGAAGCGACCGCCGGTCGCCTGACTCCGGGTCTCGGCGGCGGCTCCGGCCGTCTCGGCGACCTCAAGGTCGCCGCCGGCGAAGTGCGCACGCTGCACACCAGCCCGACCTTCGGAACCGGTTTCATCAAGTTCAATCTGTCAGGGCCGCTCGATGGCGACACGATCGACATGAATGGCGTGCAGCTGACCGTGACCGACTTCGCTGGCGGTTTTCCAGGGTTCGTCGAGTTTGAGAACCAGTTCCCCGCGCTGACCCTGAACAACCTGGTCCAGGCGTTCAACAACAGCCCGGATCCGCTCCTCGCAGGAGCAACTTTCTCGCAAGAAACCGGTGACACCCTGCGAATCGACTTCGACACCGCAGGCGCGACGGGAACCAGCTTCACTTTCGACGCCTATAAGATCGTCCCCCCCCTGAACATCCACGTTCCCACAACTTCGGTGATCTTCATGTCCGGCCCGACCATTCCTGGCGGAACGGCGCACCTGCTCGACGGCGTCGATCAGGAGACTTTCGCGGCGGGCGATCTGCTCGACAATTTCGATTACCAGGCATCGCCGGGCGGCACACCGAATCCGATCAACGTCGCGGACGGCATCTTCGAGTTCGCGACGGTCAACATCGAGACGGGCGGAGTGCTGCGCTTCGATGGCAGCAAGCCCGCGCGTCTCCTCGTGCGCGGCAAGGCCACGCTGAACGGCCTGATCGATGCGTCGGGCGAATCAAAGGTTCCCCATCCTTCGGACTCTCCCCCCGGTCAACTCGGAGGTCGCGGCGGTCCCAACGCAGGCAAGGGGGGAGCCGGCGCGGACCGCCCCGACAACACGGGTTCGGACCTGATGATCAACCCGAACAACGATCCATTCCGGCCCTTCGATTTCGGCGTCGTCAATCCCGGCGGCTTCTTCCAGGGACGCGCGGGGACAGGCGTCGGACAGATCGGCACGATCGCCGCGGGTCCTGGCGGTACCCAGTACCCCTCCGCCTTCCCGTCGAGCAGAACCAACATCGGATCGATGCAGACCAACGGGATCTGCGAGTCCGAGCAGGTCGGCGGTGCAGGCGGCGGCGGCGGCTACTCGCTCGACGGCGGAACGGGCGTCGCGCAGGCGGTCACTCCGGTCGCGATCCAGGGCGCCTCCAACACCCCTCCGGACACCGCAGGCGGCGACTCGTCCAACGTGGGCCTCGAGCCCCCGGGAGCGACGCCGAACAAGCGCAAGCTGACGCCTGAGAAGGGCTTCCTCAAGGGCGGCTCCGGCGGCGGCGGCGGCGGCGGCCACGTCTCGCAGACCAAGACCAACGGGACCGGATTCCCGGACCCGTGCATCAGCGGCGGCGCTTCGATCAACCGTTTCCGCTCGCACAGCGGCGGGGCGGGCGGCGGCGGTGGTGGCGCAATCCAGTTCCAGGCCGGGCGTTCGATCATCCTCGCCGGCGGCATGGATGCCACGGGCGGATTCGGCGGCGGCGCCGACAACAACCCCTCGCCTCAATGGGACGGTGCGCGACTGGCGGCACCCGGCGGCGGCGGCTCGGGCGGAGCGATCCTGCTCCAGGCGCGCACGCTCCTGCTTTCGGCGGTTCCCTCGCGGATGTCGATTGCCGGTGGCGCCGGCGGAGTCGGGTTCACCGGATCGCTGGGCGGCCACGGAGGTGCGGGTCTGGCGCGCGTCGAAGCGGCGACCACTCCGAGCGCGGCGGCAGTCGCGGCCATCCTCGATCCGATCGATCCCTTGGATCCGAACTCGATCAACTACCTCAGCGTCGGCACCTGGGTGCGCGCGCGGCAGGCTCCGGCTTCCTTCCAGGGCGGAGAGTCTTGCTGGATGCGGCCGACGGGAGCCTTCTTCTCTCTGCAGTTCGCCGACGACGCCGTCGGTGATCCGGGTTGGGACATGGACCTGATCCTGAACTTCGGTCAAGGCGACGTGACCGTGCCTTACCGCGCCCCGAATGGAATTCTCCCGGGTCAGATGACCTACGAGCAGTTCTGGGGTCAGCTCCTCGACCGCGATCTCCTGCCTGGCGAAGTCGGCGCTCCGGTGATCGTGCGCTTCCAGGGAGCCAAGCTCTCCGGTCAGATGCCCGATCCTTGCAACGTCGATATCAGCGGGCCGAACAGCCCGCTCTCGCCCGGCTCGCTCACCCCCTGGGTGCGTCATCCGTCCGAGCTGAACAACTTCCCGCAGCTGCCGGACATGATCCGCTTCGTGATCATTTTCGACGCGTCGAAGCTGGACTTCCAGAACATCGTCGGCGTGACGAACGTTCACGTCAAGGGACTGCCCAACTGAGCGGAACCAGGCCTGGCTCGCCCTCCGACGCTGGTCGAGAGCCATGCTGAACGAAAAGGTTTTCCGCGCGGCAAGAATCCTCTTGCCGCGCGGAACCTGGCTCGCGCCTGGCGCGATCCACGTGCGCGACGGCCGGATCGCGAAGGTCGCGAGCCCGTCTGAGCTGCGCGGTCCTACCGCAACCGTCGAGTGGATCGATGTGGGCGATTGCGCCCTGGTCCCGGGGCTGGTCAATGCCCACGCGCATCTCGAGCTGACTGGCCTGTCGGGAAGTCTGTCCCCCGGCCGTGACTTCGGCGCCTGGGTGCGCGCGATCCTCGTGCTTCGCTCCAAGCAGACTACGATCGACCTCGAGCAGGCCACGCGCCTGGGAGCTCGTCAGTGCCTGGAAGCTGGCGCGACGACAGTCGGCGACTTCGATGCCACGGGCTCCGCGGAGCGCGCCCTGCTGCCGACTGCCGACTCGGTCGGCCCGCGGCTGGTCTTGTTTCGCGAGCTGCTCGATGCCCGGGATGCGGCGCGCACCGAGGGCCAGCTCGCGCGCGTCGCCGAGCTGCTCCCGCGCACGGAACACTTGCGCACGGCCCTCGCGCCTCACGCACCGCACACGGTTTCCGCCGCACTCCTCGGCGCGATCGCCGCCGCTGCGCGTTCGCACACACCCGCCGTCGCGACCCACTGGGCCGAGACCAGAGAAGAGGGGGAGTGGCTGGAATCCGGCCGCGGCCCCTTCGCCGCACTGCTCGGCGCATCGCCGCTCCGCTCTGGCCTGGACCTGCTCGATGCCGCAGGCCTGCTCACCCAGAGACTCGCGCTGGTGCACGGCAACTGCGCGCGCCCCGAAGAGATCGCGCGCGTCGCGCGCGCTGGCGCGACCCTGGTGCACTGCCCTGGAACCCACGCCTTCTTCGAGCGCGAGCCCTTCGATCTGCGCGCCTGGCATGCAGCCGGCGTGCCCGTGGCCCTGGGCACCGACTCCCTGGCCAGCAACTCCGCGCTCGACATGCGCCTCGAGCTGTCGCGCCTGTGCTCCAGCCACCCCTGGCTCGACCCTCGCGACGCCTGGGACATGGCCACGCTGCACGGCGCGCGCGCCCTGGGACTTGCTGGTCAGATCGGTGAGCTGCGCGCTGGCGCCCACGCCGATCTGCTCGCCATCCGCGCTCCGGAATCGGACGCCCAGCGCTGCTTCGAGCGCCTGGCCCACGGCGATTTCGACGTGCAGCAATCCTGGGTTGGCGGCGCCGCAGCCCGAGCCGAGCCTCGAATTCCGCTCCCGAGGAACAGGCCCGCGGGTTGCGCCTCGGGCCCATGCAATCCAGGATGACGCTGCCGGTCGATCCAAGCGGCGCAGTTCCTGCGCTGGCCAAGCTCCGCCAGGCCCCGAGCCCATGACGTCCCGTCCCTCTCCGCCGCTATCGCCTGAGCAGTCGCGCGCCCTCGATCTGGTGCGCGCTGGCAAGCGTTTCGTGCTGGTCGGTCACGTGCGCCCCGACGGCGACTGCCTCGGGGCCCAGGCGGCCCTGGCGCGCACGCTGACCGCCCTGGGCAAGGAGGTGTGGGTGATCAACACCGATCCCCTGCCCGCGAACCTCGATTATCTGAGCCAGGCCGTGCGCTACCGCGTGTTCAGCGGCGGCGAGCTGCCGGCCCACGACGTCAGCGTGTTCCTCGACTTCTGCGAGCTCGAGCGCTGCGGAGCCCTGGCCGCCCCGCTGAAGGCCGCGGCTTCGAAGAAGCTGGTGATCGACCACCACATTCACCACGGCGAGCGCTGGTGGGACGAAGCCTTCGTCGACG
The DNA here is from genome assembly GCA_035490315.1 of Planctomycetota bacterium. Lineage (GTDB taxonomy): Bacteria > Planctomycetota > UBA1135 > UBA1135 > JADJQU01. The sequence continues at coordinate 42,427 of DATHET010000129.1, forward strand.
TCAAGGCCGCGGCCACGGGCCTCCTGGTCTGGCGCATGGCGCAGCAGCTCGGCACCGAGATCGACGCGCGCGGCGCCGAGGGCGTGTTCACCTCGATCGTCACCGACACCGGCTGGTTCAAGTACTCGAACACCGACTCGGAGACTTTCCACGTCGTCAGCGAGCTGCTCGCCGCCGGCGTCGATCCCTCGGCCCTGTATTCCTCGATCTACCAGCGCTCGAGCCGCGAGGAGCCCCGCGGCATCGCCCGCGCCCTCGATCGCCTGGAGTACTTCGACGACGGCAAGCTCGCCGTGATCGACCTGCCCTTGGCCGTCGACGGCGAGGCCGATCTCGGCGATTCCGACGCCGTGCTCGACCTGTTGCGCGCCGTGGAGAAGGTCGAGGTCGTGCTCTTCCTGCGCGAGAGCCGCGACGGCAGCTGCAAATTGTCCGCGCGCTCGAAGACTACGCGCAACGTCAACGAGCTCGCGCGCCGCTTCGGCGGCGGCGGACACGCGAAAGCTTCCGGCGCGACGATCCGCATGCCGCTCGCGCAAGCCAAAGCCGCCCTGGTCTCGGCCTCGCTCGAATTGTGGGGCGCGCAGACCCGATGAAAATCGCGATCATCTCCGATCTTCATTCCAATCGCGAAGCGCTCGAGGCGGTGTTCGCGCACATCCAGTCGCTGGCGATCTCGAGCGTGTATTGCCTGGGCGACGTGGTCGGTTACGGGCCGGAGCCGGAGTTCTGCGTCGATCTCGTGCGCGGGCACACGCAGCTGTGCCTGATGGGCAACCACGACGAGGGCCTGTTCCGCGATGCGTCGGATTTCAATCCTCACGCGCGCGGAGCGCTCGAGTACACGCGCGCGCGGATGCAGCCGTCGTGGTACTCGATGAGCGAGAAGAAGGCGCGCTGGCGCTTCCTCAAGGACCTGGTCTTGACGCACCGCGAGGGGCGTTTCTTGTTCGTGCACGGAAGCCCGCGCGATCCGGTGCGCGAGTACGTGCTGTCCACGGATGGGTTCTTGAACCCGGACAAATTGCGCTCGGTGTTCGAGTCCTTCGAGGGCGTGGGCCTGGGCGGGCACACGCATCATCCGGGCATGCACACCGAGGACCTGGCGTTTCATGGCCTCGGCGGCAGCACGACGTTCACGCTGCCGATTCCGGAGGACCAGAAGTGCTTCATCAACGTGGGCTCGGTCGGCCAGCCGCGCGACGGCGACAACCGTGCGTGCTACGTCGTGCTGGAGGACCAGCAGGTCACATGGCACCGCGTCGCCTACGACTTCCAGGCGACAGCGGAGAAGATCATGCGCACGGGCGTGCTGTCGGAAGTACTCGCGCGACGCTTGGCGCTCGGCAAGTGAGCGCTGCCGACGCCGCTTGTTGAAAGAGCAGCATGCTTGCGGCTAACAGCATCTGGCTCGGTCTTGAGTTCGACGAATCCGATTACGTGGAGGCAGCGCCCGAAGTCCACCCTCAGATCGAGGCCAAGCTCCAGTCGCCCACGAACAGATCCAGAGCTGCAGTTCCGTGGCGAGTCACCTCACTGCGACGCCTTCCATCAGGCCAAACCAGCACGGCGGTGGATTCCGGTGCCATGTAACTGACACCTCACGATGAGCTCTGGCGACGTGCCTGGAAGAGAGGGCGAGAGTCGCGTCTAGCGGGCTCGAGAAAAACGGTTGGGGCTACCCAAACAACCGCGCAGAAGTTCTAACCGCGAGCTCTGTTTGATGTCTGGCAAGTTCCCTGTCTAATTCGCAACCAAGCGAACAAGAAATTCTTTCGCTTCAAAACAGGCGAGGCCCGCGAACGCGAGCCTCGCCATGGTTTGCACTCCCTGGGTGCCGTCGTGATCCTTTTGGCATTCGCGAGTTTCACACAGCCTCGACGGTGACGCTCTAGGAGCGTCTCGGTAGCCGGTTCCTTAGAAACACCACGCCACCACAGAAAGTCGCGAACCCGCTATGTGCACCCATTGCAGGTCACTGTAACTGTCGTAACAATTGTCGTACCCGAAAACACATCGTAGTACCAGCTGAACCCACATCCCGGATGACCTGTCGAGAGGCAATCGAGGGCGAAGCAATCAGTTCCACCACTACAAAGAGAAAGGACGCCACCGTTTCGTTTCACGTCCAAGGTACAGGGCGTGGGCGGGATTGTGACGGAACACGTCGCCGAAAAGCTGATATCGAAAGTACACCCAATATTAGCCGGGCAATTCGGATTTATGAGTCCGCAGCATCCATACCTCACATTTGTCACTGAATATGCGATGCTGCCAACGCAGCCAAATGGTGTGTTGGAATACGTCACCATGCTGGTGACGGGGCAGTGACAGCCCGCCGCGCATTGGATTTGAGCCGCGGAGCTGCCAGCAGAAAGGCAAGGCAGAGTGATGAATGGGATAAGGGCCAGCACTGCTCGATTGGTCAGGTGCACGACAGACTCCTTTGGTTGAGTGTTTCTTCGTATCGGCGACGCTATTTGAACGCCTCTTGAACACGGGCTTCGACAGCCATTGCGAAATTCAAGATTGAGGCGGCCAAAATATCCAATTCTGTATTGTCACCTGGTCGGATCGTAGCTACGAATGACTGTTCATCCTGCACGACTCCCACGCTGACCGTATTTGGCTCGACGGCATTTGAATCGCGACCATTCTCGTACTTCCCGTTCGCGATTACGATGCGTCCCCACTCTTGAGCCTTTTTGTGGAAGAGTTTCAATTGCTCTTCTTGCCTAGCATTGCAACTATTCAACGCCGCTTGCAGTTTAGAAAGCTGCAGATTGTTTAGCTGGATCCTCTTCGGATTGTAGTTAGGGTCGATGGCATAGTCGGCAATTGTTCTTAGTCGAGGGAAATACTCGAAGAGCCCTTGGCCGATGCCCGCCAATTCTTGGAGGCGCGCCTCGGTAATGGGCTCAGGTAGGAGGTCGAGCAGCTCCTTTGCCGTTGCATCAGCTGCATCTCGATCTAGTATCGCATTCGCAGCCTTTGTCTCTCCAACTCCGCTTGCCCCAGCGCTGGAACTAGAAGTCGCAGCGTGCGTGTCACTCAGTCGGTGCGTCCACCACGCACCAGCGATTCCAACAACCGCAACGAATCCGATTAGTCCAGCTCGAACCCCTCCCCTCGTGCGCGATTGCGGTGGGGATTGCGCAATGGAGTGATGATTCACAGTACGAGCGGACGCCGACAAGGAGGCGACCCCATAGTTCCTCGACTTGGGAGGCGTTGCTGGGACTGCCGGAGTCCCTGGTACTGACCAGCGGTCCTCCTCTGGCACCCCATTCGATACCGGGCCCGCATGACCGATCGTGCGGCCGTTGCCGGCGGCAAGCAGCGCGCCGCTATGCGAAGCGTGTTCCTGCAGGCTAAACGGTGCCATATGATTTGCCCTTTTGGCGGATTCTCTGAAACACGGTTAGAGGTGGCGTTGGCCGGATCCGATCGCAAGTCGCGAGTCCACGCTATCTCTCAGGTGTCGGCCACACCAGGCAGGCTCCAAGGGTTTTCAGAAATGAAAAGCGCCGGTTTCCTAAGCCCGCCGGACGACATGAGTTGCGTGTGATTCAAGAGTTCCATCATTTGGGAATGAGGAGCAAGCATCGCAAGTGGGAATTACAAAATATCCCAGCGGCGCATGGGCCTGAGCCCGTCGAAGTCTTCAGAGTTCCATCGGATCAGCCATGCACGATCGATCCGGGGACAGCCAGACGGGTACTAGGGCAGCACATAGGGCCCGCTCCAGTGCCTGCCGCATGATTAGGTTCAGATTGAGGGCTTCGAAGTGAACAAGCTGGGCTTGAGGCTGTTCGGGCAGCTGCGCAAGTGCACATGACGCATGCCGCTGGTTTCGGGCAGTGGGCGAAACTGCGTTGGAGGAAATCCGCTTGTCCGCGGATGAGCGGCTGGCAGCTCGACGAACTTGTCGAAACGTGCCGATCGGAGGATTCGGTTCAGCTCCGCGTTAGACGGATCGCTCGGCGGGCGCCCCGGTTCGCTCGTCGGGGTTCAGAAGTCGGACTGCTTATCGCCATGACCTGCTTGCCTCGCCAACGCTAGTGTTCCTCCACGCGCATCCGATTAACGACGGGCTCTGCGCCAAGCGATCACGATACCTCTTCTCACGGCCTCATGGCTTCCACCGCAGGACGATCGGCTCGCTCGTGTCGGCGGTGAGCTCGATCGTCGCGGGGTCGAGCGCGATCTCGGTGTCCGCGACCTTGAAGCGATACTTGCCTGGAACGAGGCAGTTGATCTTCGCGAGGCCGCTCGAGTCGAAGGGCAGCATGCGCTCGTAGATCGTGCCCCCCGGGAAGGCCGGGCCGCCGTCGCGGTGCATGATGCCGTTCGGATCTGTCTGGAAGCGGATCGCGCTCCAGTTCTCGGGCTCGACGACGAAGACCTGGCGATCGCTCCAGCTCTCGTCGGGCGGGGGATCGAGCTGGAACTGGACGTGCAGTCCAGGTTCCATCAGGACTTCGAGCCGCGTCTCCACTCCAGGCGCGATCTGAACGGTGGCGCGCGCGGCCTGATGCGTTCCGACGCGCGACCTCGGCCGACACATCAGCTCGAGCGGCCCTTCGCGAAACTCCAGCGAAAGCCAGCCCGCATTGTCCGCCATCGCGTACTGCTCGCGGAACTCGGTGTCCCCAGCGGATCGCGCCAGAGCGACCCAGTTCTTCGTGCTGATCGGCTCGCGCGTCCTCGAGTCGAGGGCGCGGAAAGTGAGCTTGCCGCTCGCGGCGAGCTCGATCACGAGGTCGTCGCTTCCCAGGGCGACGTCATCGCGCGAGGCCGAGGCCGCGCCGAGCTTCGCGCTGATGTGGTAGCCCTGGTCGAAGCGTGGCAGCTCGAGAGTGAAGCTGCCGTCCGCCGCGGTGGAGACTTCGGGCCCGGTCATGAACATGGTCTTGGGCTCAGAAATGGAACGCCAGGCCCTGACGCCTGCTCCCGCCGCCGGGCCGCCACCGACGAATTTCGCACGCCCGCGAATCGTGCCGGTGGGTACGCGCAGCTCGAAGTCGTGCCGCAGCGTCTCGCCTTCGTGCAATTCCACCGACACGCTGTCGCCTTCGAGCGCCGCGGAGATTCCCTGCACGCTTGCATGAAGTTGGACAGAACCCGCGGGCAGCTTTTCGAATCGGTATTCCTCGTGCAACTCGGTCCTCGTCTTGCCTGACTGCGCACCCGCGTTCCACTCCACGACGTGGAACACGAACTCGCCGTTCAACCAGACTTGGCCGTGGACGGAGTTCCCGGTTTCAACTCTCCGGCGCTTCACCCGCAGCTCGACGTGCACGGACTCACCGGGACCAGGCAGGGGATCGAGATCGAGCTTGTTGGCTTCGAAGTCGGCAGATTGATATCGGACCGAGTAGTGTGGGCTCCAGGGCACGAGACCGGTCATGCGAAAAGCGCCGGTGTCGTCGGTCGGAGCCAAGAATGCGCTGGGCTCGAATCGCCAGGATGCGGGCAAAGCGGAAAGCGGCGAGGGGCTCGGCGGAGTTCCGGACGCCTTCGCCTTGCTTTGCCCTTCCCAATTGAGCCCGACCACGGCGCTGACACCAGCCATCGGCGCGCCGGACTCCTCGAGCAGGAATCCCTCGACGATGGGGCTTGCGGGCAGCTTGAATTCGAGCTTCGCCGGATCTGCGAGGTCTTCGCGAGACAGCGACGCGATCAAACGGCAGCGTCCCTCGCATTCGACCGTCACCGAAATCTGGGACTCGAGATTGGATTCGACTTGAGTGTCGAACTCTCCGCGAGCGTCGCTGACACAGGAGGTGGCCGTGAGCCAGTTGCCGCCCGCTTTCACCTTCGCGCCTGCGAGGGGTGCCCCGCTCGTGAAGTCGACCACGCGGCCGTGCAACGGCAATCCCGGTGGAATCAGGAAATCACGTTGCACGGATTTCGCGGAGGTCGCGAGCTCGAGGTTCGACGAGTAGCTCGGGTAACCCTTGGCCCGGATCTGCACCGTGGTCTGCTTGCTGCTCAAACCAGTCGCCTCGTAGGCTCCGTCGGGATCTGTGACTACGATCGTGGGCGGACAGCCGTTGCAGCGTTGGTGGGGGAAATAGAGGCTGGCTTCCGGCAGCGGAAGCTTCGTCTGCGCGTCGAGCACTCGCCCGCTCAGCGTGAGCGCGGGCTGCAGCACCGCGCGCACACTGGGTTGGTTCGGCAACAGAGGTCGCCAGTGCGCAAACCCCTCGCACGAGAGCTCCAGTTTCAGCATGTACACGCTGGGATCGGCTCGGAAGCGGCATTGCCCCTTGGCATCGGTGAGCAGCGTTCCCTCGCCACCTAGCAGGATCTCGACGCGCGCGCCTGGCACCGGTTTCATCTCGGGGTCGACGACCGAGAGCTCGACTTCGCGCATGCCGGCGGGCAGCTCGGGCTTCGGTGCTTCGACCGCCGCGGTCATATCGGCCGCTGATGCTTCCCGCGCCTCGCTGGTATCGGAAGGCGGCGCGATCAGCGGAGACTCCGGCGCGAGCGGCTCGACGCTCGGCCTAGCATCGACGACCACAGCCGACGTTTCCTCGCGCGCCAGGAACCACCAGGCCGCGAGCACCGCGAGCGCAACGAGGACAGCGCTCGCGAAGATCGATCCACGACGCATCGCCATCAGGCCCCGAGTCTAGCTCGCGAGTCGCGCGAGCGCAGACTCGCTCAGCGCGCCGCTTTCAGACCCAGGCTCGCGCGAACGACGTGCCAGAAGATCTGCGGATTCTTGCGCATGCGCCGCAGGGAATAGGGTTTCCATTCCGGCCCATACGGCACGTACACGCGCACCGTGTGCCCCGCGTCCCTCCACTGCGCCCACAGCTCGCTGCGCACGCCGAGCAGCACCTGGAACTCGTATTCCTCGCGCTTGTAGCCGGCCTTCGCGACCAGCGGCAGGATTCGCGCGGCCATGTGCTCGTCGTGCGTCGCCAGGCAGAGCTTCGCGCGCCGCGCGAGGAGCAGCTTCGAGCACTCGATATACGCCTCGCGAATCGGCTCGACCTCGGTGTGCGCGATCTGCGCCGGCTCGAGGTAAATGCCCTTGACCATCCGCACCGACAGCGGACCGGGTCGCAGGGCCGCGATGTCCGCAAGCGTCCTGAACAGCCGCGCCTGGAGCACGATCCCCACGTTGTCGTGCTGCGCGCGCAAGGCCTCGAACAGCTCGAGGGTCGCATCCGTCGTCGACGCGTCTTCCATCTCGACGCGCAGGAACAACCCGAGCTGCTTCAAGCGCGCAGCCACCTGCGAGTACTGCTCCAAGGCCAGCGCCTTCGACAGCCGCAGTCCGACGTGGGTGGGCTTGATCGACACGTAGCAGTCGAGCTTCGCGCGCGCGAGCTCTTCCGCGGCCGCCAGGTATTCCGCCGCGACGGCCCGCGACTCCTCCGGCGTGGTCACGTCCTCGCCGAGGATGTCGAGGATGCCCGGATATCCCTCGCGCGCGAGCTGCGCCAGCTTGTCCAGCGCCTCGGGCAGGGTCTCGCCGGCGATGTAGTTGCGCGCGAAAATGCGCATCACCGGCTTGGGGACGTGGGGGAGCACGCCGAGAACGGCCTTGGCCAGGATCGACATGGGCGGGGAAAGATTCTAGTGAGCGCGTCCCCGCACTGCACTTGCCCTTCCGCAAAGCTATCCTGAGCCGCGCATGGATGGCACCCGAGTCGTCTTGATCACCGCTCCTGACCAGGACACCGCCGAGCGCCTGGCGCGCGAGATGGTCGAGCAACGGCTTGCCGCCTGCGTCAACGGCCTGCCCGGCGCGTTCAGCATCTACCGCTGGCAGGGCAGCATCGAGCGCTCGAACGAGGTGATCCTGATCGCCAAGACCGACGCGGCGCGCATGCCGGAGCTGATGGCCTGGCTCGAGCGCTCGCATCCCTACGAAGTGCCCGAGTGCATCGCGATCAGCCCGGCGGAGATGAGTCCGCGCTACCGCGAATGGCTGGAGCGCGAGACGCAACCCGAGGCGAAGGCGTGAATTTTCGCGGGCCGCTCGCGTGGCTGTGTCTCGCTCTGTGCGCTGGACTCGGGGTAGCGTGCTTCGGCAAGGCGAAGCGCCGGCCGGGAACTCCGCCGCGCAACGTGCTGCTGGTCACGGCCTCGGGGCTGCGCAAGGATCACCTCTCCGCCTACATGTACGCGCGGCCGACCAGCGCCTGGCCCGCGACGGAGGAAGAGCGCCGCCTGGGTCGCGCGCTATCGCTCGACGATCTGGCCGAGCAGGGCGTCTTGTTCGCCGATGCGTCGAGCGGCGCGCCGCGGACGATTCCGGCGATCGTCCAGCTCTTGACCGGCACGCGCAGCGCGGTGCCGTCGGATGCGGAGCAGGATGTCGATCTCGAGGCGGATGCGACCAGCCTGGCGGAGCGCTTCCAGGAAAAAGGATTTCGCACCGCGGCCTTCGTCGCCGGACCCCTGCTGCAGAAAAAGCACGGCCTCGACCAGGGCTTCGATCTGTGGTTCGCGCGTTATTCGGACATGGCGGTGCTCGAGCCGGCGAGGCAGTGGCTGCAGGACAGCGAGCAGGAGCCCGACAAGCCCTGGTTCGTCTGGGTGCACCTGGTCGGCGGCGAGCCGCCCCACGATCCGCGCTCCTTGCCGACGCTGCCCACCGAAGTGCCGGGCGTGCTCGATTTCTCGCGCCTGTATTCCGATCCGAAATACTCAGGCCCGGCGGATGGATCGATCGCGTACCTCGCGCGCTTGAAGAGCGGCGAGGCGAGCGCGAGCGAGCAGGACCGCGCGCGGCTCGTCGATCTGTACGACGGGGAAGTCGCGCGGGTCGCGGCCAGTCTGCGCACCCTGGCCCTGGCTCTGCGCAATCAGGACGAGCAGGGCAAGCGTTGGAACGAGACGCTGCTCGTGTTCGCGGGCCTCTACGGTTTGGAGCTCGGCGACAGCGGCCCGCGGGCCTGGGACAATGATTCCTTGAGCGCCGCGGTGACGGGCGCGCCGCTGTTCCTGCGCCATCCCTTGTCGCTGACCGGATCGCGCGTGATGGCCGAGCCGGTCGGGCTCGAGGACGTCGCGCCGACGCTCTGCGACTGGTTCGGCCTGGCGCCGCTCGATGCGCGCCAGCACGCGATCCAGGGGCGCTCGCTCCTGCCGCTGGTCGACACGTACGTGAAGAAGCCTTTCGAGCATCGCGATTCCTTCGCCGCGCTCAGCGGAGCCGCGCCCTCGCGCAGCCTGCGCAGGCGCGAGTACGCGATCGTCGAGACGCAACGCGATGGCGCGGCGCAGGTCGCGCTGTACGATCGCATCGCGGATCCGGGCGAGCTGCACGACATCGCCGCGTCGCGCGCCGAGCTCGTCGTGGAAATGCGCGCGGCCCTGGATCGCGCGACATTCGAGAGCGGGCATCGGCCCTGAGCGGCATGAGCGCCGGTGAGAGCGACCCATCGGGCGACGCGCCGCTAGGGAGCGAGTCGCGTGGATTGGATGGACTGGCGATCGCGCTCGCGCTGCTCAGCCTGGCGGCCGGCGCCGCGGCGCTGGGATGGTTGCCGAGCTGGTGTCTGCCGCTCTGCGCGGGGCCGGCGTTGTTCGCGGCCGCGGCCTTGCCCTTGATCGCGCGCTGGAGCCCGCTGCCCGCGGATCCGCTGAAGCTCGCGGTGTTCACGCTCGCGCTGTCGCCGCCGCTGGCGGCGTGTCTGTGGGCCGGATGGCACCTGGTCTTCGACGGGAACGTGGCCTTCGTGGCCTGCGCGGCGACCTGCGCAGTCGGGCACCTGGCGAGCCTGGGGAGACGGGTGCGCAAGACTCCCTGGTCAGCGGTGCGGATTGGCATCGGACTTGGCGGTCTCGCACTCGCCGCCGGAGCGGGCTTCCTGCTGCTGCGCGGCAATGCGCCGCGTCTCGCCGAGCCAGGCCTCGCTCGCGCCGCGGTCGCGATGGCGGTCGATCGCTCGCTGCCGCCGCAGCATCCATGGCTCGCGGGCGAGGCCTGGTCCCAGGCCTGGAGCGCGGATCTCCTGGCCGCGTTCACCATGCGCGCCCTGCACGTCGCGCCGACCTTCGCCCACGCGCTGTTCACGGTGCTCGCCGCGCTGCTCGCGCCGCTCTTGCTCTATCTGCTCGCTTCGTCCTTGTGGAACGAAGCGAGGCGCAGCGTCGTGGCCTGCCTGCTCGCCCTGTGCGCCTGCGCGCCGCCGGCCAGCCTCGCATTCCGGCCCTTCCTGGTCGCCGGTCCATCCGCGCTCGCGCTTGGATTGGCGCTGGCCGGTCTGGTCGCGGCTTCCCACGCACTGCGCCACGGCAAGCGACCATGGATCCTCTTGTGCGCGCTGCCTCTGGGAGCCGCGCTGTGCATCGATCTCGCCAGCGCCTGGCCAGCAGCCCTGGCCGTGGTGCTCGCCGCACTTTCGCCGACTTGCGACAAGGACGCGCGACCGCGGATGCTGCTCGCGATCTGCGTCGCCTGCCTGCCGGCGCTGATCCAAGCGCGTCTCTTGCCGCCGACGGCGAGCCTGCTCGACGACAGACTGAGCGCCGCGGCGCTGGGAGCCATGATCCGCTGGATCATCCCGGCCGGGGTCGCGATCGCGATCGTGTGGCGCAGCCTTGTCCCCGAACGTCGAGCCGTGGTGGTGCTGGTCGCGGCCGCCGCGGTCAGCGCCCTTGCCGGAGCGAGTCTCGCGCCGGCCTGGACCGATCCGCGCAGTGCTGTGAGCCTTGCCCTGTTCAGCCTCGCGCTGCTCAGCGCGGGGCTGATGCCGGCTTCGGATGCGCCTAATTCCTGGCGCGTCTGGATCGTCGGGCTCGCAGGCTTGGCGCTGTGCGGCCTGCAAGTCTCGCGCCTGGCCCAGGCCGCCGCGCCGCTGCTCGAGGCTTCGAAGCTCGGCGACAAGCTCGTAGGCGAGACCGTCGGTGCCCTCGAGCCGATCAGCAGCGAGGCTTCCGCGGTCGATCTGCGCGCCGCGCTGGCCTACCTGCGCGCCGATCCGCGGCTGCGCGAGGACCGCGCCGTCCTGATCGCCTGCCCGGTGCACAATCCGTATCGCACGACGCGCGATCTTCCCGAGGGCGGACTCGCCGCCTGCGCGGGGATCGCGCTCTACGGCGACACGCGCTCGAAGATCGTGGAAGGGGAGCCGCAGTTCCAGCCGCGTCTCGAGGAGCTCCTGCGCTTCTTCCGCAGCGACTCGGATTTCGATCCGACCATTTTTCCGCGTCTCGAGCGCGAGGGCGCGCGCGCGGTCGTCGCGCTGGTGCGCGAGGAGGATTTCGCGCTCAGTCCGGGACTGCCCGGCAAGCTGACGCGCCTTGGATTCGCTCCCTGGCGCGATTTCCGCGGCGTCCATCTCTACATCGGGCCGCGGCAGATCAGCGCGCGCTACCTGGAGAAGCCGTGAGTCAGCAGGCCGCGGCGATCCGCCCGATCGAGGCCCCGGTGCTCGATTCCAAGGATCGCGCGGGAGCCTTCGCGATCTTCGCCCTGCTGCTCGCGCTCTACACACTGACGTTCAGCGGCCTGCCGGACAATCCCGACGCCGAGGTCGAGTTCCAGACCGTGCGCAGCCTGGCGCAGGAGGCTCACTTCGCCCTGGGCAGCACTCCCGAAGCCGACGCGATCCTCTTGGCGCAATTCGACGTCGCGCCGGGCGGACCGGGCCGCGAAGGACGCTGGTATTCCTGGTTCGGCGTGGGCCAGGCGATCGTCGCACTGCCTTTCTATTTCGCGGGCGAGCTGGCCGAGCGGGTCTTCCCCGAAGTCGAAGCGCTGCATGCGCAGACATCGGATTACGGAGCGAGGCGCAGCGAGTACTGGCAGCACCTCGCGGTCGGATGGCGCAACTCGCTGCTCGCCGCGGCCACCGCGGCTCTGCTCGCGATCGCGGCGCGGCGACTTGGCGCTTCGCGCCGCAGCGCGCTGCTTTCGGCCTTGTTGTTCGGCACGGCGACTTTCGTCTGGCCCCAGGCGCGCTCGACCCTCTCGGACGTGCAGGCCATGTTCTGTCTGTGCCTGGCCTTCGAGCGCTGGCTGGCCTACCGGTCCACGGCGCGCGAAGCGCCATGGACCCTCGCTACGGCGGGTGGAGCCCTCGCCCTCGCGGTCCTGACTCGCGTGGCGATCGCGCCGGCCGCGGTCGTCGTCGCGGCTGCGTGTCTCGGCTCGATGGTCGCGCACCGCTCGCGCACGCTTTCCTGGTGCGCCTTCCTCGCGCCGATCGCGCTCGGCGCCGCGCTGTTCTTGTTGACCAATGCACTGCGCTTCAGCTCGCTGACGCAGACGGGCTACCACGTCGCCCTCGCCGAGGGCAGCTTCTTCACTTACCCGCTGCATCTGGGGATCGCCGGCATCCTGATTTCGCCGGGCAAGGGGCTCCTGTGGATGGCGCCGCTCGTGCTGCTCGTCCCGATCGGCTTCCACCGCGCTCGCGCCGGCGGCGAACGAGCCTGGCCCTGGCTCGCCTGCCTGACGAGCCTCGCGGTCGCCGCGCCGATCCTGTGCACCCAGACCTGGCACGGAGCCTGGACTTACGGGCCGCGCTATCTGCTTCCCTGCCTGCCCTTCCTGTGGCCCGCGGTCGCCCTGGCTTTCGACCGCGCGCGCGAGCGACGCTTGGTGCTCGGCGCAGCGACGCTCTTGTCGCTGCTCGGTTTCGCGACCGCGATCCCCGGCGTGGTCGTCGATCACATGACGCACCAGGATCTCGCCGTGCAGGCGGCGCGGATCGCCTGGCCTGAGCCGGGTGGAAGCGACGAGCGCGAGCGCGACGCCGCGCGCTTCCTTTCGATCCAGTGGGACTGGCGCTTCGCGGCTCCCTGGGCCCACTGGCGCATCGCGGCCCTGCGCGCGCGCGGGAATGGCGATGCCTACTCCGCTCGCCAGCTGTTCGGCGTCGACAGCAATGCCGTGGTCACGTCCCAGCACGACCGCGAATCGGGCTGGCGCCACTTCGCCTGGGTCTACCTGCGCGACAAGCTCGGAGGACCGGCCTGGATCCTCTTGGCCTGGGCTGGATCGTGGCTGGTGGTGGCCCTGGCGGCCTGGCGGCGTGCGCAGGGGTCCCGCTGACGGGTTCGAGGCGCCCGGGGCTCAAGCCAGGCGCCCGGCTCCTCGATAGTCGAGCGTGGTCGTCTCGTTCTCCAGTCGGATCCTGATCGGTCTCGCCCTGATCTCGGGCGCGCTGGCGGGCCAGCCTGGCCTCGAGGCCGCGCAGGGCTCGGACACCGACACGAGCGCCAGGACACAGCGTCTCGAATGCTTCGAATTGCGCAGCAGCGCCGCGGGACCAGCGGTCGGCTACGCGAGCCTGCACCGCACCGACAGCGAGCGCGGGACGATGCTCGAGTGGCAGATCAACTTCCCCGACGACGAGCTCGACATCTGGCACACCGAGACGCTCGACGCCTCGGGCGCGCGCTGGATCTGGCGCGAGCGGCAGGAGCGGCGATCGCGCTCGGTGGTCGTCGAGCGCAAGGACGCTGGCTTGAACGTCACGGAGTGGGGGCGGCAGATCGTTTGGCGCCGCGCCCTCGCCGCCGACGGTTCCAGCTTCTTCCCGCTCGAGCTCGAGGAGCGTCTGCGCGCTGGCGAAGCGATTCCCAAGGAGCTTGCGATCTTCGATCCCATGGGCAACGACATCGATCTGCTGCGCGTGGTCCAGGACAACGGCCAGGCTGGCCAGCAGGACGCGCTGCGCCGCACCGACCTCGTGCGGCCGGACGGCACGCTCGCCGCGAGCTGGACGTTTCACGGCGGGGAACTCTTGAGCTTTGCCTGGCAGCGCGGCGGCTTGATCGCCGTGCGCGTCGCTCCGGAGCGCTTCGCTTCGCACACCGTGCGGACCGCGAGGCTCGAAGCGCAGCCGCCCGCGACGTCGATCCGCCGCTAGCGAATCCTCGGCGCACTCCGGCGAGCCTGTGAGGCCCTGGTAAAACTTGGGCCCGCGCCAGACCCCTGGGAGGGGGATCGTGCGCGATCGCTCCCGCGCGAAGTATCCTGCAGGCTGCCTCTTTCGTGCGAGAGGACCCGCGGCTTTGCGCGGTCCACCGCCGTCCCGGGTTTTGCACAGCATGCACATCGCGATCGCGCCCCGACCAGTGCCCGCCTCCAGCTCCGGCGCGGTAGTCCTCGCCTTCGCGCTCGGTCTGGCCCTCGCGTCCTGCAAGACCGCCGCCGAGCAGCGGGCCGACGCGGACCGCGAGGTCTACGCCTTGATCGAGCAGCGGCGCGCCGCCATCGGCAGCGCCGATCGGCCGTTCACGATCGAGCCCGACCCGAACAGTCTGCGGCGCAAGCTCGAGCGCGGCGAGGTCGACCTGCTCCAGCCCTTGACCCTGGTGCAGTGCCTCGACATCGCCGCGGAAAACAGCCACGACTTCCAGGACCAGCGCGAAAGCTTCTACCTCAGCGCCCTCGACCTGACCCTCGAGCGCTATCGATTCGCGTTCCAGACCCAGGGCGTGCTCGGAGCGCTGCTCTCGGGCGATGGCGACGGCGCGACCAGCGCCAGCGGCCTGGCCGATCTCCGCTTGGCCCGGCTGCTCGGAACCGGAGCCCTGATCGCCGGCAACATCGGCCTGTCGGTCGCGCGCGACCTGACCCACGGCGACGCTTTCAACCTGGTGACCAACGCCGGCGTGGCGATCTCGCAACCGCTGCTGGCCGGGTCCAATCCGCGCATCGTGCGCGAGCCGCTGACCCAGGCGGAGCGCAACCTCGTGTACGCGTCGCGCAGCTACGAGCGCTTCCGGCGCACCTACGCCGTCGACGTCTCCGGACGCGTGTACCGCATCCTGCAGCAGGCGGACGCGGTGGTGAACGAGGAGAGCAACTACGCCAACCTGCAGATCCTGCGCAAGCGCAACGAAGCCCTCGCGGAATCGGGCCGCCTCTCGGCGATCGAAGTCGACCAGGCGCGCCAGGACGAATTGCGCTCGCGAGATCGCCTGGTGCAGGAGCGCCAGCGCTACGAGTCGCTGATCGACGGCTTCAAGGTCTTCCTCGGCCTGCCCGTGCCGATCACGCTTTCGATCGATCCGGCGGAGCTGACGCGGCTTGGCGAGCGCGAGCCCGAGGAATTCAATCTCGACATGGCGCAGCTCGACCTGCTCGCGCTGCGGCTGCGCCTCGACCATCAGACGGCCCTCGATCGCCGCGATGACGCGGAGCGCGGTGCCGAAGTGGCCGCCGACGCGCTGCGCTCGAGCCTGAACCTGACCTCGAGCGTCGGCGTGGAGAGCCCTGAGGGCCGGCCGCTCGACATCCGCTCGCAGAATCTCACCTGGACCGTCGGGCTGGACGCCGACATCGCGCTCGACCGTTTTCCGGAGCGCAACCGCTTCCGCGCGGCCCTGATCCAGGTCGAGGCCACCCGGCGCGACGCCGAGGCCAGCGGCGACAACATCCAGGTCGCCCTGCGCAACGATCTGCGCGAGACTGCGGCAACCCTGGAGGGTTACAAGATCCAGAGGCTTGCCGTGACCATCGCCGAACGACGTATCGAAAGCGCCACGATGAACCTCGAGGCCGGCCGCGCGACCACGCGCGACCTGCTCGAATCCCAGGCCGCCCTGCTCGAGGCCAAGAACGCGGCCACCGCGGCCCTGATCGACTACCAGCTGGCGCGCCTGGCCCTGTTCCGCGATCTCGAGCTCCTGCGCGTGGACCAGAATGGGATCGGATTCGAGCGCGAGCTCCTGGCGAGCGCGACCCCTGCGGCAGGCAATGAACCCGTGCAAGGCAACCCGCCTGCGGAGCAACGTCCATGAGCAAGAAACAAACTCCGAAGACCTGGGTCTGGATCGCGGCCGTCGTGATCGTCGGAGGCAGCGTGATCGCCTACGGCCGCGGCCCCGGCAAGTGGTTCTCCGACGCCAGCTCGGCCGCGATTCCCGGAGCGACGGTGCGCCGCGGTCCCCTGGCGATCCGCGTCGTCGAGCGCGGCAGCCTCAAGGCCGCGGACTTCGTCTCGATCAAGAACGAATTGGAAGGCTCCTCGACGATCCTCTCGCTGGTCAAGGAAGGCGTGCTGGTCAAAGAGGGCGATCTGATCGCCGAGCTCGACGCGACCAACCAGATCGAGAAGCAGGTGGCCCAGGAAATCGCCGTGCGCAACGCCAACGCGGCCCTGGTCAAGTCGACCCAGACCTACGCGATCCAGCAGAGCCAGAACGAGAGCGACATCGCCCAGGCGCGCCAGAAGCTGGCCTTCGCCGAGCAGGATCTGCGCAAGTACCTCGAGGGCGACAAGCTCTTGACCCTGTCGAAAGCGAACCAGGCGATCACGCTGCAGCAGGAAGATTTCAAGCGCGCCAAGAACAAGCTCGAGTGGTCGGAGAAGCTGGCGACCAAGGGCTTCCTGACCGCGACCGAGCTCGAGGCGGACACCTTGTCGAAGAATCGCTCGGACGTGCTGCTCGTCCAGGCGATCAAGGAGCGCGACCTGCTGGTCCAGTTCCAGGTCGACCGCGACACCGACACCTTGCAGGCCGACCTCGCCGAGGCCAAGCGCGAGCTCGAGCGCGTGATCCTGCAGGCCAAGGCGCGGCTGGTCGACTTCGAGTCCGACATGCTGACCAATGAGGCCAAGCTCAAGATCGAGCGCGAGAAGCTCTCCAAGCTCGACAACCAGATCGCCAAGGCCAAGATCTACGCGCCCAAGGCCGGGATGGTGGTCTACGCCAAGGCGGACGAAGGCGGCCGCGGCATGGGCCAGTCACAACCGATCCAGGAAGGCACGCAGGTTCGCGAGCGCCAGGAGCTGATCACGATCCCGACCGCCGGCGGCATGCTCGGCACGGTCAGCCTGCACGAATCGGTGCTCAAGCAGATCCGCCCGGGCCTCTTGTGCGACGTGCGCGTCGATGCGATCCCCGGGATGCAATTCCACGGCTCGGTGAAGAGCGTCGCGGTGCTGCCGGACCAGAACTCGTGGTTCGCGAATCCGAACACGCGCCTGTACACGACGATGATCGACATCTTCGACGGCGTCGACGAGATGCGGCCGGGCATGTCCTGCTGGGTCGAGATCCGCGTCGAGGACGTCGCCGACGCGATCTACGTGCCCGTGCAATCCGTCTTCCGCCACCTCGGCAAGAACATCTGCTTCGTCGATCGCGGCTCGGGCAAGTACGACGTGGTCACGGTCAAGACCGGCCGCTTCAACGACAGCCACGTCGAGGTGACCGAGGGCTTGACCGAGGGCCAGATCGTGCTGCTCGCTCCGCCGGCGACCTTCCAGATCCAGGCGGGAGCCACTCCGGAAGAGGAGGGAGTGCCCGCGGGCGCGGCCCAGGTCCCGCCCGGCGGTCCGATGCCCGGGGCGGCGAATGGCGAGGCCGGCGGGAATGGCGGCGCGCCCGCGGATGCGGTTCCCGGAAGTCGCGGCCCGCGCGGCCAGCGCGGCGGCGGAGACAACGCCGGCGGCGGCCCTGGCCGAGGAAACTTCAGCGGCGAACGTGGCTCGCGCGGCAACCGCGGTCCGCGTCCGTCGGGCGAAGCGACGCCGGAGAAGAGCGGCGAGAAGACCGAGACTCCCGCGGACGGGGACACCGACACGTTGAAGACAGAGAAATCGGACTCCGCCAAGCCGGGCGGCGATCGGTGAGTTCCGCCCAGGCCGTCCAGGCCGCACCCGTCGCAGCCCTCGAGCACGTCTCGCGCGTCTACCGCATGGGGCAGACCGACGTGCGCGCC
>DATHET010000130.1:0-36780 GCA_035490315.1 Planctomycetota bacterium
GTGCTCAACAACCGTTCGATCCTCGACTGGTGGACGGCGGACGGCAACCACACGACCGAGAACCGCATCGTCATGTACTCCGATCTCACCGGAGTGACGGCTTCGCCGGAGCTGCGCAGCACATTCGGGGTCCTCTTCGGATGGCCGAGCGACTTGATCTGGATCGGGAATCAGCTCTACGGCATCGAGTCGTTCCAGCGCTACCTCTACACCGTCGTGCCCGAGACCGGAGTGTGCACGGCGATCGGACCGCAGAACACCTACGAGGACGTCTATTCGCTCGCTTACGACGTCACCGGCGACCGCCTGTTCGGCGTCGACCTGAAGAAGAAGAAGCTCTTGCGCTTCAATCGCACGACCGGATTGATCACCAACATCGGCGGCAGCTCGCTGGTCGGTTATCCGCTGATCCGTTCGCTGGCCTATTCGGATGCGGAGCAGATGCTCTACGCGAACGATCAGCAGAGCGACAAGCTGATCCGCATCAATCCCGACACGGGCTTGGTGACTTACGTGTCGACCATGCCCGCGGAGCAATTCGGGCGCATCGAGGAGCTGAGCTTCTTCCACGGCGAGCTCTACGCCTCGGACGGCCTGCTCAACGCGGTCGGCGACCTCGCCGGAGCGCAGCTGCAGCACGTCGACATCGCGACCGGTGCGACGTTCAACATCGGACCGATCATCGACGACGTCTCGCCGCACAGCTTGATCATCAACAGCCTGCCCGAGGACTTCCTGTGGACACAGGTTTCAGGTCCGGGCACGGCCAGCTTCAGCGATCCCAAAGCTCTGGCACCGACGGTCACGTTCTCCGCGCCCGGCATCTACGAGCTGGCGCTCACTGCCTTTGCCTGGCCGACGCCGGTCGTCGATTCGATGTTCGTGAATGCGAGCGTCGCGGTCGACACCGACGGCGACGGCGTGCCGGATGAGCTCGACAACTGCCCGACCCTCGCGAATCCCGGCCAGGAGGATTGCGACGGGAACGGCGCAGGCGACTTGTGCGAGATCGCCGAGGGCTTGCAGCAGGATTGCAACTCGAACGGAATCCCCGACAACTGCGACATCCTGACCGGCGTGGCCCAGGACTGCGATGGCAGCGGCGTGCCGGACTCCTGCGAGATCGCGTCTGGCATCAGCCAGGATTGTGACGGCAATTCGATCCCCGACGCCTGCGACATCGCGAGCGGCGCGAGCTTGGACTGCAACACGAACGCGATCCCTGACTCGTGCGATCTGGCGGCGGGAACCAGCCTGGACTCGAATGCCAACGCGATCCCTGACGAGTGCGAGCCCAACAACGGCTTCGTCTACTGCGCCGGCGATGGCAGCGCGACGCCCTGCCCCTGCGGCAACGTCGGCGGAGCCTTCGCGGGCTGCGCGAACTCGACGGGTTTCGGAGCGCGGATCTACAACGCTGGCGGTGTCAGCTGTTCGGCGGACGATGCGGCGCTGGTCGGGATCCACCTGCCGGCGGGCAAGCTCGCGCTGTTCATCACCGGAGATCAGCAGTTGAACGGCGGCAATGGCGTGGCCTTCTTCGACGGGCTCCTGTGCTTGACGGTTCGCCGGCGCTACACGCCGGGCTTGTCTTCGCCGACGGGCGTGGTCAGCTTGAGCAGCCCGGTCACGGGCAGTCTGGGGCTGATCCAGCCCGGGCAGACGTGGTACTTCCAGTCGTGGTACCGCAGCGGCATCGTCGGCGCGCCGTGCGGCACGGCGGCGAATACGTCGAACGGACTGGGGATCGTGTTCGGGCCGTGAACGGGTACGGAGTCAGTTGACCGTCCGGAGTCGTGGGGCCTTCCCGATCCGCGCGCAGCGCGGATCGGGAAGGCCCCACGACTCCGGACGGTCAACTGACTCCGTACGCTACAACGTCACGACGGCCTGCGCGTCGACACAGCTGAGCACTTCGCTTCCCGGCACCGGCGAGATCTCGTAGATCGTGCGGCCGTCGCGCACTCCGCGGTGCACGTACAGACCAGAATCCGTCGGCACGCACATGTCGGTGTCCAGCTCGCAGCTCGGCACCACGAGCATGATCGGGTTCTCGCCGCGGCGCAGCATCACCATGTTGGCCACGTTGACCCGCGGGTCCCGCCATTCACCGAGCACGACCACGCCTTGTTCCTGGTTGCAGGGCGCGTTGGCGAGCTGCGCGAACAGTCGCGCGTCCCAGGGATCCTTGGTCTGACAGCCCACCTGGGGCTGGAACTCGAAGGCCAGGGCGTCGAGGAAGACTTCGCCGAGCGAGAACTCGTTGGTGTGCGGCCGCACGGCCGCCAATTGAGTCTTCACGGGCAGGGTCACCGATCCGGGGAGGCTCGCCGGGCTCGGACGCACGTGGGCGACGGGCGGGCCCTGCGGCTCGGGCGTCGACGACGCGAGCTTCAGCGCGACCACGGCCCCGGCGGCGAGGACGACCAGCGCGCTGGCCGCCAGGGCGTAGCGATCCCAGGGGAGCGAGCGCACCGCCACGGGCTCGAGCGGCTTCAGGGCGACCGGTCCACGCCGCGCGGCGGGCGTCGCGCCGAAGCTGCGGCGCAGGCTGGCTTCGGTCGCCAGGTCGGCTTCGAAGCGCGCGCGCTGCGCGGGATCGCGCTGCACGACCTCGGCGATACGCCGGCTGTGCGCATCGTCGAGCAGCCCATCGAACCATTTCTCGTAGGCCGAAGAATTCGGAGTCTCGCGCGGGTCGTTCGCCGGAGGAATGTTGCTCTCGTTCATGATCGTTCTCCGCGGGCTTGCCGTTCCAGCAGCGCCACTCGCAAGGCCCGTCGTGCGCGGTGGACATGACTCATCGCCGTTCCCTCGGGGATTCCGAGCAGACGGCTCAATTCGCTGTAGTCGAGGTCCTGGACGGCGCGCAGCAGGAGGCAGGCGCGCGCCATCGGTGAAAGTTCCATCAGCGCGGCGAGCACCTCGTCGTCGAAGTGATCCTGATCGCGCGAGAGCTCGCCCAGGAGGCGCGGGTCGGACGGCTCGTCCACGGTCACGCCGCCCTGCGAGTGCTCCTCGAGCCGCTCGGACGAGAGGGCGTCGCGGCCGCTGCGGCGGCGCACATGGTTCAGGGCCACGTAGCGGACGATCTGTCCCATCCAGGCGCCGAAATTCGTGCCCTGCTCGAAGGAGGAGAGCTTGCTCAGGGCCACGGCGCTCGCGTCCTGCAGCACGTCCTCCGCCTCGCCGCGGCGGCCCAGGATCGCGGCCGCCAGGGTCAGGAGCACCCCGCGTTGAGCCTCGAGCTCCCGCGCAAAGTCCTCCGGCGTCAGCATCGCCCGCGATTCCCGCGCGAGGATCGGTTCATGGAGTGGCGCAAGCATCGGAGTAGACTCTGGGGTCCCCATGTGCGCGGGCGGCTGCTTCCTTGCGGGGAGGCCGGAAACGGCCCGCAAGGGTTCATTTCGGGCCCTTGGCGGCGCGGATCTCGAATTCCCGGAGCTGGTAGGTGCCGATGAAGGTCCCCGGGCAGAGCACCAGGTCGCCCGCCGTCCCGGCGCGGTTCAGCGGGATGTAGAAATCGTTGGTGCCCGGTTGGAGCATTTTCCGGTAGGCGTTGCGGCGCAGGAAATTCTTCGTCCCCGGAATCCTGTAGTACAGCGACAGCTCCGTGACGGCCGGGCTGTCGATCGAGAGGTGCAGCACCGACATCAGTCCGGCCATCGGCGTCAGCGCCGGCAGCGAGATGCGGTGCGAAGGATGCTGGATCGCGATCGGAAGCCGCGGCTTGGGGAAAGTCAGCGCCGGACCGACGGCCGCGCCGCCGAGCGGCGAGGTTCCCCAGGTGGGCAGATTCTTGTCCAGCTTGAGCAGCAGGACCTTCGATTTCTGGAAAGCCTGGTTCCAGGAAAAATCCTCGGTCGGCAACAGCCGCGCCGGGTCGAGGTGGTTGAAGATCCGCTCGACGAACAGATCGATGTACACGTCCGGCTCGGCGGCTTCGATGTCCTCGGGCGCGAGCGACATCGACCAGCGCATCTCGAGGTAGGAGCACTGCTCCTGCAGCCCCTGCTCGAGCTCGGGCCCGAAGGAATCGTGCATCATCAGGATGCGCGGCCGATCGGACTCCTCGAGCTCGCTCTTGCGAATGCGGTCGACTCGGAAGTTGCCCTCGAAGCGGATCTTCGCCTTCATTTCCTGCGGTCGCCAGATCTCGGTCTTCTGGTGCATCAGGTCGCCGATGTACATGCGCGTGGTCCAGGAATCGCCGTTGCTCTCGGAGGAGAGGGGATAGAAGGTCTCGAGCTCGTCGAGATGGAATCCTCCGATCATCTGGTCGAGCCGCAGGAGCAATCCGCGCAACGCGACCACCGATCCGCGTCCTGACCAGTGCGTGCCGAGGTTGCCGTAGACCCAGTTGCCGGGCTTGTCGAAGCGCTTCCCGGCCTTCAACGTCTCGCGCAGATCGAGGATCTCGACCTGGGGCGCGTGCTCCTTCATGTAGTCGAGGAACTGCTCCAGGCGCGTCGGGCCGATCGGGTGCATGGAATCCGGCAACAATTCCGTGTACACGGACTCCTTGTCGGGCGCGACGACGTACAGGTATTTGCTGCCGATCGATTCCAGGAAGGCGCGCTTGCGCTCGAGCACCTCCGCCCACTTCGCGAGTCCCTCTTCCGTGAACGGATACGCGCCGCGGTGGTCGTCCTGCGAATGCTCGCCGGTGTAGAAGATCCAACCCTGCTTGCCGAAGTACACCTCGGAGGTCGGCGTCACGCCGTAGCCGAAGACCTTGACGATGCTGTTCCAGCGCAGCAGTCGATCGCGCAGGCCGAAGCTGTCCTTGAAGTAGGACTCGTACTGCGAAGGATACTTGAGCGCGGCGAGCAGTGTCTTCGGCGGAGAAGGTTTCGGTGAGGGCGAGCGCAGCTCCGCCTGCTCCGGGCTGCGCACGCTCTCGGGCCGCAGGAAGAGATCGACCGTCGGCGCCACGACCACGGCCAGGAACAGCACGATGGTCAGCGAATCGAGGATCCGCCGCGCGAGACCGGTTCGCGTGAGTGACTTGTCGGCGTCCATCAGAAGCGGAAGTAGATGAACGGGTTGTAGGAATTGCTCGCGAGCTCCAGGCTCGACGCGACCAGGATCGCCATGATCAGGATCAGGCCGACGAACTCGATGCTGACGGCGCGCGCGGTCCATCCGAAGCTCGTATTGCGCGCGTGCCAGGCTTGGAGCGCGGGCAGCCAGGGCATCGAGCCGATGATCCCCGCGACCAGGGCCGTCGCGATGCGAGGGTCGACGAAGAGACCGAGAGGTTGGAGCGAGGTCTCGGCGCCGGCGCCGAACATCGCGCCCAGGAACGTGAAGGCCTGGGGCAAGCTCGTGGCGCGGAAGAAGACCCAGCCGACCATCACGACCAACAGAAGATACGCGTGGCGCAGCCACACCGGTCGCTTGCCGAGCCAACGCCCCAGGCCCAGGCGCTCGATCACCAGGAAAGCGCCGTGGTACAGGCCCCAGACGACGAAAGTCTCGCTCGCCCCGTGCCAGAGTCCGCACAGGAAGAAGACCAGGACCAGGTTGAAGTACGTGCGCGCCTGGGAGCCGCGGTTGCCGCCGAGCGGGATGTAGAGGTAGTCGCGGAACCAGGTCGAGAGCGACATGTGCCAGCGACGCCAGAACTCCGTGATCGAGCGCGAAACGTAGGGGTGGTTGAAGTTCTCGAGGAAGCGGAACCCGAACATGTGGCCCAGGCCGATGGCCATGTCCGAGTAGCCCGAGAAGTCGAAGTAGATCTGGATCGTGTAGGCGACGATCCCGAGCCAGGCGAGCGGGGTCGACACGCCGCCCTCCATGTTGAAGACATCATCCGCGAGCTCGGCCGCGGCATTGGCGATCAGCATCTTCTTGCCCAGGCCGAGCACGAAGCGCCGCACGCCGTAGGCGAAGCTGTCCCAGGTCGCCGCGCGCGAGTTGATCTGCTCGTCGACGTCCTTGTAGCGCACGATCGGCCCGGCGATCAGCTGCGGGAACAGCGACACGTAGAGCATGATGTTCAGCGGGTTCTTCTGCATCGCCCCGTCGCGGCGGTACACGTCGATCACGTACGAGAAGGCCTGGAACGTGAAGAACGAGATGCCGATCGGCAGGCGGATGTGGCCCTTGTCGAACAGCGCGGTGGTCCAGAATTCGTTGCCGGCCGCCAGGTTGGACAGGGGCTCGAAGGGCTGATCGATCCAGCCCAGGGCAAGCAAGGAGCTGCCGATCGAGTTCCACAGCCAGTCGGCGTACTTGAAGGCGACCAGCAGGCTCAAGTTGAAGACCGTGGCCAGCGCGACAACGCCTTTGCCGCGACCTCGCTCGCGCGCTCGGTCGACCCACCAGCCGAAGCCCCAGTTGGCCAGGCAGGAGATGACCATCAGCCAGACCATCAACACCTCGCCCCAGGCGTAGAAAATCAAGCTGGCGGCCAGCAGGATCAGGTTCCGGAACCGGCGGTCGAGGATGTAATACGCCGCCAGGACCAGGGGCAGGAACAGGAACAGGAACAGGGGCGAGCTGAAGAGCATGGATCCCTAAGATCGTACCGATCTCTCTGGGGTCGCCGGAGTGCTCGAGGCCCGCTGGGGCGCTCGCACTGCAAACATGCATCGGCCCGACAGGCGCGCGCGTACTCTTGTCGCGCCCATGCCGACTTTTCTCTTGCTGTTGCTTGCATTCGCGGGCTGGAACGTGCCTTCCGCGCACCCGGATTCGCGCTCGACGTCGATGGTGAAGGTCGCAGGCCGTAGCGTGAGCCTGGAGTTCCGCTGCCAGACGCGCACCCTGGGCGAAGCCCTGCCGCTGGATACCGATCAGGATCAGCGGATCGACGACGCCGAGCTCGAAGCGGGCCGCGACGCGGTGGCGAGCTACGTGCTCGAGCGCTACCAGATCTTCCCCGGCGGAGGCGAAGGCCGGGACGGGAGCTTCGATGCTTCCCGCGCACTGGCTGGTCATCAGACGGCGCTGCGCTTGATCCCCGATTCGGAGTCGGCCCAGGGCGAGTCGTGGGTCGCCGCCCATTACGAGCTCGAGTCGCCGGTGGAGCTCGAGTCCTTGACGCTGAGGGTGCGGCTCTTCCGCGAGCAGAATCCCTACCACCGCGACGAGGCCCGGCTCGAATTCCAGGGCGACGATCCGGCGCGCCATCTGTTCTCGGGCGAGGAGGGGCAGGTCTGGCGCTACGAGCCCGAGGCCGAGCGACGGCCGGGCGTCTTCGGCGATTATTGGAAGGAAGGCGTGGTGCACATCGCGGCCGGCTGGGATCACCTGGCTTTCCTGCTCGGCCTGGTGCTCGCCGCGCGGCGCTGGCGCTCGGTGCTGCTGGTCGTCACGGCCTTCACCCTGGCCCACACGATCACCCTGGCCCTCGCCGCGCTGGAGCTGGTCCATGTGCGCGCCTCGCTGGTCGAGATGGCGATCGCGCTGTCGATCGCCTACGTCGGCGCCTTGAACCTGCTGCCCAAGCAGACCGGCTCGCGCTGGGTCGAAGCCTTTTTCTTCGGCCTGGTCCACGGCCTGGGCTTCGCGGGAGCGATCAAGGACGCCCTGGTCTTCGAGCCGCTGCGCATCACCGCCCTGATCGGATTCAACGCGGGCGTCGAGTGCGGCCAGCTCGCGATCGTGATGCCCCTCGCCGCGCTGTTCGCCTTCCTCCCGGGCTCGCGGCAGGACAAGGGAGTCGAGCGCGCCTTCCTCGCGCCACTCTGGCTGCGGCGAGGGGGATCCGTGCTGGTCGTCGCCGCCGGCCTGTACTGGTTCGCGGAGCGCGCGGGAATCTTCGGCTGGTTCACGCCGCGCGCGTGAAGCGCCGCCGCGGTCTCGCTATGGTGCGACCGGAATGGAACGCATCGGCTTGATCGCCTTGGGAGGCGCGCTGGGTGCCTTGGCGCGGCATGGATGCGTCGTCTTCGGCGAGCGCTGGGCAGCCGCGGGAATTCCGCTCGCGGTGCTCACCGTCAACGTGCTCGGATCCTTCCTAGCGGGCTGCGTGATGACCTTCGTGATCAGCCGCCCGGGCGCGAGCGAGAATCTTCGCCTGTTCGCGATGGTCGGCGTGCTCGGCGCCTTCACCACGTTTTCCGCGTTCACCTGGGAGAACCTGGAGCTGATCCGCAGCGGATCCTTGGGGCGCGCCGCGCTGCATGCCGCGCTCCACGTCTCGCTCTCGCTGGCCGCGGTGTTCCTCGGCACCTGGGCCATGCGCGCTTCGATCAGCTGAGCGTCGGCCGCGGCCGAGCCGGCTTGGTCGCCGCCTTCGGATAGCCATCCTGGTTGTGGCGGATGATCTCGCCTTCGACCATGTAGACGATGTCCTCGGCGATGTTCGTCGCGTGGTCGCCGATGCGCTCGAGGTGGCGCGAGACGGACATGGTCTGCGAGGCGCGCTCGATCGTCTCGGGATCCTCTTTCATCATCGCCTCGAGCCGCGCGAACATCTGCTGGTTGTACTGGTCGACTTTTTCGTCGCGCCGGCAGACCTCGCGCGCGAGCTCCGGGTCGAGGTTGACCAGCGCGTCGAGGCTGTCGGAAACCATTGAGCGCACGCGCTCGACCATCCGTCCGAAGTCGATCGTGATCTCCAGCGGTTCGTTGCGCGACAGGAAGGCCGCGCGCTCGGCGATGTTGTGCGCGAGATCGCCCATGCGCTCGAGGTCGTTGTTGACCTTGATGCAGCCGACGATGAAACGCAGGTCGCCGGCGACCGGCTGGTGCAGGGCCAGGATCTTCAGGCACTTGTCCTCGACCTCGAGCTCCTTGCGATCGATCACGTCGTCGCCGGCGATCACTTCCTCCGCGAGCTCGGGCCGGCGCTGGATCAAAGCGGCCATGGCCTTGTTCGTCGCCTCCTCGACCATGGAGCCCATGGTCAGGATGTCGCGCTTGAGCTGGTCGAGGTCGTGCTGGAGGTGCTTGGTCATCGAGGCTGCGGTCTCCTGGATTTCTACCGGCCTTGCATGAAGTCTCGATAAAGGCCTGGTACCCGGTACAACACCACCATCCTGAACACAGCCTGGGTATGGCGTGTGTTCAGGATGGTGGTGGAATACCGGGTACCTGCTCAGACGTCGATCTGCAGTCGCATGGCGAGCACGTCGGCGCCCGACGTGCCGTCCTGATTGTCGTCGGGCTGGATGCGGATGTAGTTCAGCATGATCTTGGTGTAGTCGTTGAGGTAGCAGTTGAGGCCGGCCGTGTAGCTGTCGACTCGCCCGCCGTCGCCGCCGCCGGCGCTGCTGTGGCCGGACCCGCTGTTGAGGTCCAGGCTCGAGACGCGAACCGCGGCTTCCCAGGCGCCGCAGCCGCCGTCCTTGCCCATCGGGCGCGCGACTTTCACGCGGCCGAAGGTGCCGTTCGTCGGGTTGTACGCGCGCGATTCGCCGGTCAGGAAATACGAGGCGAAGAGGTAGTAGCCGTCGAGATCGCACCAGGTGTCGTCGACGCGATCCACCGCGGTCCGCATGTATTCAGCCTGAATCGACAGCGGTCCGTTGACCCACGCGGCTTCGAGTCCGGCGGTGTTCGCCGTGTCCGCGGTGACGCTGAACTGCGCCAGGTTGTTGACCAGCGAGACAGTGGTCTCGCCCGTGTAGGTGATGGCGTAGGCGTTGTCGTGCACCGCGAACGATCTTCCGCTGACACCCAGGTGCAGCAGGTGGGTGGCGTCGCGCATCATGGGTGTGCCCGTGAAGCGTGCGGTCAAGGCGTATTCGCCATCGCCCGTGTCGACTCCGGTGTCGCTTCCGTCTTCACGGAAAATGCCCGCGGCCCAGTTCGCTCGCTTCGACGGGCAGGTATTGGAGACCATGACGCCGATGTTGCGCGCCGGAGTCAGCCGGTCGGAGGCTCCGCGCTCCATGAAGGTGTTCCACGATAGGCTGGTGACTTCCTCGAGCCCCATCGGCTCCTTGAACTGGCCGACGCGCAGGCTGCCCAGGCAGAACTTGGGGAACTGGATGTACAGGTCCTTCAGCTTGTTGTTGGTGCCGCCGGCGAAATCGTATTGCCACTTGTACTCGACGTTCTGATTGACGCTGCCTTCGGCGAACACGCGCGCCAGCCGGAACCTGGCCCCGTCTTCCTCGCGGCCGAACGCGTCCTCGTAATCGTGGTTCGTGTGGACGGAGCCGGCGTCGAACGCGATCTTCGTTCCGAGCTTGAAGGTGAAATTCTTGTCCAGCGTCTCGAAGCGCAGACCCTCCTTGAAGTAGGTCTTGATCACCGTCATGTCGGTGCCTTCCTGGGCAGCCGCCGGCGTTTCATCGACGCGCAGCGTGAGCGCGGTGTCTTCGCCGCCGAGCGGAAGGGCCGAAGCCGTCGCGGCCAGGCTGGAAATGAAGAGGAGGGGAATCGGTCGCATCCAAATCTGCATACGTGGGAACCTCGTGAAACCGGATGGGGGATGGATCGGGGAGAAACGGTCGCGAACGACGGAGAGATCCAACCTTAGTCGCTGCCCTGTTTCAAGGCCGCAGCCGCCGGGGGCAGTTCTCCGTTCACTTCGAAGCGCGGCAGCACGATCCGAAAAGTGCTGCCGCGGCCGAGCTTGCTCTCCACGGCGACTCTGCCGCCGAGGGAGTGGGCGAGGTGCTTGACGATCGACAGGCCGAGGCCCGTTCCGCCGAGCTCGCGCGAGCGGGCCTTGTCGACGCGGTAGAAGCGCTCGAAGATGCGCTCCAGGTCGCGCGGCCCGATGCCGATTCCGGTGTCGGAAACCTCCAGGACGGCCTCGTTGTCGCGAGCCTGAGCGCTGACCTCGATCCGGCCCCTGGCCGGAGTGTATTTCAAGGCGTTGTCGAGCAGGTTGTCGACGATCTGGCGCAGGGATTCCTCGTCGCCGAGCACGACCAGGGGCTCGGGCGGAGCGCGCAATTCGAGGGTCAGTCCCTTCGCCTCGCACAGCGGCGCGAAGCGCGTTTCGCAGTCGCGCAGGGTGGCGCGCAGATCGAGCGGCTTGCGCTCGAGGGTCATCGCCTGGGACTCGACGCGCGCGATGGTCAAGAGATCGCTGACCAGGCTGGACAGGCGAGCGGATTGATCGCGGATCTTCTCGTGGAAGCGCTCGCGAGTCGCGCCCTCCATGGACTTGTCCTCGATCAGCGTCTCGACCAGGCCGCGGATCGCGGTCAAGGGGGTCTTCAATTCGTGGCTGACGTTGGCGACGAAGTCACGCCGCAGGCTCTCCAGACGGCGCAGGTCCGTGACGTCGTTGAGCACGACCACGGCTCCGGACAAGGCGCCGGCGCCATCGACCAGCGGCGAAGCGCGAAGCTCGATGCGCGCCTCGCCATTCGACACCGCGAGGTGCACCTCGGCGTCGGCCGCGCCGGCGCGGCGGCGAGCCTGCTCCAGGATCTCGCTGACCTCGACGATGCGCGTCACTTCCCAGATGCGCTTGCCGAGGCTGTCGTGCGGCGAGGCGCGCAGCAAACGGCCGGCGACCTCGTTCATGTGCACGACCCGGTCGTCGCGGTCGACGGCCACCACGCCCTCGACCATGGAGCCCAGGATCGCGAGCAATTTATTGCGGTCGGAAACGATCGTTTCCATGCGCTCGCGCAGCTCGTCGGACATGCGATTGAGCGTGGCGCCCAGCATCCCCAGCTCGTCGGAGCTCGAGATCACGACGTTGCGCGAGTAGTCGCCGCGCGCGATCGCCGCGGCCAGGTTCATCATCGAATCGACCGGAACGGTGACGCGCCGCGCGATCACCCAGGCGACGATCAGGCCCGCGATCGCTCCCGCGGCCGCTCCGGCGAGCACCAGGCCGCGCACGCGAGCCAGGCGCTGCTCGAGCGCGGTGCGGGCCATCGAAGCGCGCACGAAGCCCTGCAGCTTGCCGTCCGGCGTGCGCACCAATTTCGCGCGGTAGACGAAGGTCGTGCGCAACGTGGAGGAGAAGCGCACGGCCTCGCCTTCCTTGTCGGTGTTCAGTGCCTGCTGGATCTCGGGCCGCAGGAGATGGTTGTCCATGCGATCAGGCTGCTCTTCGGAGTCGGCGACCACCTCGCCCTCGGCGTCGATCACCGTCAAGCGCGCTCCCGCCTCGCGGCCCAGACTGGGCAGACGCGTGCGCAGAGCTGCGAATTCGCGCGCCTGGAGCACGGGCTTCGCGATCTCGTGCAGCATGGCGAGCTTGGTCGAGAGCGCGGCTTCGATCTGCAGCTTTTCGTCGTGCTCCACGCTGCGCTCGACCAGCACCAGCGTGGTCACGGCCGTGACGAGCACGAGCGCCACGAAGGCTGCGTAGAGCTTCCAGAAAAAGCGAGAGCTCAGCATATTTCAGCCGCCGCGTGGGAGACCGCGGCACCACGCCGGGTCACGGCGTGTCGTGGAAACGATAACCAACTCCGCGGATGGTTTCGACCATATCGCGATAAGGTCCCAGCTTCCGGCGGATCGCTCCGATGTGCACGTCGATGTTGCGGTCGATCACCACGGCGTGGTCGCCGATCACGCGTGAAAGCAGCTGATCGCGGGCGAAGACCCGGCCCGGATGGGAGGCCAGGAAGTGCAGGAGCCGCAGCTCCGTCGCGGTGAAGGTCAGGGCCTCGCCGTCGACCAGGACCTGGTGCTTGGCGGTGTCGATCACCAGGCCGCCCATCACGATCCGCTCGTTGCCGGCGCGCTCCTCGCGCAGCGGACCGCGCCGCAACACGGCCTTGACCCGCGCCACCAGCTCCTTGGGGCTGAAGGGCTTGGCCACGTAGTCGTCAGCGCCCAGCTGCAGGCCGGTCACCACGTCGCTCTCCTCGCCCTTGGCGGTCACCATGATGATCGGGATGCCCGAGGTGATCGGATCCGATTGCATCCGGCGGCAGACCTCGAGCCCGTCGAGGCCCGGCAGCATCAGGTCGAGGATCACCAGATCGGGCGCCTCGCGCTTCGCGCGCGCGAGCCCCTCCGCGCCGTCGCGGCTGGTCGTGACCCGATAGCCCTCGCGGCTCAGGTTGTACTGGGTCACTTCCAGGATGTCGGCCTCGTCTTCGATGACGAGGATTTTTTCGCGTGTGCTCATCGTTTGTTGAATCATCGTTAGCCCTTATCCGAATCGTCCGGTTACGTAATCTTCGGTCTCTTTGAGATGAGGTTGCAGGAAAATGTCGTCGGTGGGGCCGTACTCGACCAGCCTTCCGAGGTACATGAACGCCGTGTAGTCGCTGGTGCGCGAAGCCTGCTGCATGTTGTGCGTCACCATCAGGATCGAGTAGGAGCCCTTGAGCTCCTCGATCAGATCCTCGATCCGGCCGGTCGCGATCGGATCGAGCGCGGAGCAGGGCTCGTCGAGCAGGAGCACCTCGGGCTCCGCCGCGATCGCGCGCGCGATGCACAATCGTTGTTGTTGCCCGCCCGAGAGGCGCAGCGCCGAATCCGCGAGCCGGTCCTTCACTTCTTCCCACAAGCCGGCGCTGCGCAGGCTCTGCTCGCAGACTTCCTGGAGCAGGCGCCTGTCGCGCACGCCGTCGATGCGCAGCGAGTACACCACGTTCTCGAAGGTGCTCATCGGGAAGGGGTTGGGCTTCTGGAAGACCATTCCGATCCGCTTGCGCAGCTCGATCACGTCGACGCCGGGGGCGTAGATCGAGTCGCCGTTCAAGCGCATGTTCCCGTCGATGCGCACGCTCTCGATCAGGTCGTTCATGCGGTTGACCGAGCGCAACAGCGTCGATTTTCCGCAACCCGAAGGCCCGATCAAGGCCGTGACTTTTCCGCGCGGGATGGTCATCGACACGTCCCACAGAGCGCGCGCCTTGCCGTAGTGCAGATTGAAGGTGTCGATCTCGAGCACCAGCTCTTCCGAGGACAGGGCGCCGTGGATCTCCGCGCCGAAGGGCTCGCCGCGCGAGACGGATTCGAAGACCTTTCCGGGCCGGGTGGCCGAGCGCGGCTCGCGGGGCGGCTGGGGCGCGGACGAAGTCACGGGAGTCGGTGAAGTCGACGGAGTCGACGCGGGTCGCGCGGGTTCCGCGGCGGAAAGCGTGCGCTCGTCGTCCATGTCGGGCGAGCTGGTCTCGTGGATCATACGTGCACTCCCGAAAAGCGCCGCCGCAAGCGCGCGCGGATCCAGATCGCCAGCAGGTTCAAGGTGACGACGATCGCGATCAAGAGCAGCGTCGTCGTGTAGACCATCGGTTTTGCGGCTTCGCTGTTCTGGGACTGGAAGCCGAGATCGAAAATGTGGAACCCCAGGTGCATGAAGCTGCGCTCGGGATGCACGAAGGGAGCCGTGCCATCGATCGGCAGCTCGGGCGCGAGCTTGACCGCGCCGACGAGCATCAACGGAGCGACTTCACCGGCCCCGCGCGCCAGGGCGAGGATCGCGCCGGTCATGATGCCCGGCATGGCGCGCGGCAGGACGATGCGTCGGATCGTCTGCCACTTGGTCGCGCCGCAGGCGTAGGAGCCCTCGCGCATCGAGCTCGGCACCGCGGACAGGGCTTCCTCGGTCGGAACGATCACCACCGGCAGCGTCAGCAGCGCGAGGGTCAGCGCGGCCCAGAGCAGACCGCCCTTGCCATAGGTCGGATTGGGCAGGTTCGCGGAGAAGAAGCTGGCGTCGAGGTGTGCGCCGACGATGTAGCAGAAGAACCCGAGGCCGAAGACCCCGAAGACGATGCTCGGCACGCCGGCGAGGTTGTTGATCGCGATGCGCACGAAGCTGACCAGCAGGCCGGGCCTGGCGTATTCGCGCAGGTACAGCGCAGCGAACACGCCGAAGGGCACGACGACGATGGTCATGATCAGGGTCATCGCGACCGTTCCGAAGATCGCGGGGAAGACGCCGCCTTCGCTGTTGGCCTCGCGCGGCTCGCCCAGCAGGAATTCGCTCCAGCGCGAGAAATAGACGCCGCACTTTCCCATCCATCCGAGCTGGTTGGCGGGGAAGGCGCGCACGATCTCGTCCAGGCCCAGCTGCTTGTCGACGCCGTCCGCCGTGGTTAGCACGAGAGCGGTGCGCGCGTTTTCCTGCTCGAGAGCTTCGATCTGCTTGCGCACCAGCGCGAAGTCCGCGTCCGCCTGGCTGGCGATGGCATCGTGGCTCTCTCTTGCCGCGAGCGCGCCGGGCGAGTTCGGACCTTCGGTCAACTCGACCTCGCGCAGCTTCAAGCGCGCCGCCTCGGTGCGGGCGTTGATCCTGCCGATGTCCTCGGTCTTGAGCCGCTCGCGTTCTTCCCAGCGACCGCGCGCGGCGTCGTGATTGGCCTCGAACATGCGCCAGACTTCCGCCGCCTCGCTCGCGACCGACTTGCCGTCGAGCAGGAATGCGCTGGGGCTGCCGTAGAAGCGTCCCCAGCTCTGGCGCTCGACGACCAGCATCCACTCAGGCCGCGACTCGCGGTCCGTCTCGATGTCCGAGACCCAGGTGAAATGCTCGCCCGTGAGATCGAAGTTCCCCGAACGGATCATCTCCCGCGATGCCTTGCCGCCCTGGGCCTCCACCCTGGCGCGCGCCGTCGCTCGCGCCGACTCGGGCAACGCCTCGAAGCCGCGCTCATCGGGGCGGTAGGACTCGATCACGGCAATCTCGCCCGCGACCGTCCGGCCGTCGAGCAGGTGTTTCACGACCACCGCATCCGGCCAGAACGTGCCCATGCCCTGCACGAGCACGAGTCCGAGGAGGCCGACGACCATGCACAGCGCCAGGGCCAGCGCGCCGCCGGTCAGCCAGACCATCGGCTCGCCGTTGGCGAACAGCGAAGTCGTGCGCTTCTCCCTGCGCCGCTCGCGATGGACTCGCGGGCCGCCTCCCCTCGCAGGCCTGGACGTGTGGGCGATGGCGGGACTCATAGCTGGAACGCACGCTTGCGGAAGCGCTGGCGCACGAGCTCGGCTGCGGTGTTGACCAGGAAAGTGATCGCGAACAGGCACAGCGCGGCCAGGAACAACATCCGGTAGTGCGTGCTGTCCTGCACGGCTTCGGGCAGCTCGGTGGCGATGTTCGCCGACAGGGTGCGGAAGCCGTTGAAGACGTTCATGTCCATCACCGGCGTGTTGCCCGCAGCCATCAGCACGATCATCGTTTCGCCGACTGCGCGTCCCATGCCGATCATGACGGCGGAGAAGATGCCGCTCATCGCGGTAGGGATGATCACGCGCATCGCGGTCTGCCAAGGCGTGGCGCCGCAACTCAGCGATGCCAGTCGAAGGTGGGCGGGGACGCTGCTCAGCGCGTCTTCGGCCAGCGTGTAGATGATCGGGATGATCGCGAATCCCATGACGAATCCCACGACCAGTGCGTTGCGCTGCACGTAGGTTCCAAGCAGCGAGCCGCGCGCGTCGAATCCCAGCGCCGTGAGCATCCAGGCGCCGGCCAGGGCGAGCAGCAGGCTGGCGAGCAGGCAAAGGCAGAAGCGCAGCAGGTCGATGCGCGCGCAGGTGGCCCGTTCCCAGCGAACGCTGAGCGTGCGCAGCCAGGGTTCGACGTGGCGCGCTGCCATCAGGGCGGTCACGGCCACGGACAAGGGCAGGAGCAGGAACAGCCAGCCTCCCAGCGCGCCGCCCGCGCCGCCGTGGAGCCACAGGATGAAGTCGCCGCCGAAGAACAAGCGCTCGAGCAGAGGCGCGGCGAGCATGGCCAGGACGACTCCGACCGGCATCGCCAGGGCGATGAACCCGAAGCGCTGCAGGTCGGCCCAGCGCAGCGCGAAACGCGCCGGCAGGAGCTGCCACAGGTAAGCGCCGAGCAGCAGCGAGAGCGGGATCGCGAAGAAGCCGGCGATCACCGCGGGAACGAAGGTCTGCACGAAGGGCGCGAGGATGATCGCCGCGATGAAGCCGAGCACCACGCTGGGCAGGCTGGCCATCATCTCGATGCCCGACTTGACCGGCACGCGCAGCTTCGGGTTGAGGAACTCGTTGGAGTAGATCGCGGCGAGCAGGGCCAGGGGCACGCCGAACAGCAGCGAGTAGAAAGTTGCTTTGAGCGTGCCGAAGATCAGCGGCATCATCCCGAGCTTGGGCTCGAAGTCATCGGTACCGCTCGAGGATTGCCACACGTGCGCTGGCTCGACGTAGCCTTCGTACCAGACCGGGGCGAAAATCCCGGCCACCCCTGCTTCGGGATGGCGCGGGTCGAAGTCCGCGCTCCACAGGGTGTGCGGGCTCAACGCGGCCAGTCCGTCCTCCTTGGGCGCGAAATCCAAGGCCAGGACGCTCTCCGCCCCGTCGATGCGCGTGTTGGCGATGCGGCGCGCGCTGGTGGCGTAGAACACGTCGATCTCGCCGTTCTCATGGCCGACCGCGACCATGCGCGAGCGCTCCGAGGCCCCGATCGCGGTGACGGCGCTGCCCGAGCCGGCGAGCTCGTGGACGCGCGTGAGGAGTTGTCCGTCGGCGGTGCTGACATCGAGCGGCCGGATCGGGAACCAGACGCTGCATCTGCCCGTCGTGTCGCCCACGACCAGCGAGGTCTCGCCCAGCAGGGTCGTGATCACCGTGACCTCGGCGTCCGGTTCGCGCACCAGGTCGACGACTTCCGCCAGTTTCACGTTGTCGATGTCGCGCGTGTCGAAACGTTGCGCCAGCCCGTCGCGCCAGACGAGGTACAGGCTGGAGCCGCCGCTGGCCAGCACGAGGTGCTGCGGCACGCCGCGCGCGGCATCCGGCTTGTAGGGAATCCTGCCTTCGCTGACCGCGAAGCTGGTCTCGCCGCTGATCAGGTTGGTGCGCTCCGACAGGGTGTAGAGCGCAAGCGTGCCGTCCTCGTGCAAGGCCGCCACGCGCCGCTGCGTCTCGGTCGAGGTGTGATCCAAGAGCAACACGGGCGAGGGATGCGCCCCGGCGATCGGTTCCTCCAGGTCGATCTCCAACCGCTGCACGCGGAACTGATCTTCGCCCGTGCGTTCCAGGAGTCCGTGGTCGAAGACGCTGAGCTGACCCGATTCGAGCGCGCGCTGCTCCGCGGGAACGTCGAGGGCGGTCTGCACCCGCGAGGAGAACCCGATCCGGCCGAAGCGCAGCGATCCGTCGGCGAATCCGAACAGGGCCGCGCCGCGAGCGAAGGCCATGGCGGTCGGAAGACTTGCGCCGAAGGGCAGGACACGCTCGAGGATCTCGGCGGAATCCAGACGCCGTGACTCCACCGAGCCGTCCTCGTTCAGGATCCACGCGAGCCTGCGGTACTCGTCGACCTCGATGCGGCGCGGTTTCGAAGCCTCGGTCGCCGCCTGGCGCGGGCTGGCGTGCACCACCCCGACCTTGGCCGAGAAGAACAGCGGCGCGACGACCCACAAGAGAAAGCCGCAGATCGTCGCCACGGCCACGATCGTTCCGAAGCCGGCGATGCGGATCATCAGGCCCGCCGCACGCTCCGCCAGCTTGACCCCGGGGCGCGTCGCTCGTCCACGGCGCACACGGACAGGTCGTGAGCCCGCCGTGTGCGCCGGTGTTTCTTGTTCGGGGATCATCGGATTCGTTGCAGTGCCCGCCGTGCTCGATTTCTCACGGGCCCGAGCGAGCACCGCTCCGCTTGCTGGGCAGCGCGGGGTCGCGCATCACGGCACGACGCCCGCGTCGACGGATCAGCCGAGCTGACCAGACGCCCTACTGCTTCGCGCCCGCTTCCACGGCGGCCGCTTCGAACTTCAGCCCGAGCTTCTCCAGGTTGCGTTTGGCGATCGCCGCGGTCACGGGGTAGTAGCCATCCTTGAGCACCTGCTCCTGACCGTTCTTCGAGAACACGAAGCGCACGAACTCGCGGCGCAGGGGATCGAGCGGCGTGTTGGGCTTGACGTTCATGTAGACATAGAGGAAGCGCGCCAGCGGGTACTCGCCGCTGTAGGCGTTCTCGGCGACGGCGGCGATGGGCTTGGACTTGGAGTCGTGGGCCAGCGGCACCGCGAGCACGTCCGCCGTCTTGTAGCCGATGCCGCTGTAGCCCATCGCGTAGCGATCGCTGGCCACCCCCTGGACGACCGCGGAGCTGCCGGGCTGCTCCTTGACACTGTCCTTGAAGTCGCCCTTGAACAGGGCGTGCTCCTTGAAGTACCCGTAGGTGCCCGAGGCCGCATTGCGGCCGTAGAGGCTGATCGGCTTGTCCGCCCACTCGCCGGTCAGACCCAGCTCGCCCCAGGTCTTGATCTCCTTCTCCAGCCCGCCCTTGCGCGTGCTGGAGAAGATCGCGTCGATCTGCGCCAGGGTCAGCGACTTGAGCGGGTTGTCCTTGTGGACGTACACGGCGAGCATGTCGAGCGAGGTCTCGATCGCCGTCGGCTTGTAGCCGAATGCCTTTTCGAAGTCGTCGATCTCCTTGTCCTTCATGACCCGGCTCATCGGTCCGAAGGTGGCCGTGCCGGCGATCAAGGCCGTCGGCGCCGTGGCCGAACCCTTGCCCTCGATCTCGATGGTCACGTTGGGGTAGGAAGACTTGAAGCCTTCGCCCCACAGCGTCATCAGGTTGTTCATCGTGTCCGAGCCGACGCTCTTGATCGCGCCGGAGACACCTTGAGCCGCCTTGTAAGCGGGGAAGGCCGGGTCGAGCTTGATCGCGGATTGAGCGAAGGCCGCGCTGCCCGTCAGACCGGCGGCGAGGAGCAGACTCAGGAACTTGGAATTGTTCATGGTGGATTGCCGCCGGGCTCGCCGCCCGAGCGAAGGCTCGGGCCGCAGGATTTCGAGCCCCAGAGGCGCGGCCATGAAACGCACCGCAGATCAAGATTCGATAAGGACGGCTCGAAGCCTATGGCAAGGGCTGCCCATCGGCAGCCCTGCTCGCGACCCCACGGACCGGGCGGTCGGCTCGCGCCCCCGCCCCGGCCCTACATGTCCTCGGCTCCGACTTCCTGCTCGAACGAGATGCCGTAGATGCCGGGGATCCCGTTGCGCACGACCAGCGCCTCGCGGATGAGGGTGCCGCCGCGCGCGGACATCTCGAACCGCTCGCCGATGCCGAGCGAGCCTTCGTGCAGGGTGAGCCGCGCTCCGAACCGGCTGACGTCGGAGAGCGATCCGCCGAGCTCGCCGGCGCTGCGGCGCAGCAGGACCTCGAGCTCCAGCTTGCGGCGAAGCTCCAGGCGGCGCTCGGTGAAGAGCTCGACCGAGCCGTCTTCGCCCAGGCGCACCAGGTCTCCCGTCGAGAGCGAGCCCAGGGCGCCCTGGGTCCCGACGATCGCCGTGATCCCGTGCTCGCGAGCCAGGATCGCCGCGTGGGAGAGCCAGCCGCCCACTTCCGTGATGATCCCGCCGCACAGCGGGAAGACCGGGGTCCAGGCGGGGTCGGTGAAGCGCGCGACCAGGATCTCTCCGGGAAGCAGCGTGCCGATGTCGTCGGGACTGCGCAGGACGCGGACGTTGCCGCACACGCCGCCGGGGCCCGAGACGCGCGTGCCGGAGAGGCGCGAGCGACTGGCGCGGGGCACCATGCGCTGGCCGCGCTCGACGTCGAGCGTTTCCAGCCCGCGCGGGGTGAGCTCGCTCGGCAGCTCGAGCTCGAGCAGTGTCTGAGCGAGCTCCGCGCGCTCGCGGGCCAGCCCCCGCGCGCTGATCAGCGTCAGCGCGGGCGTGTCGAGCCTGTCGACCTCCTCGGGCGTCAACTGGAAGATGCGCTCGCCGAGTCCGCTGCGCGCGCCCAGCTCGACCAGGATGGCGCGCAGGAAGGCGAGATCGCGCAGGGCGTAGTGCTTGGCTTCTTCCTTGAGCGAGGCGAAGCGCCGGGCGCGATCGACCGTGAGCTCGAGCACCTTGGAGCCGGGCATCGCCGGCGCGGCGCGCGGCGGATGGGGGATGGACTTGGCCGAGCGGGCCGCCATCGTCTCGACCAGGGCCGGATCCTCGCAGTAGCGCGGCGCCGACAGCTCGTAGTCGAGCGTCGAGCGATGTCCGTAGAGCGCGAGGAAGTCCGCGCGCCCGCGCGTGCCGCGCCCGATCTCTCCGAGCATTTCCAGCGCCTCGTCGACGACGGTGCGCGGCACGTGGGCCAGGTACTGGGCCGGGTCGAGGCCTTGCTTCTCGAGGGCGCGCATCGCCGTCTTGAACAGGATGTCCGCGGCGACGTTGACCAGCTCGGCCTGGACGTAGCTCTCGCGCACGAAGAGCGTGCGGCGCTCGCGGTGCAGGTCGGCCAGCTCAGATCCGGACAGCAGGCTCAAATCGACCGCGAGATCCAGGCGCGAGCGGCGCAGGAAATCGGGCAGGAATTCCTCGCGGAAGCGGCGCTCGAGCAGCTCGGCGCCCCGCGCCAGTCGGAAGATCGCGAGCGAGCCGGGCCCCTTGGCCAGTCGACTGCGCTCCTCGGCGCGATTGATGTACAGCCTGCCGAAGACGCTGACCGCGAAGGGCGCGGAGTCGGGCCGGACGTAATAAGGAACGGACAGCTCGCGGCAGGCGAGATCGGTGCTGCCGCCGTGGGCCCACAGCTGCTCCATCAAGGCGAGGCTGTAGGTTGTCGGCTGGGGCATCAGCTCGGACAGCTCGTTTTGGGCCAGGATGACTTCGTCCGCGCCGCATCCGCGCGCCAGGGCCAAGAGTCGCGCGCGCTCGGCTTCGCGCAAGGCGCGAGCGTCGCTCGCCGAGCGCGAGGTGCGCGTGATGTCGCGCGCCTGCAAGAGACTGAAGCGGCCGCCGGCATAGGCCCATTCGACGTCCTGCGGACGGCCGAACAGGGCTTCGACGCGGCTGCCGAGCGCGATCAAGAGCGCGAC
This sequence comes from Planctomycetota bacterium, assembly GCA_035490315.1. Lineage (GTDB taxonomy): Bacteria > Planctomycetota > UBA1135 > UBA1135 > JADJQU01. The sequence goes on from DATHET010000130.1 coordinate 21,627, forward strand.
GTCGATCCGCGGCGGCACGGGGTCGAGCAGCTCTCCGCTGGCTCGGCCGTAGCGATGACTCGTCGGCTGGGCGCGCCCGCTGACCAGCTCCTCTCCCAGGCCGGCCACCAGCTCGACCAGCATCGCGCCCGACTCGCCCGGGTGCTCGGTGAACAGGACTCCCGCGTACTCGGCGGGGACCATGGCTTGCACGACGATGCCCAGGCGATCCGCGCCTTCGTTCGCACTCGCGTAGGCCTTGGCGCGTTCGCTGCGCTGCGAATTGGCCACTTCCGAGAGGGCTCCGAGCAGCTTGTCGGTGGTGACGTTGAGCACGGACTCGTAAATGCCCGCGTAGCTCGCGTCCGCTCCGTCTTCGTTGGCGCCGGAGCTGCGCACCGCGACGAGCTCCGATCCCAGGCGCGCGTGGGCCGTCTGGATCGCGGCGAGGTCCTCGGGTTTCCACGACCCATGGCTCAAGAAGTGCTCGACCGAGCTGGCTCGCACCGCGAAGCCGCGGGGCACCGGAAGTCCGGCGGCCATCAGCTCGCCCAGACGCGCCGCCTTCTTGCCCGCGCCGTCGACCAGGTGAGCGAATTCCAGCGGAACCAGAGGCGCCGATTGGAACTTCGCGGCACGTTCGCGCTGACGAGCACCGGCATCACGTCCGAACCAGGCCCGCGCGGCGAGGGTGTGGCCGACCATCAAGGCCAGGTTGGCCGTCAAGTACAGCAGGACTCCGCCGTTGGCGCTGGCGACCAGCAGGTACAGGCCGCCCGCGGCCATCACCCAGAAGGAAGCGAGCAGGATCGTGCGTTTTTTCGCCGAGAGGGCGAGCTGAACGATGACGAGCAGCGAGATGGCGATCGGAAGGGCGCGCCACGGATCGCTGCCGGAGAGCAGCGGGAGCCACAGGAAACCTTCGGTCTCATTGGTCTCGCTGGCGCGCGCGACCACCGAGAAGAACACCAGGAAGAGCAGCAGCTGTGCGCTGGTGCCGAGCAGATTCAGGAAGGGCCGGATCTTGTGCTCGCGCATCAAGGCCATGGTCGCGCGCGCGGCTCCGGCGCGGTCGTCGCCGTAAGCCTGCTTCAAGCCGGCGATCGCGGGAGCGAGTCGGCGCTGCTCCAGGCGGTCGCGCTCGGCTTTCCAAGTGAAAGCAAAGAGCCCGGCGCGCAGGGCGAGCACCAGACCGAGGATCGCGAGGGCCAGACTGCCGCTCTTCTCCTGCAGGAAATCCAGGCCGCTCTGCAGCGGCTCGGACACGGCGGTGAGCAGGCTCTTGCCCTTGTGCGCTTCCTGCCAGGCCAGGACATGGGCCTTGTCCTTGCTCGGAACGTAGTACTCCTCGGGAACCGTGTAGCGCCCGCGCCAGTCGTAGCCCAGCCGCGTCAACCGCAGGCCGATGATCAAGGCGTAGAACGAGCCGCGCTTGTCGTAGCACACGCCGATCAAGGGCCGCTTGGGCACCGCCGCGAGAGCCGTGTCGAGCTCCGGCGAGGTCATCGAGCGCATGGTCAGGTTCCAGGCGTTCGGCAGGTGGCCCTGTATGTCGAACTCGCCGGGGTAGCGCACGTCGAGGAACAGCGCGTTCTCCTCATTGATCAGGCGCGTGACCGCGTCGGTGTCGAGCAGCACTTCCTTGTTCACGTACTCGGGGATCTCGCGCAGATCCTGGGGAACGTGGCCGTCCTTCATCTCCAGCGACCGTTCCTCGGCGCTCCACTTCTCGTAGCCGCCGATCATGAAGCGCGGCTTGTACCCCAGCGGGCGCAGGGCGTCCGCGGTCTCCGAGCTGCGATTGCCGTTGAAGCACAGGAGGATCACGGGCGAGCCGGGCTCCAGGTAATTTTCCGGGTTGCGCAGCAGGTCGGGGTAGCGCATGTGGCGCGTGCCCGCGATCGCGCCCATCTCGACTTCCTCCGTCTCGCGGATGTCGAACATCGGCTCCTTCACTTCACCCTTGTCGATCCATTCCTGAAGCTGCTCGGTGGTGAAGCCGTCGGAACGTTTCTTCTGCTCGCTGAAGGAGAGCGTCTTCAGGTTGACGTCGCCGACCAGCTTTCCGTTCTCGGTCGAGCTGCGCACCAGGTTGGTCTGCAGGCGCGCCATGCGCTGATCCTGGACGCTGAGGTAAAAGAACCCCCAGCCGATCAGGCTGGCGACGAACAATCCGGCGGTGACGAGGAAGGGGACCGCGAAGCTCGAGCCCTTGGCGCGACCGGTGGACAGCCCCTGGCCGCGGCGCACGAAGAACCAGCGTCCGAGGATCACGGTCGTGACCCCGAGGACCTGGGCGGCGCTGGCGAACAGGCTGATCACCACGTCGGGGGAGGGGATCGCCCGCGCCGGGGGTGAAAAAACGAAAGCCAGCAGGATCAGGACGCTGGCCGATCGCCAGATCGCCATCGCATCCGGCAGATGGATCGAGCGGGCGGACTGGGTCGAGGAACGGTGTTTCAAGGTGGGGAAGTCGAGGTGGGTGTGCTGGGACATGACCGCTCCCCGGCGGATCCACGATCTCGACGCTGCCGGGGAGGGGCGCGCTCTGGTGATCGGGTCCCCCCGCCACGGCCAGGACCCCGGGGTGGGTGCCAAGGCCGGGACATGAAGAACCAGCTGCGCATCCGTCTGTCCGGTCCGGGTAGGGCAAATTTTTCAAAGATTTTTGCAAACAGTTCAAAATCGTGGTTCGAGGGCCCTCGACGGCCTCGTGAGAAGGGTTGGCCGGTTTTTGCAAAGAATGCAAAACGGCGGATCGTCGAGGGCTCCGCAGCCGGGGAAGCGGGCCCTGATCCTCAAGTCATCCGTTGCCCGGCGACGAAGTAGACGCTCCCTCGGGCACTCGAACCCGACCGATCCCAACTCTGGAGCCCACCCATGCGCGTCCTTGCCGCCGTCACCGGTCTTCTGTCCCTGGTCGCACTGCTCGGTGCCTTCGTGCCGACCCAGACTCCCGTGGTCCGCGTGGTTCCGACGAGCAGCGACAAGGCGCCGCCGCTGCACCTGAGCTTCGGCGTCTACCAGTCGGACAAGGCGACCGAGATGTATCGGAAGTTCATCCCGATCATCGAGGCGATCCAGGACGACGTCGAGAAACGACTCGGCCGTCCCACCGACATCGAGATGGTGATCTTCAAGACCTACGAAGACGGCATCGACGCCCTGTGCAAGGCAAAGGTCGACTTCGTGCGCTTCGGGCCCTCGCCGTACATCCTCGCCAAGCGCAAGAACAAGGCGATCGAGCTGATCGCCATGGAACTCGAGGATGGCAAGAAGCTGTTCAACGGCTGCATCGTGGTCCCGCGCGACTCGAAGATCCGCGAGCTCGCGGACCTGAAAGGCAAGAGCTTCGCCTTCGGCGATCGCAACTCGACCATCGGGCGCTTCCTGGTCCAGGAGCACCTGCTCGAGGCGGGCATCCACGCCGGCGATCTGAAGCGCTTCGAGTACCTCGAGCGGCACGACAAAGTCGCGGCAGCTGTGCTGGCCGGGGACTTCGAGGCAGGCGCCGTCAAGGAATCCAATTGCGAGGAAGCCAAGGGACAACTGCGCGCCCTGAAGACTTTCCCCAACGTCACCAAGCCCTGGGTTGCGCGGGAAGGGCTCGATCCTGCCGTGAGCGCCGCCCTGCGCGACTCCCTGCTCGAGCTGAAGAATCCGGTGGCGCTCAAGGCGCTCAAGGTTTCCGGCTTTGCGCTGACCAGCGACGCGGAGTACCTACCCGTGCAGCAGAGCATGCAGGCCGCGGAGGCCTTCGAAGCTCCCTCCAGTGGCAACTGAAGCTCGCTCAGCGCGTCAGCATGGCGCGCGCCTGGGGACCAAGCTGATCGGGGCGACGCTGATTTTCGTCGCCCTGGTCTTCATGCTTCTCGGCGCTTGGACGCTGAGGAGCGAGCGGAGGATCCTCGAGGCCTCGCTGGACAGCGTAGGCGATGCGATGGCCTTCGCGACCGCGACGTCCTGCACCGAGTTGCTCCTGGTGCAGACGGACATCCCGAAGATCAACACGATGCTGGAATCGCTGGTCAACCAGCGCCCCGACATCGTCCTGGTGCGGGTCGAGCGCCCCAACGGAACTTTGACCGCCAAGGCCTTCGGCAAGGACGTCAGCGACATCCTCGATCGCCAGATGTTCAAGGAATACGTCGCCGACATCCAGTCGTCGACGGACAAGAACGATCCGACGAACAAGCTGCTCGGGACATTGACGCTGGGCATCTCGACCGAGCCGATGGAAGAGCTGGTCGCGAGCCATGCGCGATTGATCGCGGGCCAGCTGGCCCTGGCGTGCTTGCTGCTCGGCGCCCTGCTCGCCTTCGTCTGCAACCGCGTCGTCGCGCGGCCGGTGAGCGAGCTCGATTTCCAGGCCTCGCGCCTGGGCGGCGGCGATCTCGAATCGAAGATCGAGCTGTCGACCCACGACGAGCTGGGTCACCTCGCCCTGACGCTCGACGAGATGCGCGGCTCGCTCGCGAACTCGCTGCGCACGCAGTATGCGAAGAACGAGGAGCTGACCCTGGCCAACGCAGTTCAGGAGCAGACGCTGAAAGAGCTGGCGCTGGCCCTCGACGCCGCCCAGGCCGGCAACCGCGCGAAGAACGAATTCCTGGCGACCATGAGCCACGAGATCCGCACGCCGATGAACGGAGTGATCGGGATGACCTCCCTCCTGCTCTCCTCGCCGCTCACCGACGAGCAGCGCGAGTACGCGCAGTCGGTGCAGATCTCCGCCGAGTCGCTGTTGACGGTGATCAACGACGTGCTCGACTTCTCGAAGATGGAAGCCTCCAAGCTGCTGCTCGCGCCGCAGCCGACCGACCTGCGCGCCGTGTGCCGCGACGTGGTCAATCTGCTGCGCCCCCAGGCCGCGCAGAAACATCTGGAGTTCACGCACACGGTGGATCCCGATCTGCCGCAGGCTCTGCTGGTCGACTCCCACCGCCTGCGCCAGATCCTGTTGAACCTGGTGGGCAACGCCGTGAAGTTCACGCCCGAGGGCAGCGTCGATCTCGCGATCCACTGGCGCGGCGAGCAGGACGGGATGCACAAGATCGTGGTGTGCGTCAGCGACAGCGGCATCGGCATCGACAAGGACGTGCTGCCCAATCTGTTCACTCCCTTCACCCAGGCCGACAGCTCGATGAGCCGCCGATTCGGCGGCACGGGTCTGGGGCTCGCCATCGTCAAGCGCCTGGTCGAATTGATGGGCGGAACGGTCCGCGCCGAGAGCGAGCCCGGCCGGGGCAGCCGATTCGAAGTCGAGCTCTGCCTCCCCGCGACGGATTCCGAGCCGGTTGCGACCTACCAGGCTCCCGAGCCGCGCTCGATCCTCCCCGGCGACATCTCGCACATCCCTTCGACACTCGTCTCGTGCGGCGTCGGCGAAGGCGGGATGCGCGTGCTGCTCGTCGAGGACAACGTGATCAACCAGCGCATCACCCAGCATATGCTCGCTCGCCGCGGCCACTCGACCACCGTCGCCGTCGACGGGATCGAGGCCCTGCAGCGGCTCGAGGAACAGCCGTACGACCTCGTGCTGATGGATTGTCAGATGCCGCGCATGGACGGCTTCGAAGCCACGCGCCGCATCCGCGCCCAGGAAAGCGACCACGGCGGCCACATCACGATCCTGGCGATGACGGCCAACGCCATGGCGGGGGACCGCGAGCGCTGCCTGGCCTCCGGCATGGACGACTACCTGCCGAAGCCGGTCCGCCAGGAGGCGCTGTTCGAGATGCTCGAGCGCTGGACCGCGCACCGCGCCCGAAACTGGCCCGGATCGCTGTGCACCGAACCGCGCAAGTCGGGTAAACCTCGCGGGTTGTGACCGAGGCGGGGGTCTCCGACAAAAATCGTCGCAAGTCCGTGCGAGCGAGGGCCTTCCATCGTTCTTGCACAATCATCCGGGCCAGTTTCCGCTAACCTCCCGGGCTTGGATCGTCCGCTGCATCCCGCCTGGACCGAGATCCGGGTTCTCGCTCCCGAGGGCTGGCTCGAGCTGGTCGCCGACGTGCTCGCCCTGTCGCCGTGCACCACTGTGGCCTTCGGCCGGCCTTCGCTCGCCGCCGATGCGCCGCCCGCGGGCTTCGATTACGTGCGGACCTTCGTGCTCGAGACCATGGACACCGCGCAGCTGCGCGGCGAAGTCGAAGCCAAGCTAGCGGGACTCGCCCTGGCCACGGGCGCGAGCGAGCTCGAGGGCTTGCGCGCGCGATTCACCCGTCTTCCGCCGGAGGACTACGCCAGCTCCTGGAAGAAGTCCTGGAAGCCGTTTCGCGTGGCGGATTTTGCCCTGGTGCCGCGCGATTACGCCAAGCCCCTGCGCAGCAGCGACCGGCGTCTGGTCATGGAGCCGGGCGGCGCGTTCGGGACTGGCCGGCATCCGACCACGCGCGGCTGCCTGCGCGCCATCGCGAGCCGTGTGCGTCCTGGGGATCGCATCCTCGACGCCGGATGCGGCAACGGCGTGCTCGCGGTGGCCAGCGCCCTGCGCGGGGCGCGCGAGACGCTGGGATTCGACATCGACGCGGCCGCCCTTCCTTATGCGGAGATGCTCGCCGCGGACAACGGCGTCTCGGGTCAGTGTCAGTGGCGGGTCGGAGGCTTCGGATGCCTCGAGCCGGCCGACTCAGGCTTCGATGGGGTCTGCGCCAATCTGTTCGCCGACCTGATCCAGGCCCACGCGGCGGACCTGGCGCGCTGTCTGAAGCCGGGGGGCTGGTTCGCGATCAGCGGCTGCCGCGCCGATCTGCGCGACGCGACCCTGGCCGCGATCGCCGCCGCCGGGCTGGTCCTGGAGCGGCGCTCGACCCGCGGGCGCTGGGACACTTACGTCGGGTCCAGGCGGCCGCCGCGAGTGTAAAAAATGGCGGTGGAATGCCGGGTACCCCGATTCCGCGAAGGATCGGGGGCGTTCGCGGCACACTCTGGAGCCTATGCCGCCTTCCGTGGATCAGCCTTGCGAGGCGGAGCTCGTGCGACGCGTGCTCGCGGGGGAGCGCTCGGCGATGGACGAGTTCTTCGCTTTGCATTTCCGCCCGCTGTACGAGTTCGCGCACTTCCGCCTGGGGGCGCAGACCGCGGAGGTCGAGGACGTGGTGCAGGACACCTTCGTGGTCGCCTTCGAGAGCCTGGCGGGCTTCGACGGGCGCTCGAGCATCCAGACCTGGCTGGCGGGAATCGCCAAGAACAAGATCCGCGCGCGGCGGCGCAAGCTGCGGCCGATGCTGCTCTCGGATGCGCTCGAAGCGGCCGACGCCGAGATCGACACGTGGCTGGCCTCGATCGACGAGACCAGCCTGCCGGGCTGGGCGCTCGAGAAGCGCGAAACCAGCGAGCTGGTCGGCGCGACCCTGGCTCAGTTGCCGATCGATTATCGCGAGGCCCTGCTCGCGAAGTACGTGCGCGGCGAATCGACGGCGGAACTCGCGCAGCGCGGCGGGCGCACGACCAAGGCGGCCGAGTCCCTGCTGAGCCGCGCGCGCACCGCCTTCGCTGGAGTCTTCACGCTGCTGGCGAAGAAACGCGGAGGTCTCGGATGAGCGCCAGTTCTCCGCAGTCTCGCGAGGAGATCCTCGAAGCCAATCTGCGCGCGCTTTTCCGCGTGGCCTATCACCCGCTCCCGATCCGCGCGGGCCTTGCCGCCGAGGTGCAGCGCGCAGCCGCCGCTGCCTTGGATCGTCCCGCGCCCGCGCGCCCGCGCTTGTTGACTCTCGCGATCGCGGCGGCGGCCTCGTTCCTGATCGCCGCCTTCGCCGTGTTCGCCTGGCAATGCTCGGACCAGGCGCGCGACCGGCTGGTTCGCCAGCAGCAGATCGCCTTGCGCGAGGGTCGCGGAGGATGGAACGCGACGCTGGCGAAGCAACTGCAGCTAGGCGGAGCGCGGCTCGAGCTTGCCCTGCCCGAAGGCGCGGCGATCGCGGTGGCCTGTGGACCTGGCGCCTTGGCGATGCTCGGTCCGGCCCACGCGAGCATCGCATCCAGCGGCAGCGGCGCGGACGTCGAGGCTTTCCACGGCGGCTTCACCCTGCGCGGATTCGACGGTCGCGTGCGCGGCGAGTTCGGCAGCCTCGAATGCTCCCAGGCGGATCTCGACCTGGCCTGCAGCGCCGACGGTTCCGCGCGCGCCTGGCTCTCCGGAGGACTGGCGCGCTTCGAATCGCGCGACGGCCAGCGCCGGGACCTGGTGCGCGAGCAGTTGTTCGATACGCGGCCGGCGCGGCCCGCGGCCTCGAGTCTCGGCAGTCTGCTCGGCGCCGCGCGGGTCGATCCCGACGCAGGCCGGCAGCCGATCCCGGCGCCGAGCCCGATCGTGGCCGCGCCCGAGGGCACCCACGCGGTCCTGTCCGGCAAGGTGCACACCCAGGACGGAACCGCGATCCAAGCATTCCGCGTGATCCTGCTGCGCGAAGTCGAGCTGCCGCAGACGGCGCAGTCGAGCTCGAGGGAATTCGCGGACCCGTCCGGCCGCTTCCGTTTCGAATCCGCGCAGAGCGGGGAGTGGACCGTCTTCGTCCAGGCGTCTGGATTTGCCCTGTGGACGCGCAATCACGTTCGACTGGGCACGGCGGAGCTCGCACTCGACGTCGCGCTCGAGCCGGGCGCGGGTCTCAGCGGCCGCGTGGTCGAAGCCGGCAGCGCTCGGCCGCTCGCGAACGTGCTGCTCGTCTCCGAGAGCGACGTCCCCTGCAGTCTTCTGCCCTTCGACTTCGCCGTCTCCCCCGACAATCCAGCGGCCTTGACGCGCACCGACGCCGAGGGCCGCTTCCATTTCGAGCACCTGGCCTCGAGCTCGACCGTGATCCGCGCCCAGCTGCGCGGATTCGCGTCCACCTGGAGCAGCGCGATCGTCCCCGGCGCGAGCGACGCCGAGCTGGCGATCGAAATGACCGGCGGCGGAGCCCTCGCGGGCCGCGTCGAGCGCGAGGATGGCTCGGCCTGGGTGGGCGCCGGAGTGGTCGCCATGCCGCAGCGCACGCTGATCGACTTGCCGCGTCGCTCCTATGGCTGGGGCATGACCGACGCGGGCGGGGCTTTCCTGATCGAGGACCTGCCGCCGGGCGATTACGTCGCCGTGCGCGTCGAAGCGACCCGCGCCGATGCCCAGTCGGACCAGCCGGCCTCGGCCAGGACGCGCACCGAGGTGCGCGAAGTCAGGATCCGCGCCGGCGCGACCGCGCGGCTGGATTTCCTCGCCTCGCCGCGCGGCTCGCGCCTCGCTGGCCGCGTGCTGCGCGCGGACCGCACGCCCTTCGCCGCCGGCACGATCTCGATCATGCCCGCGCTCGCCGCCGCCGAGCACGGCCAGGACGCGCCCTATGGCTGGCGCTCGCAGCTGTGCGGCGCCGACGGCTCCTTCGAGTTCACCGAAGTGGTTCCGGGGCGCTACGACATTTTCCTCGGCGTGCGCACGCCGATGGACACGGTGGGGGTGGACAGCGTCGAGGTGGGCAGCGCTTCGAACGTCGATCACGAAGTCGTCGCGCCCGCGGGTGAGATCGCAGGTCGCGTCAGCTCGGCGGCGACCGGCCGCGGCGTGAGCTTCGCGGCGATCGTCCTCGAGCGTGAAGGCTCCGGCGGCAGCTGCGAGTTCATCGCCAAGGTGTTCAGCGATGAATCGGGCGAGTGGCGCATTCCCTTCCTCGTCGATGGCCGCTACCGCCTGCGCGCCTATCCTGGTCAGGGCCTGTGCTTCGGCGGCCGCGACGGCATCGAAGTGCGCGCCGGCGCCGAGATTCCGCGCATTGATTTCGCGCTCGAGGCCGGCAGCGAGCTCGCGCTCGCGGTCCGCGACGAGCGTGGCCTGGGGCTCGGCGGCATCGAAGTCCGGTTGATCGACGAACGCGGGCTCGAGTTCGAGCCTGCCCAGGATCCGCGCACGGATGCGGAAGGTCGCCGCACGCTTCCGGGACTTCCCACGGGCCGCCTGCGCGTGGTGCTGCGCAACCTGGATGGAAGCCTGAGCGAGCGCTGGATCTCGACCCAGGCGCCCGAGCCCGCGCAACTGGAAATGACCCTGCCCAGAGTTGCGGCGGAGAATTCGCGCAAGTAGTCCGAAGGATCGTTCGAGCTCGCGGCACGAAGGAATGACGCCAGAATCGCGGCGAGCCCGCTCGCCAGCCTCACCCAGAGACCAAACTTATGTCCCGCACGAACCTCGCCATCGTCCTCGTGTCTTCGATCGCCGGCGCCCTCGCCGGAGCCTTGACCACTACGCTGCTCTCGCCTTCGCCCTCGAGCCAGGTCGGAGCCGCCGACGCCGGCGACTCGCGCCTTGGCGAGATCGCCGCGAACCAGGCGAAGCTGCAGCAGGCGATCGCGGACCTGCGCTCGTCCCAGGCCCTGCTCGCCGAGCGATCCGACCGCACGGCGATGAGCGCGGATGCTCCCGCGGCGAAGCAGGCCTCCGAGGGCAGTGCCGCAGACAAGGCCAGCGAAGTCGAGGCAGCCGCGGCTCCCGAGACGGAGATGACCGTCGAATCCGCTCTCGCGCAGCTCGACGATCCCGATCTGAGCCATGCGGAGCTGACTGCTGTCTGGGACAAGGTCCACAAGGCCGGCTTGACCGACGCCCTGGTGAAGTCGATCGAGGAGCGCGCCGCTCGCGAGCCCAACAATCCCGATCTGCGCGTCGCGCTGGGCAACGCCTATCTCCAGGAGCTGTTCGTCTCCGGTGAAATGTCGAAGGGCAAGTGGGCCATGAAGGCCGACTCGGCTTTCGACGCCGCGCTCGAGCTCAATCCCGAGCACTGGGAAGCGCGCTTCACCAAGGCGGTGTCCCTCTCGCACTGGCCGCCGATCTTCGGCAAGCAGGGCCAGGCGATCGCCGAGTTCGAGACCCTGATCAAGCAACAGAACGCGGGTGCCAAGCAGAACGAGCACGCCCAGACCTACATCTACCTGGGGAACATGTACCAGGGCTCCGGCTCGGTCGCCAAGGCGATCGAGGCCTGGCAGAAGGGCCTGGACATCTTCCCGGACAACGCGGAATTGAAGCAGCACATCGCCGACGCGAAGAAGCTGTGATGGCCTGCTGAAGGCGGGTCTCAAGCTGACCCGGCCCCGCGTCGATAGGGACCCGGGGCTCCATGGACGACCTCGTCAACGACTTCCTGGTCGAGAGTCACGAGAATCTCGAGCGCCTCGATCGCGCCTTCCTGACCCTCGAGCAGGATCCGACGGCGGCCGAAGTCCTCGCGGACGTGTTCCGCACGATCCACACGATCAAGGGCACCTGCGGATTCCTGGGCTTCAAGAAGCTCGAGCGCCTGAGCCACGGCGGTGAATCCCTGCTCGCGCGCGTGCGCGACGGCGAGCGCAGCTTCGACGCGCAGATCTCCCAGGCCCTGTTCGAGCTCGTCGACGCCGTGCGCGCAATCCTCGCCGCGGTCGAGAGCACCGGCGCCGAGGGCGATGCTTCGTACGACGGCCTGATCGAGGAGCTGCTCGCGCTGTGCGCTGACGAATCCGCCGCTCCGGCGCTCGCGCAAGCTGCGCCAGCCTCGCCGAAGGATCCCGCGCCAGTCGAATCACCGACCCAGGCGCCGGCCAGCGCGCGCAGCGAATCCAGGGTCCGCGTCGACGTCGAGACGCTCGATCAATTGATGAACCTGGTCGGCGAGCTGGTGCTCTCGCGCAACCAGATCCGCCTGCACGCGGAGACTTCGGTCCACGCCGGATTGCGCTCGAGCTCGCTCAGGCTCGCGCAGCTGACCAGCGAGCTGCAGGAGGGCGTGATGCGCACGCGCATGCAGCCGATCGGCAACGTGTGGAGCCAGGTCCCGCGGCTGGTGCGCGACCTGTGCGCGAAGATCGACAAGCGCATCCGCTTCGAAGCCTCGGGCGCCGACACGCCGATCGACCGCAGCATCCTCGAGATGCTGCGCGATCCCTTGATGCACATGGTGCGTAACTCGATCGACCATGGCATCGAGACGCCGTCTCGGCGCGTCGAGAGCGGAAAACCCGCGGAAGGCTGGCTCAGGGTTCGCGCTTGGGCTAGCGGCGGCCGAGTCCGGCTCGCGATCGAAGACGACGGCGCGGGCATCGACCCGGTGCGCATCCGGCAAAAGGCACTGGAACGCGGCGTGATCGACGCGGCCCAGGCCGCAGTCATGTCCGACACCGAAGCCGTCGGCCTGATTTTTCGTCCCGGGTTCTCGACCGCCGAGAAGCTCAGCAACATTTCCGGCCGCGGCGTCGGCATGGACGTGGTCAAGACCAACATCGAGCGCCTCGGCGGCTCGGTGACCATCGCTTCTCGGCCGGGCTCGGGCACGCGCATCGACCTTTCCATCCCGCTGACCCTCGCGATCCTGACCGTCGTGATGGTCGAGAGCGGCGGAGTGTGCTTCGCCCTGCCGCAGACCAGCGTCCACGAGCTCGCGCGCGTTCCGCCGCGCGGGGAGCCGGGTGCCCCGATCTCGGTTCAAGGCGCGAGAGTCCTGCCCTTGCGCGGGGCCTTGCTGCCCTTGCTCTCGTTGCGCGAGCTGCTCGGCCTGGATCCGCACGCGATCGACGGCGAGCAGCACGTGGTCGTGCTGGAATCGGACGGCCGGCGCTTCGGCCTGGTGGTCGACGCGCTGCGCGACATCCAGGAGATCGTGGTCCGCCCGCTCGGCCCTGCGCTCGCTCGAGTGCGCGTCTACTCGGGCGCTGCGATCCTCGGCGACGGTCGCGTGGCCTTGATCCTCGACAGCAGCGCGCTGGCGGAGCGCGGCAAGGTCTTGCACACCCAGGAAATCGCCGGCCAAGGCGAACACGCGCTGGAGAAGTCCCACGTGCGCCGCCAGCTGCTGCTGCTCGACGGCGGCGACGCCGGGCAGATCGCGATCGAGCTGGCGCAGGTGCTGCGCCTCGAGGAAGTGCCGCGCGAACGCATCGAGCGCTCCTTCGGCCATCCCGTGCTGCGCTGGCGCGACGAGATCCTGCCCCTGGGCTTCCTCGAAGTCTGCCTGGGCGCCGCGCCGGCCCGCGAAACAGAGCGCCGACTCGGCGGCGGAACACGCTTTCCGGTCGTAGTCTGCGACGTGGGCGGGCGGCGCTTCGGCCTGATCGCCCAGCGCATCCTCGACGTCAGCGAGGAAGGTCTGGAGCCCTGCGCAGGCCTCTTGCCGATCGGAATCCGCGAGCGCGGCAGCCTCGGCGGGGCCGTGGTCCATCTCCTCGATCTCGAGGCGATCGCAGCGCGGGTGCTCGAAGCCCACGCGAGCGCAGCATCGGAGACAGCCGCATGAGCGCGTCCGCTCAGTACTGCAGCTTCCGTCTCGGCGCGGCTGAGTACGCGCTCGACGTCGCCGACGTCCAGGAAGTGCTGCGCGGCCTGGAGTGGAGCCCCGTGCCACTCGCACCCGCGAGCGTGATCGGCTTGATGAACCTGCGCGGCCAGATCGTCACCGTGGTCGACCTGGCGAAGCTCCTCGGCCTCGAGATCGAGCCGGGCGCTCCGATCCCGGCGCCGCGCGACATCCACATCGTGCTCTCGGGCCCGCGTCCTCCCTTGAGCTTCGCTGTCGACGAGATCGGCGAGGTGCTCGCGATCGAAACGACGAGCCTGCTCGCGCCGCCATCCACGCTGAGTCCCGCCGTGCGAGCCTGCGTGCGCGGATTGCATCTCGCGGACCAGCGTCTGATCACCATCCTGGAGACTCGCGTCCTGCTCGAAGCCCTGATGCAACCGGAGCTCGCATGAGCGCGGAAGCCCACGCCGCGAAGCGCCACCGCGTCCTGGTCGTCGACGATTCGGCGGTGGTGCGCCGCCTGCTGGTCGAAGCCCTGTCCGCCGAGCCCGCGATCGAAGTCGTCGGCGCCGCGCACAACGGACGCGAGGCCCTGGAGCTCTTCGAAAGCCTGGCGCCCGAGCTCGTGACCCTCGACGTCGAGATGCCCGAGCTCGACGGGCTGGCGGTGCTGCGCGAGATCCGCCGCCGCGCGCCCTGCCTCCCGGTCGTGATGTTCAGCACGCAGACCGCGAAGGGCACGCAGACGACGCTCGCCGCCCTGCTCGCCGGCGCCAGCGATTTCGTGCACAAGCCGACCAGCGCCAGGGGAGCCCCGGACGCGCGCCACGAGATCCAACGCCTGCTCGTGCCGCGGATCCTGGCCCTGTGCGAGCGCGCCGCGGGCCTCTCGAAGACCGCGATCCGCCCGCTTGCCGAGCTCGCTCCGCACCCGATCGCGCCCCGTCTCGGCGACACGACCGTGTTCACGCCCTCTTTCAGGCAGTCGCTGATCCCGGCCGAAGTCGTGGCCATCGGCGTCTCCACCGGGGGACCTGCCGCGCTGGCGCAGCTGCTCGAGGCCCTGGGCCCAGAACCCTGCGCGCCGATCCTGATCGTGCAGCACATGCCGCCGGTGTACACGCGGCACCTCGCCGAGAGTCTCGCGCGCAAGACCTCGCTCGACGTTCGCGAAGCGGTGTCCGGCGATCGCTTGACCCGCGGCTCCTGTCTGATCGCTCCCGGCGACCACCACATGCTGGTCGAGCGCTGCGCCGGCGGCTCGCGCGTCGTCTTGAACCAGGCCGCGGCGGAGAATTCCTGCCGGCCCTCGGTCGACGTGCTCTTCCGCGAAGTCGCCGCGGTGTTCCAGGCGCGCGCCCTGGCCCTGGTGCTGACCGGCATGGGCCAGGACGGTCTCCTGGGCTCGCGAGCCGTGCGCGCAGGCGGGGGAGTCATCCTGGCCCAGGACGAGGCTTCGAGCGTGGTCTGGGGCATGCCGGGCTTCGTGGTGCGCGATGGTCTCGCCGACCGCGTGCTCGACCTCGAGGGCCTGGCGCGAGAAATCCGCCTGCGCACCCGTCCGAATCCGCTGGCTCGCGCCAGTTGAGCGCTTTTCACGCAAGCGAAGCGCAGTTCGGCTCAACCGGATCGCGTTTCGGAACCGAAAAGTCGAATGCGACTCCGCTCCCCGACGCGAATCGCACACCCATGCGAGCACTCGTCATCGATGATTCGACCGCCGTGCGCAAGATCCTGACCCGCATGCTGACCGAGCTGGGCTGGGACGTGAGCGAAGCGAGCGACGGCAGGGCCGCGCTGTCGCAGCTCGAATCGGAAGGGCCGGTCGATCTGGCCCTCGTCGATTGGCACATGGGTCCGATGAACGGCTACGACTTCGTGCGCGCCGTGCGCGAGCAGAGCCTGTTCGCCGCGACGCGCCTGGTGATGGTCAC
>DATHET010000131.1:0-16898 GCA_035490315.1 Planctomycetota bacterium
TGGTATGCGAACGCTCCATCGCGACGGCGAAGGACGATGTCGCCGACTTCTCGCGCAACATCGAACTCGCGGCTTCCACACACACCATCCTCGATCTCGATCGCGCCTTCAGGCACGCGCAGTCGCAATGCGGGATCGCGGCCCGTTGCCTGCCTCGCGGCTTCCATCGACGCGAATCTCCCTCGGCAGGTTCCTGGGTAGCGTTGCTCGACTTCTCCCGCGTGGGGCGCCGAGAGTGCCTCGATCTCTCCACGCGTGCAGACGCAGGGATAGGCGAGTCCGCGATCCAAGAGATGCTGACACGCCTCCTCCATCGCACGCGTATCGCGCGACTGCAGCAGCGGCTCGCCGTCCCAATCGAGACCTAGCCAGCGCAGATCCTCGATCGTCGCCTCGACGCTTCCCTCGCGCATGCGCGTCGCGTCGAGATCTTCGATGCGCAGCACGATGCTTCCGGCGCGCGAGCGTGCGTGCCACCAGGCGAGCAGGAAGCTGCGCGCATGTCCGAGATGCAAGCGCCCGGTCGGGCTCGGCGCGAGCCGGCCGACCGGGCGTGTGGGATCAGGAGTCGTCTTGCTCATCGGCGCGCGGCGCGAGCAGCAGGCCAACAGGGTTCGCCGGACGCGAGCGCCATCGCGCGCGGCCGGCGACAACCGCTAGTAACGATAATGATCCGGCTTGTACGGCCCGTTCTTCGGCACGCCGAGATACGCGGCCTGCTCGCTCGACAGCTCGGTGAGCTTTACGCCAAGCTTCTCGAGGTGCAGGCGCGCGACGCGCTCGTCGAGGTGCTTGGGCAGCGTGTACACCTTCTTCTCGTACAGCTCGTGATTCGTGAAGAGCTCGATCTGCGCCATCACCTGATTCGTGAAGCTGTTCGACATCACGAAGCTCGGGTGTCCCGTCGCGCAGCCCAGGTTCAGCAATCGCCCCTCGGCGAGCACGATCACCGCGTGCCCATCCGAGAAATTCCACTCGTCGACCTGCGGCTTGATGTTGACGCGCTTGACGCCCTTGAGCTTCGTCAGGCCCGCCATGTCGATCTCGTTGTCGAAGTGGCCGATGTTGCCGACGATCGCGTTGTGCTTCATGCGCGCCATGTGGCTGGCCTGAATCACGCCCTTGTTGCCCGTGGCCGTGACGAACAGGTCGGCGGTCTCGACCACGTCCTCCAACGTCGTGACCTGGTAGCCCTCCATCGCGGCCTGCAAGGCGCAGATCGGATCGATCTCGGTGATCACGACGCGAGCCCCCTGGCCGCGCAGCGATTGCGCGCAGCCCTTGCCGACGTCGCCGTAGCCGAGCACCACCGCGACCTTGCCGGCGAGCATCACGTCCGTCGCGCGCATGATCCCGTCGACGAGGCTGTGGCGGCATCCATACAGATTGTCGAACTTCGACTTGGTGACCGAGTCGTTGACGTTGATCGCCGGGAACAAGAGCGTGCCGGCTTCCTTCATCTGGTACAGGCGGTGCACGCCGGTCGTGGTCTCTTCCGAGACTCCGCGGATGTTCTTGGCCATCGCAGTCCACTTGCCGTTGTCGCTCTTCAAAGTCCGAGCGAGCAGCTCGAGGATCAGCGCATACTCTTCGCTGTCGTCCTTGGTCGGCTTGGGCACGCGGCCGGCCTTCTCGAACTCGCTGCCCTTGTGCACGAGCAGGGTCGCGTCGCCGCCGTCGTCGAGCAGCATGTTCGGGCCCTTGCCGTCGGGCCAGGTCAGCGCCTGGTCGGTGCACCACCAGTACTCGTCGAGGGTCTCGCCCTTCCAAGCGAACACGGGCACGCCCTTGGGACTCTTCGCGCTGCCCTTGCGGCCGATCGCGACGGCGGCGGCGGCGTGGTCCTGGGTCGAGAAGATGTTGCACGAGGCCCAGCGCACTTGCGCGCCGAGGTCGACCAGGGTCTCGATGAGCACCGCGGTCTGGATCGTCATGTGCAGCGAGCCGGTGATGCGCGCGCCCTTGAGCGGCTTCTTGCCCGAGTATTCTTCGCGCAGGGCCATCAGGCCGGGCATCTCGTGCTCGGCGAGCTCGATCTCCTTGCGCCCGAAAGCTGCGAGGGAGAGGTCTTTGACTTTGAAGTCAGCGGCGTTGGTGGTGGCTGTCGGGCTCATGGATGTCAGGGGCTCGTGGAGCGATGGAAAAGAAGTGAACGATCACGCGCGACCGTTGCGGGCGCGCACGAGGAACATGGAGAGCTGCGGCTGGGTCTCGTCCTTGGCCTGCTCGTCGCGGCGTGGACGATAGCGATCGTCGAGCGGCTCGATCTCCGCCGACACGAAGCCCGCGCGCTGGAACGCGGCGACGACGTCCGACGGCTCGAGGCCGAGATGGCGGTGGCCGAGCGTCTCGTGCAACCACTCCTCGCGGTGCGGAGCGAGGTCGAGCACCACGGCCGTGCCGCCGGGCTTGAGCACGCGGCGCATTTCCGACAGCGGGCGCTCGAGGGCCGCGAGGTGGTGCAAAACCATGCCGCAGACCAGTCCATCGACTTCGCCGTCGGCGAGCGGCAGCTGGTCGAGCTCGCCGCTGCGGAACTCGACTTCGGTGCCGCGCTGGGCCACGGAAAGTCGCGCGCGCGCGCGCTCGAGCATCGACTCGGAGCGGTCGACGCAGATCACGCGCGAGCACAGGCCGAGCAGGGCTTGCGCGAGGTAGCCGGTGCCGCAGCCGAGGTCGGCGAAGACCAGTCCGGGCGGCAAAAGGCTCGCGGCTGCGCGGTGGCGAGCCTGGCCGGTTTCGAACTCGACGCCGATCTTGTCCCACTCGCCCGCGACGCGGTCGAAGAACTCGCGCTGGGAGGAGTCGCGCTCGGCGAGCACGCGCTCGAGGCGAACGAGGTCGGCGCTGTGATCAGGGATTTGCGCGAGCTCGCCGCTGACCGTGCGCCATAGCTCGAAGGCGAGCGAGCCGCGCTCGTGCGTCGGGCTCGCGGCGCTCGTCGAGAGCTGCAGGAACGTGCTCGTGCCGACGTGGCGTTCGGCGAGCAGGCCGGAATCGCGCAGGACCCGCAGGTGGTTCGAGACGCGGCTCTGCGACATGTCCAGGGCGCGCGAGAGCTCGCCGACAGACAGCTCGGCGCGCTCGCAGAGGGCCAGGATCCTCAGGCGGGTCGCGTCGCCAAGGAGCTTGAGCAGGCCGGCGAGGGGGTCGTTGAGCAGCACGCCTCTACACTACATCATGACATCGTGTTGTTCAACACGATGTCGGCAAAAAGGCCTTCTGGGAGGCCTGGAGGGCCTGGAGAGGGAGCGGCAGACGGCCGGTGGGGCCGGTCCTCCTTATAACTGCGCCATCTGGATCTCGAGAATCTCGATCTCCAGCTTGCCCGAGGGCAGCTCGATGGTGGCCTTGGAACCCTTGTGCAGGCCGAGCATGCCACCGGCAAGCGGGGCGCGGTAGGAGACCGCCTTCGTGCGGGCGCTGTCCCAGGGACCGAGCAGCTCGATCTCGTGGATCTCGCCCGAGCGGGTCTCGCGGTAGCGAACGCGCGTGCCCGGCGCGACGGTGTCCTCGGGGATGGTGGCGTTCTCGAGCAGGGTCGCCTGGCGCAATTCTTTTTCGATCGCGCCGGCGGAGTCGGTCAGCATGCGTTGCTCGGAGATCGCGTTCTCCCATTCGGAGTTCTCGGAGAGGTCGCCGTAGGAAGCGGCACGCGCGATCGCTTCGGCGTTGGCCGGAATCTTGCGCTCGGTGATCTCGCGCAATTCCGCGTCACGCCGCTCCAGGCCGGCGCGCGTGGTCCAGATCCGATCGGGTTGCTCCCAGAAGGCGATGGCTTCTTCGCGGAACAGCTCGGGCCCCTTCGCGAAGAGGATTTCCGTCAGCGCGGTTTCAATGCGGTCGTCGACGCCGCGGGCGAGCATCGTGCGCAGACTGCGCAGCGAGGCTGCGTCGGCATCGGTGAGCAAGGTCTCCAGACGCGAAGGCTTGCCCTTGACCAGCAGGTCGCTGAGGCGCTGGTGCGCGCGAGTCATCAAGGTGTTGCCCTTGCGCTCGGCCTCGAGGTGCACGGCGAGCTCGATCAAGGCCTGGGCGCGCTGCACTCCGGTCGGCAGCTTGCCCGCGAGCTTGTCTTCCTCGGCCCAGCGCGCCAGGCCGATCAGCACGAAGGGCGCGCGCAGCGGACGGGCGAGCAGCGACGCGTAGTGCGCGCCGAGCTCGGCCTGGTGGCCGGCCGCGATCAACCCGTCGATCAAGGGCTTGACGGCGCCGGGCGAAGCGTGGGGCAGATGCTTCAGCGCTTCGCCGATCCACTCGTTCCCGTAGATTTCCTCGAGCAGCTCGACGGTTTTTTCCTGCTCGCGGGCGCCGGGGATGCGTGCGAGGAGCTTCCACAATTCCGGCGCGATCGAGGGATCGGTCGGCGTGGGCTTGCCCGAAGCGATCGCCAGCATGTGCGACAGCTCGGCGGGCGTCTTGCCTTCGCGGTGCTCGCGCAAGAGCATCCAGGCGGCGAGGCGGCTCTCGACGGTCTGCTTGGTGTCGTTGGCGAGCTCCTCGAGCGTCGCCAGGGCGCCGATGCGCGCCGATTGCTCGAGCTTCTGGCCTCCGAGCAGGTCGCGCACGCGCGACAGCGCGTCGGACAGATCCTGCGCGTGCATCAATTGGCGCTTGAGGCCTTCCACGGGGTCGACGGCGCGGCGCAGCAGCTCGACCTCGGCGCGCGTCGCATTGCCCGACACGCGGAACCACTCGCTGTTCTCGGCCGCGAGCCGCGCCTTGCGCCACCAGTTGGTCCAGGCGCTGCCGTCGACGCCGATGTGGAACAGCGCGTTCTTGATCGCCGGCGTCGAGGCCTTGCCCTCGTAGCGCAACAGCACCGAGCGCAGGATCTCCAGCGGCTCGTTCTTGATCTTCTTTTTCAGCGCGGCGGGATCGTGCAGGGACTGCACGCGCAGATCGGTCTCCGGAAGTCGTTCGAAGATCTCGACCGCGGTGCGCAGCGGGAAGCGGTCCTTGCGGCCGTTGGCGAACTTGATGTCGACTTCGAGGTCGTTCGAGTTCAAGGCGACGACTTCGCCGCAGCCCCAGCCCGCGGGGTGGAAGACCACGCTGCCGACGGCGTAGCCGCGCATCTCCTCGAAGCGCAGCCAGGACTTGCGCAGGTCGAGCGCGCCTTCGCGCAGCTCGGCGTGCTCGACGAAGGCATTCCACCAGGGCTCGTTGCCCCAGGCGGCCTTGGCGTGGCTCAGGAGCAGCGGTCCGAGCTCGCTGATCGGCCCGCCGCCGCGCACCGCGGCACCGAACAGGCGCGCGGCGTCGGAGTGGCGCGATTGCGCGCCCAGCTGCTCGGCGTGCTCGCGCAGCATCGGCAAGCAGCGCGTCAGCCGGCGCTTGCTCCCTGCGATCTCGAGCGCCGCGAGCAGGTCATCGATCGGGCCCTCCTGGGCCATCAGATCGGTCCATGCGTCGTCGAAGGCTTGCCAGTTTTCCTCGTTGGCGAAGATCGAGAGGGTCATCGGTACCAGCCTGTTAGGGAGCGGGGACGAATTTTCAGCGCGCGCCAGGGACGGACGCGCCCTCACTCCGGAGGCGGGGGCCTCCGAGGCAAGGGCGGGTGTACCTGGCTGTGAAGAGCTTAGCAAAATCGGTGGTGTGATCTCTACTCGACGTGGAGCAGAGCGCCTTTGAGATAGCGGGAACGCGCGAAATCAGGCCGCTGCGGGTGGTCGGGCGCCGCGCCGAGCTGCTGGATCAGGCGCACCGAGCGATTGGCGCGCCGCGCGCTCTGGAACAACATCCCGATGAAACCGGCCTCGGTCAGCAGGCCCGAGCAGGAGAAGCTCGCGACCAGACCGCCGCCGCGCACGCTTTCGAAGGCCAGGGCGTTGAGGTCGTGGTACTTCTTCATGCCGTCCTCCATGCCCTGGCGGCTGCCGATCATCTTGTGCGGATCGACGATCACGACCTGGGCGCGCTCGTTCTCGGGCCGGCTGCGCTCGTAGCGCAGGAAGGGGAATGCATCGGCGTGGATGAAAGCGACCTCGAGTCGATTCTTCTGCGCGGAAGCTTCGGCGCGCTCGAGCACCACTTCGTCGAGATCGACACCGCGCACGCGGCGCGCGCCGTGCTTCTTCGCTTGCAGCGCGAAGCCACCCTGGTTGCAGCACAGATCGAGCACGTCGCGGCCGGCGGAGTGTTGCGCGACGAGCAGACGGTTGTCGCGCTGGTCGCAGAAGAAGCCTGTCTTGTGTCCGCCGCTCGGGCGCACCGTGTATTCGACGCCGTGCTCGCGGATCGTCTGCTCGCCGGGATCGCGCGGATCCTCGGGTGGTTGGAATCCCTCGGCGCGCGCGGCGTTGTTGGGCACGCGGTGCAGGGTGGAGAGGCCCGGATACAGCTGCCCGAGCGCCCACTCGATGTCCTCGCGCAGCTGGAAGAAACCGAGCGAGTGGTACTCGCAGACCAGGACCTGACCCAGACGATCGACGATCAATCCGGGAAGGTCGTCGCCC
The DNA here is from genome assembly GCA_035490315.1 of Planctomycetota bacterium. GTDB lineage: Bacteria > Planctomycetota > UBA1135 > UBA1135 > JADJQU01. The sequence goes on from DATHET010000131.1 coordinate 6,459, forward strand.
TCGGCGTGGGCCACGCGGTAGGCATCGGTCACGTCCGGCAGGCGCAGCCACTTGCGGCGCAGATCGTCGGCGGACTTCAGGCGCTTGAGCAGGAACTGGCGCGGCTTGTCGAGGTCGGTGCGCCGTCCGCGCGAGAGCATGCGCACGCGGATGTCCGAGGCCGAGTTGTACAGGCCGTGGCCAAGGAAGCGACCGGAGCGATCGAGCACCTCGACGATCGTTCCATCGAGCGGCCGGGCGATGAAATCGCGCACCTGGCGCGCGAAGATCCACGGACCGGCTGTAACTTCCTCGTCGGAATCGAGCTGCACAGAGCGCACGTCCGCCGACGCCTGGCCGGGTCGTGCAATGCCACGTTCCGCCGCTCCAGCTTCCGCTTCGTCGCGGTCCTCCGGATCCTCGCCGAGAATCTCCTCGCCCGTCGGCGCGCGAGCGGGATCGCCGCGCGTGTCGCGCGTCGGATCGCCTCGGGCCTCGCGAGTCGGCGCGCCACGAGTTTCCTGGGGCGCAGAGCTTCCGCCTTCGCGCGTCGGGTCGAAGGGCGCGGGCCAGGACGGATCGCTGCGTTCATCCTCGCGCCGCGGGCGCGCAGGACCGCCTCGCCCGTAGCCCGGGTTGCCGCCGCGGCCGGCCTGGCCGCGATCGGAATAGGGGCGCCGGCCTCGATCGGGCCGCAGCGGACCCCCGCGATCGTCATCGTTCCGCGGAGTCATGGGGGCGAAGAGGATACGAGAAGCACAGGCCTTTGCGTGAGCTCAAATGGCTTCGTTTGCGGCACGCGCGCCAGCGTGCGATCCTGCAGCGCATGCTGAGCCTCGTTCTGGCCGAAATTCTCGCGATCACGGGCGCCCGCCTGGTGCCCGCGGACCCGCAAGCCGAGCTGCGCGTCGTCACCGTGCTGATCGACGGGGAGCGGATCACCGAGGTCGGGGAGAACCTGGCCATCCCTGAGGACGCGCGCAAAATCGACGGCCAGGGCCTGTTCCTGTGCGCCGCGCCGATCGACGGATTCGCTTACTGGGACCAGGGGCACGACCTGCTCTACGCCTCGGCCGGCATCTCGCTGCTCACCGACCACGGCAACAACGTGCTGGCGATCCTCGCCGCCAAGGCCTCGAACGAGCGCGGTGGCTTGCCGGCTCTGCGCATCGCCGGCCCGGTGATCGACGGATTTCCGCCCTCGACGAACGAGGCCTCGGTCGCGCGCACGCCTCTGGAAGCGGAAACCCAGATCACGCCGATGCTCGAGGAGGGAATCGACTTCGTCGCCTTCCAGTCGAATCTGGCCAAGGATCCCTGGCGCAAGCTGATCGAGGTCGCGCACAAGCACGAGCGGCAGGTCTGGGGACCCCTGCCCCATGGGGTGAGCCTCGCCGAAGCGCTGGAAGCTGGACAGGATGGATTCCTGTTCCTCGACGTGCTGCTGCAACCGGGTCAGGCCTGGAGCAACGTCCAGGCCGCTGACCTCGATGCGCCGATCGCAGCTCTGATCAAGGCGCGCGCGCGGATGGTGCCTTTCCTGAACGGCAATGCACGGTTGCTCGGCGAGCGCAGCATGAAGGCTCCGGAGCTGGAGCTGCTCTCGCCCCAGTTCGCGAACTACTGGCGCGGCGAGCTCACGTCCTTGCAGACGGCGATCGCGGACCCCGAGAAAAAGAAACTGTTCCTGACGACCGGCGCGAGGGTGCTCGAGCTGCAGCGCGGCCTGCTCCTGCGACTGCACGATGGGGGAGTGCCCTTGATCCCCGGCAGCGGCGCGCCGCACCCCTGGCTGTTTCCGGGCGAAGGCTTGCACGACGAGCTCGCCCTGTGGCAGGCAGCGGGCCTCGCGCCGCGCGAAGTCCTGCGCATGGCGACGCTGGGAGCTGCCCAGGCCCTTGGAATCGACAAGGATCGCGGCTCGATCGAGGCCGGAAAACTCGCCGACCTCGTTCTGCTGCGCGACGATCCCACCAAGGACATCGCGGCGCTGCGCAAGCCGGAATGGGTGGTGCTGCGCGGCAGCGCCAACTCGCGCGCGACGCTCGACACGGCGCTGGCCGCGCTGCGCGAGCGGCAGATGAAAGCGCAAGCCCAGGCGAGCATCCAGATCGAGGTCGGCAGCCCGCCGAAAGTCGAGGGCGAGCTGGTGCTCGCGGGCTACTGCCAGACCTCGGCCCTGGGCGTGCGCACCGCCGCGGAACGCTACACGGCCGTGCGCTCGGCGGACGGCAAGCTGTCCTTCTGCGGCCTGCGCGTCGTGCCGCAAGCCGAAGGGGCGCCGGTGCAGATCGAGAGCCTGATGCGCGTCGCCGAAGGCAAGCTCGAGTACTTCCTGATCAAGCTCAAGACGCCCAAGCACGAGCTGTCCGTCGAAGGCTTCCTGACCGCGACCGCGAACCAGACGCGCGTCGAGCGCAAGGCCGACGGCGTGCACATCGACCTGCAGACTTCGCCGGAGCCGATCTCGGTCGTCGACGTCGGCAGCGTGACCACCATGCTCGTGATCGAAGCGACCAAGGACTCCGGCACTTTCCCCGTGATGACTTTCCACGAAGGATTGGAAATGGAAGTCGTGCGCTGGGAATTGAGCATGGGAGCCGACGGTGCGCACTACCTGCGCACGCCGGAGGGCCCGAAAATCGCGGTCTTCGACGAGCGCGGAGGGATCCGGGGCATCCGCGAGCAGATCGGCAGCGGCACCGATGAGACCCTGGGCACCAATACGCTGGCCAAGGAGCGACCGGGCCTGCCGTTCAGCGCTTCGAAGTTGAAAGAGATCGAGCGCGCGCGCGTGCGGCTCGAGGAAGCGAAGAAGAACGCGCCGCCCGCGACCGAGCCGCCGAAGTCGGGCGGGGAGAAATGAGCGCGCCGCCGCGCTTCTGCACCGAGCTCAACGCGCAAGTGCCCGCCGCCCGACCGGGCGAGTTCCGGCCCCTGGCATTGAAGGCTCTGCGCATCGATCCGCCGGTGGTGCTCGCGCCGATGGCGGGGGTGACGAACTTTCCCTTCCGCGCCCTGTGCCGCGAATTCGGCGCGGGGCTCTACGTGTCGGAGATGATCACCGCGCGCGGGTTTCTCAACGGCAATGCGCTGACCGCGCTGCTCGCCAGCTCGCAACCCGGCGAGTCGCCGCGCTCGATCCAGATCTACGGCAGCGATCCCAAGGACCTCGGCCTGATGGTCGAGCGCCTGGTCGAGGAAGGTGTCGATCACGTCGACATCAACTTCGGCTGTCCGGTGCGCAAGGTCACTTCGCACGGAGGCGGCAGCGCCATCCCGCTCAAGCCGCGCCTCGTCGCCCGCCTGGTGCGCGCGATGGTGCGCTCCGCGGGGAAGATTCCGGTGACGATCAAGATGCGCAAGGGCATCGACGAGGAGCTGTCGACCTACCTGGACGCGGGCAAAGTCGCGCAGGAAGAAGGCGCAAGCGCTGTGGGCTTGCACGCGCGCACCGCGGCGCAGCTCTACGCCGGCGAAGCGGACTGGGACGCGATCGCGGACTTGAAGGGCCACCTCGCGATCCCGGTGCTCGGCAACGGCGACATCTGGGAGCCCTGGGACGCGCTGCGCATGATGCGCAGCACCGGCTGCGACGCGGTGATCGTCGGCCGCGGATGCCTGGGCCGGCCGTGGTTGTTCCGGGAGCTCAGCGACGTTTTCGCGGGCCGCGAGCCCGCGCCGCCGCCGCGTTTGGGCGAGATCGCCGCGATCATGCTCGACCACGGCGAGCGCATGGTCGAGTTCTTCGGCGAGCGCATGGGCATCGTGCAGATGCGCAAGTGGACATCCTGGTACACGAAGGGTTTCCGCGGCTCGTCGGCGCTGCGCGCGAAAATGATGCAGATCGAATCGCTGGCGGAGCTGCGCGTCATCGTCGCCGAGATGGACGCGGGCGAAGAATTCCCGATGCACGCGCTGCGCGCGCACCGCGGCAAGGGCACACGGGTGCAGCGTGTGTCGCTGCCCGAGGGCTATCTAGCGACTCGCGACGACGACCTGCCGCCGCGCGGGCCGACCTCGCCGGAAGAATTGGCGGCGTGGGAAGCGGCGTTGAACGCGGGTTGACAGTACGGAGTCAGGTGAATTCGTCCGGAGTCGTGCGGCCCCTGGGAGCGCCGCCTCGCGCCGCTCCCAGGGGCCGCACGACTCCGGACGAATTCACCTGACTCCAGCGACTTCGCGTTCCATAGAAGTGCTGTACTTGCCGAGCTGGGCGGCTCCGTTCATGCGCGCGCGGTGCGCGAAGGCGGCTTGGCCGGCTTTCCAGTTCTCGACCTTGCCGGCCCAGGCTTTGATCGCGGGGGCTTGCAGGGCGCGGCCATACGAGAACGACATCGGCCAGGGGTGCGGACCCATGCGCACGATCGCGTCGAGGTGCGCGGTGGCGTCCTCGTCGCTCTGACCGCCGGAGAGGAACACGATGCCGGGCACGGCGGCGGGCACGTGGCTGCGGAAGCAGCGCACGGTCTGCTCCGCGACCTGGTTGACTCCGGCCTGCGTCGCGCACTTCTTGCCCGACACGACCATGTTCGGCTTGAGCAGGATGTGCTCGAGCACCACGCGCTGGCGGTGCAGCTGATCGAACACCGACTGCAAAGTATTGCTCGTGACCTCGAAGCAGCGCTCGATCGTGTTGTCGGCGTCCATCAGGACCTCCGGCTCGACGATCGGCACGATGCCGGCCTCGGTGCACAGGGCGGCGTAGCGCGCCAGCAGATGCGCATTCGCATCGATGCAGTAGTTCGACGGAATGCCTTCGCCGATCGTGATCACCCCGCGCCACTTCGCGAAGCGCGCGCCATTCGCCTTGTGCTGCTTGAGCGCCTCGCCGAGGCCGTCGAGCCCTTGCGTGACCAGCTCGCCCGGCGCGCCGGGCAGGTTGATCGTTCCCTTGTCGACCTTGATGCCGGGCACCACGCCCTTCTTGGCCAGCAGCGCGGGGAACGAAGTGCCGTCCTTCGCCTTCTGTCCCAGGGTTTCCTCGAAGAAGATCACCCCGCTGATCGAGTTCTCCATGCCCGGCGTGGTGAACAGGAGTTCCCGATAGGCGCGCCGATTCTCCTCGACGTTCTCGATCGCATTGGAGCTGAAGCGCTTCGCGATCGTCCCCGTCGATTCGTCGGCCGCGAGGATGCCCTTGCCGCTCGCGGTCAGCAGGCGGACGGTGGTCTCGAGTTCCTTGTGAAAGCTCATGATTCGTTGGCACGCCGCCGGGGCGCGCGAGGGAGTGGGCGGGACAGGCCGGGCAAGGCAGGCATCATAGCGGCCGAGCGAGGCAAGACCGAGGGCCACGACGCGCCGGTCAGTGCTCCCGCTTGTCCTCGGGCGCGGGCACGGGCGGCGGCGGCGCTGGCCGCGATTTGCGCTGCATGGCGCCGAATTCCTCGAGGATCGCCACGGCCTTGGCGCGCACGCGCGCGGCGTCGCCGTCGAGCACCGCGCGCCGCACCTGCCCGCGCTGCGTCAGCTTGGCGTCCTTGTCGATGCGCTCGGACCAGCGTTTCAGGAAGGCCGTGGACTTCGCGCTCGCCGGAAGTTCCTTGAGCAGCTCTTCGGGCGTCGACGAATGCTCGTCCCACCAGGTGTGCAGCCGATCGAGATGCCCGGAGAACGTGGGGCTCAATCCGACGCTGCCGCTGAAAAATGTCTGAGCCAGGGCAGTGCGCAATCCGCGGTGGTCCCTGGCGAGCTGGTAGTACTCGTAGACCTTGCCGTACAGCCGCTCGTGCTGCGAATCGGGCACCGGTCCGATCCAGGTCTTCCAATCGTTCGCGAGGTCGTGGATCACGCCGAGCACGTCGACGTCGGGCATCTCCATCTCGACGCCGGAGGACCACGCGTCATAGAGCGTGATCCCGGGATACACCGTGCCCGAACGATCCGTGTAGGCATGGCCGAAGGCCGTGAGCGCCGCCTGCTGCTTGCCGTCGTCGAAGGCGCGCTCGATCAAGGCGATGCCGAGATCGAGGTCGGGCGGATAGCCCGCGATCGCGTTGTCGAACAAGCGCGTTGGATCGCGATCGTCCTTGATGCGCTGCACTTCGCGCAGCGCCCAGTCGTAGCGCCAGGCGCTGTCGACCACGTTCTTCGGCGCCTTGGCGAACCTGGATTCGCGCTCCTTGATTGCGCGCGGATCGTCGGCGGCGAGACGCTTGCGATCGATCGGCTGCCGCGGCGCGTGGATCTCGGGCGCGTAGAAAGGCGTCTCGGGCTGCAAGGGAAGCTGGCCCAGATCGCGCGGCTCGAGCGCGCGCGCGAAATCGATCAGGCCTTGCTGGAAAGTGCCGAGCTGCTTGAGCTCGTAGGCGAGCAATTCGGCGGCGCCGACCTGCTCCTCGGGAGTCAAGAAGGACCAGGCTTCCTTCAGACGCTGATCGCTGATCCCCGGGGCGGGCGCGACCGGTGCGACCGGCGCAGCCTTGGGCTTCTTGGGCTGTTGCGCCCAGAGCGCGCCCGAGCTCGCGAGCGCCAGGGCAAGACCGAGGGCCAGCGCGAAGCTCGAGCGAGGCAGGGCTCTCATCGCCCCAAGATGCCACAGCCGCGCGATCGGTGCAGCAGCGCTGCACCGATCGCGCCGGACCGGTACAAGACGGTCCAGCCGTGGCGTTCGTGGATGCCAGTCGCCCTCCCGCGCGAGGTGCCGGTCGAGACGTTCGCTGTCGCAGGGCCTGAAACCCGCGCGCTCACGTCCGCCAGCGACCTCAGAAGGCCCGTCACCGCGAACATGGGAAATCTACCCCAGGATCCGCGCCGACAAGCGCGGCCTCCAGAAATCTCGGGCGACTACTCGCCCGCCTCGGAATCGCCCTCGGGCTCGCCGTCGCCCTCCGCGGGACCGCGCCTGCGGCGGCGCCGGCGGCGTTTCTTGGGCAGCAGGGGTTCCGCGGCCGCGCCCGCTGCGGCAGCCGCCCCGGGAAGATCGTCCGCGGCATGGAAGCGCTGGACCCAGGCCTCGTACACGTCCCAGCCCTGCCCCCAGGCCATCGAGCGCAGGCGGAACAGGTCGAGGGCCTCCGGGAAATCTTCGCTGCGCACGAACAGCGCCGGTCGGAAGCGCTTCGACGCCACCTGGGTGAAGCGCCGCTGCAGACTGATCAGACGCCGCGCGCTGGCGCATTCCCGCCGCGGCAGGCGCGCGGACAGTGCGAAGGGCTCGAGCACCTCGCCGGTGACCGCGAACATATCCTCGGGTGCGGGGCCGGGAAGCGTGCGCGTCGCCGGGTCGGCCTCGAATTCGATCACGCGCAGGAACAAGGAAGCGATGCACACCGCCGTGGTCGGCACGTGGCCCGAATGGACGAAGGCATCGAGGGCTTCGAGCAGCCGCCAGAACTGATCCGCGCGATCGTGGGCCGAGGGATCGGGATCGTCGCGGCGGCCGAGGTACTGGTCGACTTCCGGCAGGATCACGCCGAGCGCGCCGCAGGCTCGCAACATTCGAAAAGCGCCGAGCGCTGTCCCCGAGCGCATCAGTCGCAGGATTTCCTCGAGCACCCGCGGCTTGGCCGAGCGCGAAAGCTCCGGCGAGAGCTCGCACATCGCATCCCAGGTCGCTTCGTCGATGCGGAATCCCAGCCGCGTCGCGAATTTCACCGCGCGCAGGATGCGCACCGGATCCTCGGCGAGGCGCACGAAGGGATCGCCGATCGTGCGCAGGCAGCCTCGTTCCAGATCGGCGAGCCCGTCGACGTAATCGAGGATCTCGTGGCTCGCCGGATCGAGGAACAGCGCGTTGATCGTGAAGTCGCGGCGCACCGCGTCCTCGGCCGCCGTGCCGAACTCGTTGTCCTCGGTGATCAAGAGATCGTCGCCCTCGGCCTTGAGATCGCTGGGCGCGCGCCGGAAGGTCGCCGTCTCGACGATGTGCGGGCCGTAGGAAACGTGCACGAGCCGGAAGCGCCGGCCGATGATGCGCCCATTCGCGAACAGCCGCTTGGCCTGGCGCGGGTGCGCCGCCGTCGCGACGTCGAAATCCTTGGGCCGCCGCCCGAGCAGGAGATCGCGCACGCAGCCTCCGACAAGGTAGGCCTGATAGCCGTGGCGCTGCAGGCGAGAGACCACGCGCAGCGCATCCTGGTCGAGTGTCGCGGGCAGGATGTCCTGCGCCGGGACCACGCGCAGCTTGGGCGAGAAGGTCGGCTCGAGACTCCGCCCGCCGGGTTCCTCGCGGGTCATTTCCCTCGGTGCCATGCGTTTCTAAGCTTCAATTCGATGCGACACTCTAGCAGGCCACAGGCGCCTTTCAGCGTCCAAGTGCCGACTGCGCACTATTCCTCTCCTGTTCCATCGAGTACCTTCCCGCGCCTGATAGGCCAGTAGCTCCAACGGTTAGAGCGACTGATTCCAAATCAGTAGGTTCAGGGTTCGAATCCCTGCTGGCCTGCCATACCATCGATCATGAGCGCAGCCAAGCGCCCTTCTGCGGGCCAACCCACGCCGGATCCGGGCGACGATTCGCCCGTCCAGCAGCCTGAGTCCACGCCGGCCGCCAAGGCCGCAGGGGACCCCGTGATCGACGAGGTCGAGGCCATTTCGAGCGACGATCCCGACGCCGTGCTCGTGCACCAGCACACACCGGTGGCGAGCCTCGACGAGCTGCGGGCCGCGATGCAGTGGGCCTTCGAGAACGAGGACATCACGCCCGGAGTGCTCGACCAGTTCGCCCAGCACGCGCGCCTGGTGCTCCAGGGCAACCAGCGCATGAACCTGACCGCGATCGTCGAGCCGCGCGAAGTGGCCGCGAAGCATTACCTGGACTCCTGGCGCGCGACGAGGCTCCTGCCGCTGGTCGGCCGCACGGTGCTCGACCTGGGCACGGGCGCGGGTTTTCCCGGCATGCCCGTCGCGCTCGCCGAGCCGCAGACGAAGCTGGTCCTGCTCGATTCCACGCGCAAACGCGTCGACTTCGTCAAGGAAACCCTGACCGCCCTGGGCATGACCCGCGCGACCGCGACCTGGGAGCGCGGCGAGGACCACCTGGCGCGCCACCGCTACGACATGGTCTTGATGCGCGCGGTCAGCTCGGTGCGCGAAAACGTGCGCCTCTTGCGCAAGGTCAAGCACTCGCACAAGGACCTGCTGATGCTCAAGGGCGCCTCATGGTCGCGCGAAGTGCGCGCCGCCGAACGCGAAGCCGAACGCCTGGGCTTCCGCCTCGACACGGTCTGGGAGCACAAGCTCCCGGGCGACCTCGGCGCGCGCGCGATCCTGGTCTATCGCGCCCCCGGCGGTCAGGGGAATTGAAGCGTGGGAGTCACCGTCTGGATCGCCGTGATCGCCGTCGTCGCGATCATCCTGCTGATCCTGGTCTCGATCCTCTTCTGGCCCAAGGACGGATCGTTCTGACGTGAACCTGTGGGTGGAGCCAAGCTCCGTGCCCACATGTTCGCGCCGACGAGATGGTGCCCGAGGGGGGGGTCGAACCCCCACTCCCGGTAAGGGGAACAAGGACCTGAACCTTGCGCGTCTGCCAATTTCGCCACCCGGGCATCTCGTTGTCAGGCGCGGGAGGGTAGGCCGCGGCCCGCGCGCGGTCAACTCTCCACCGGGATTCCTGCTGCGGGAGGGCTATCCTTCGTCACGAATGGCCGCACCCGGTCCCGACCCCCAGATCCGCGCGCTCGCGACCAACCGCCGCGCGCGCTTCGAATACGAGATCCTCGACGAGCTCGAGTTCGGGATCTCGCTCAAGGGGACCGAGGTCAAGAGCCTGCGCGACGGGTCGTGCTCGCTGGCGGAGGCGTATGCGTACTTTCGGAACGGCGAGCTGTTCCTGATGAACGCGACCATCCCCGAGTACAAGGCGGGGAACGTCCACAACCACGCGCCGACGCGCGAGCGGAAGTTGTTGGCGCACAAGCGGGAGCTGGCGCTGTGGGACAAGCGGGTCAAGGAGCGCGGGGTGACGATCGTGCCGCTCACGATGTACTTCAAGGGCTCGCGGGTGAAGCTCAAGCTCGGGCTCGCGAAGGGCAAGAAGCAGTACGACAAGCGCGAGACGCAGAAGGAGCGCACGGACAAGCGCGACATCGAGCGGGCGATGATGCGGCGGCGCTGAGCCTGCCTTCCCTGCACCGCACGGCTCGCATTTTTTCGAGTTGTGCACTACACTCGCCTCCGTGGGGGCGCACCGGTCTCGACCGGTTTCAAGCTGCTCCAGGTTGCGTGTCGGGGATCTCGAGCCTCCCCGTAAAATCCAGCTCGGGACGGCCTTAACAGCCAATGATTTTGCTCTCGCTGCCTAACTAAACAGGTAGCCGTCCGTGCGCGGCACGCCCGCGGCTGTGCACGGACGAAAACAGCGGGCTGGCCACGAGAACTCCACCCTGGGGTGATCGAGCGAGAAGTACCGGGGCATGTCGTCCGAAAGCAAGCGTGGGAGCGCTCGGACGCCGAGAACAAAACCCGCGCTACACACGTAGACGCCTGTTGCGGAAGGATTCCGGCACGCGGGTTCGA
>DATHET010000132.1:0-59050 GCA_035490315.1 Planctomycetota bacterium
GCTCGAGGACCCAGAGGCCCCGCTCGAGCTGGTCTACTTCGGCCGCCTGACCGCCTACAAGGGCGTCGATCGCTGCATCCGAGCCGTCGCCTACGCCCGGGCCCAGACCCGAGCGCCCATGCGCCTGCACATCATCGGCACGGGCGAGGAGGAAGCGCCCCTGAGGGAGCTCGTGGCGCAGCTCCAGCTCCAGGAAGTCGTGACTTTCCATGGCGCCCTGCCCTTCGGTCCGCGCCTGTTCGAGACCCTGTACTCGATGCACCTGCTGCTCGCGGCACCGCTGAGCGAGGACACCCCGCGCAGCGCCCTCGACGCGTTCGCCGCCGGGATTCCGATCCTGGGTTTCGACACGAAGTACTACCGCGACCTGCGGGACAGCGGCGCGGTCGAAGTGGTGCCCTGGCCCTCGGTCGAGCAACTCGCCCAAGGCATCGCGACCAGCGCGGCGGACAAGCGCCGGCTGATCCCGCTCGCGCAATCGGCGGTCGAGTTCGCGCGCGCGAACACCCAGGAAAAATGGCTCCGCTCGCGCATCGACTGGACGCTCGATGCCTGCGAAGAGGGTTCCCACAGCGCTCCGCGGGTGAGCCAACCCGGCCGGGCCTGATTCGCAACCTCGGATCGTCGGTTTCGCACTCGTACCTGGAAGTCCGGTCCCGACTCGCAGGACCCCCGGATAGTGCGAAACGGGCTCAAACCCGAGGATCGGCTTGCCGCGATCCATGCCGGCGAGAGCTCTTCCTTGACCGTCGAACTCCACAACCTCCAGACCGCGCGTGAACTGGCGTCCGAGCGTCGAAGCGCTCAGGGGGGCAAGAGCCTCCCGCTCGAGATCCCTTCCTACCTGGACACTCCCGACGGCCAGATCTACTCGGTGCTCCATGCGAGCCAGGCGGAACGACGCGGAACCCTTCTGACCTGCGGCCCCTTCGGCGCGGAGCGCGAGCGCGCTTACCTTTCGATGGTCCGCTGGGCGCGCACCCTGGCCTGCGATGGATTCGACGCCTTGCGCTTCGATTACCGCGGCATCGGCGAGAGCAGCGGACGCTTCAGGGAGATGAATCTCGCGAGCTGGCGCGATGACGCCGAGCGCTGCGCCATGGGTCTCTACGAGTCGGCGCCCGAAGTCCCTCTGATACTGCACGGTGTGCGGCTGGGCTGCCTGGTCGCCGCCGAGCTGTTCGCATCGGGGATCGGCGACGGCCTGCTCTTGTGGGCGCCGCCGAGCTGCGCGCGTGAGCATCTGCGCGACACCCTGCGCCACAACTTGATCTCCCAGCTGCTCAACGAACCGGACGCGCCGCGGCGAACCCGGGAGGAGCAGATCGCGGCCCTGGAAGCGGGCGAGCCATTGAACGTCGACGGCTACGCCTGGACCGCGGGCCTGTGGAACGACGCCGCGAAGCATCCGCTGGTCGTGCCGGCTGCCGGCGACCGGCGGCCGTGGCATGCTCTGCACGGACGCAGCAGCGCGGCCTCGGCGCTCGAGAACCTCACGCCATCGCGCACGGAAATGGTCGACGCCGAAGACTTCTGGGGAACGAGCTCGATGCTGCTCGTGCCGAGAGTGGACGGCTATTTCCAGGCGAGCCGGCGCTGGCTTGGCGAGAGCGGCCTCTGGGATCCAAGGATCGCTTGAGTGACGCGCTCTGTCCTCACGTGGCGGATCCAAGGTGAGGATCTGGTCGGAACCCTGCATGCGCCTGATCCAGAATGGTCCGGGGACGGCCAGGCAGGCCAGGATCTTGCGCTGCTGCTGCTCAATTCCGGGCCCGCTCCTCGCGCGGGCAACAGCGACCTGTCGGTGCACGTCGCCGAGCGGCTCGCGTCGCGCGGAATCCCGGTGCTGCGCTTCGATTTCGCCGGCCTCGGCGATTCTTCCGGCGAGACGCCGAACGACAAGGAGCAGTACTGGCGCGACGTGCTCGCTGGCCGCAACGACCAGACGACCATGGCCCTGGTTCGCCGCGTCAAGCGCGAGCTCGGCCTCTCGCGCGTGGTGGTCGGCGGCCTGTGCGCGGCGGCCCTGCCGACCCTGCGCGCCGCCGATCGCGACTCCAACGACGTCTCGGGGGTGATCCTGCTCGAGCCGGCCTTCCACCTGACGATCCCGCGCGTCGTCACCACGGCGGATTCGAGGCCCGCGGTCGTATCGCCCAAGCGCAACCTGCTGGAGCGCGCCCTCTCCGTCCGGGAATGGCTCCTGTTCCTCACCGGGGAGAATCCGCTCGCACGCGCCTGCCGGCCGCTGCGGACCCAGATGCTCGAGGCATTGAAGGCGAGCTTTGGCCACACGCTGCCGACCGACGCGAACGTTGCGCTGGTCTGCAACTGGCAGAACAGTCTTGCGCGCGGCGTTCCGTCGCTTGTCGTCGTCGCCGAGGGCCAGCGGGCCGACTGCGACCTGCCGCGGATCCTGGGTTCCTTGCCGAAAGAGCGCGCCGCCCTGGTCTCGCAGGTTCGCATCCCGCGGACCAACCACATCCTGACCGCCGGCACGGCGCGAGAGACGGTCGTCGATTCCATCGATCGCTGGATTGCCGCCAATTTCGGCGCGCCGACCGCGACCAGAGTCACCGCACACGGGTGATCACTGAACATGCAAGTCACCGCACGAATCGAAGACGAGCTCCTGCGTTCGGCCGAAACCGCGCCGCTGCACACCGCCTTGATCGACGGCGAGCAGGAGCTGGACTACGCGACCCTCGCGAACAGGGCCCTGGATTTTGCGTGCACGCTGGTGGTCAGCGGCGTCAGGCCGGGCGATCGCGTCGCGATCTTCCTCGACCATGGCAGTGCCCTGGTGATCGCGATCTACGCGGCCTGGATCGCCGGCGCGATCGCCGTCCCGGTGAATCCCGCGCTCAAGTCCGTGCAGGTCGCGCACATCCTGCACAACAGCGGAAGTCGTGTCCTGGTCAGCGAGCTGCGCAAGCTCTCGCATCTCGACCCGCAGACGCGCGCCACGGTCAAGGTCCACGAGGTGCCGAGCTTCGACTTCCCGACCGGGAACGAGCACGCGACCGATTTCGCGCGCAGCGCTCTCGGGGACAACGAGCCGGCCGTGATCCTGTACACGTCGGGTTCCACGGGCCGCCCCAAGGGCATCTTGATCTCCCACGCGAACTTGCTGGCCGGTGCGCGCATCGTCTCGGGCTATCTGCGGATCCGGCCGGACGACCGGATCCTGGGCCTCTTGCCGTTCAGCTTCGACTACGGCCTGAATCAATTGCTGTGCGCCGTGCACCGCAGCTGCACCCTGGTCCTGCAGCGCTCCCACTTCCCCGCGGACGTACTGCGCGCGCTGGAGCGTCGTTCGATCACGGGCCTGGCCGGTGTGCCGCCGCTATGGATCCAGTTGATGGAGCGCACGGCCGCGCTGCGCTCGACCGATCTGCCGAACCTGCGCTACATCACCAATTCCGGAGGCGTGTTCCCGGCCCCGCTGGTGCGCCGCTACCGCGAGCGTTGGCCGCACGTGCGCATTTTCTTGATGTACGGCCTCTCCGAAGCCTTCCGCTCGACCTACCTGCCTCCCGAGGAGATCGACCAGCGCCCGGATTCGATGGGCAAGGCGATCCCGGAATGCAACGTGCTCGTGCTCGACGCCAAGGACCAGGTCTGCGCGCCCGGCGTCCCGGGCGAGCTGGTGCACCGCGGTCCGACGGTCGCGCTCGGATACTGGGACGATGCCGAGGCCACGGCCCGCGTATTCCGCCCCGATCCTCTGGAGCCTGGCTCGCCCCGCCGCGTCGTCTACTCGGGCGATCTGGTGAAATGCGACGAGCATGGTTTCCTGTATTTCGTCGGTCGGCTCGACCAGCTGATCAAGAGCTACGGGTATCGCGTCTCTCCCGACGAGGTCGAGGAGCTGATCCACGACTCGAAGCTCGTGGTCGAGGTCGCCGTCAAGAGCCGCCCCGACCCGGTCGCTGGCGCGGCGATCATCGCCCACGTCGTACCGGCCGATCCCGCCGTGTTCGAGCCGCGCATGCTGCTCGAGTATTGCCGCGCGCGCATGCCGGCCTGGATGGTTCCCAAGACGATCGAAGTTCACGACGAGCTTCCGCGGACCGCGACAGGAAAGGTCGATCGCAAGGCGCTGGTGGGATGAGCCTCTCGCCAGAAATCGAGACCCTGCTCGCTCCTCAGCTTCGCTTCGACGAGTTGCGCCGCACGAGCGTGATGCGCTCGGGCAAGGATGTCGCGGATCTGGCCTACGGGAACGCGTACGGCGGCCCCCCGCCCGAGGTCCTGGCCGCGATCCACCGCGCTTTGGACGACGCGGGAGAGCTCGATCTTCAGTACACGCCTTACGGCGGAGCGACGATCACGCGCCGGATCGTGGCGCAGAGCCTGTCGAAGACGTTGGGACTGGGCTTCGGGTTCCGCGACGTGGTCATGACGCCGGGCGCGATGGCCGCGCTCAATCTCGTGATGCGCGCGCTGCGCGAACGCAGGGCCGGCGAAGTGATCGTTCCGGTGCCGTGCTGGCTCGACTACCCCCTCTACCTGCGCAATCTGGGCCTCGACGTGCGCTTCGTGCCGGTGCATCCCAGGACGCTGAGGCTCGACGTGGCCGCGATCGCCGCCGCGCTTGGGCCGCGCACCCTGGGAGTGCTCCTGATGCAGCCGGTCAATCCCTCCGGAGTGCTGCACAACGTGGCGGAGCTGACCGAGCTGGCCGAAGCCCTGGGCAGCCTCGACGAGCCCCCGCTGCTCATCTCCGACGAGACCCACCGCAACGTCCGATTCGACGGACGCCCCTTCGTGTCTCCCGCGCGGTTCTGGCCGAACACCTGCGTGATCCACTCCTTCGGCAAGAGCCTGCAGATCCAGGGTCAGCGCATCGGCTACGTCGCCGTCTCGCCTTCGATGCCCGAGCGCGGGGAGTTCGTGCTGACTCTGGAGAAGCTGTGCCGCGTGATGGGTTTCTGCACGCCGACCTCGTTGATGCAGCTCGCGATCCGCGAGCTCGTCGGCTTCGTTCCGGACTGGACCGCCCTGGCTGCGCGGCGCGTGGCCACGCTGGACGCCTTGCGCGCGGGCGGCTACGAGGTGGTGCCCTCCGAGGCGAGCTACTTCCTCTATCCGCGCACACCCGGCGGCGACGACTGGGGGCACGCAGAGCATCTCGCGCGCCAGGGCGTGCTGGTCCTGCCGGCGCCCCTGCTGCACCACCAGGGACACTTCCGCCTCGCCCTGACCTGCACCGACACGATGCTGGAAAAGGCGTGCAACGTGCTCGGCGCGGGGGTCACGGCGTGAAGCTCCTCGAGCCCGTCCTCTTCCGCGACGGGTGCCCGGTGTCTCGCATGGAATTCGACGAGGGCCTCGACCCAAAACAGGTCATCGCTGCCCACGCCGGCCACTTCGCGATCCACTACCGCTTCGGGAGCGGTGAGCACCTGCTCGCGCGCGATCTGCTGGGCGTCCACAAGCTGTTCTTCGCCGTCGGTTGCGACGGCCACATCGAAGCCGCGAATTACTTCGTCGACCTGCTGCGCGCGGGTTACCCGGCCGAGCAGGTCTTCAGCGTCCCCTCGGGTCACTACCTGCTCATCCATCCCGACGAGCGGCGCTATTCCCTGCAGCGTTGGGGAGCCATCCGCTTCGGCAGGAATGCGCGCGCCCGCGTGTCCGAGCACCGCTTGGACGTGTTCGCGACGGCGATCCGCGCCGCGTTGGAGCGCACCTTCCGCATGCTCGCGAAACGCTTCGACAGGCGCCCGGTCTACGTGACCCTCTCGGGCGGTCTCGACAGCACCACGATCGCAGCCTTCGCGCGCGAGCACTTCGCCAATGTCCACGCGGTCACCTTTGCGCTGAAAACGCCTCGACTCTCGGATCGCGGCTCCGATCTCTTCTTCGCGCGGCGCGTGGCGTCCGATCTCGGCTTGCCGTTGATCGAAGTGATCGTCGATCCCGAGGAGGTGCTCGAGCTGCTCGACGACGTGCTGGTCTACGGCCAGGACTGGCGCGATTTCAATGTGCATTGCGGCCTGGTCAATGCGGCGCTGGGGCGGGCTCTTTGCGCGCTGCACGAGCGCGGGCCGCGACCGGTCGTGCTCACGGGCGACACGATGAACGAGCTACTCGCCGATTACTCGCCGGTGAGCCTCGGCGGGAAGGAGTACTACGGCCTGCCCCGGATCGACAAGGGCGCCGTGCGGCGCTTCCTCGTCAAGGGTCTCGATTCCGGCGATCGCGAGGTGGGAATCTTCGCGCGCTTCGGCGTGGATACGGTCCAGCCCTACGCGATGTGCGCGAAGGAGTATGCGGCCCTTCCCCACGATCTCGTGTGCTCTGCCGACTTCAAAGCACGCGCGGTGCGGGCCGTGATGGGCAGCATCGTGCCCGAGTCGGTGTATCGCCGCCCCAAGGTTCGCGCGCAGGTCGCCGTCGATGGGCTTCCCGGAGGCATCCTGGCCTTGCTCATCGCTTGCGGCATCGACCAGCGACACCTGAAGCGTCGGTTCGCGCGCCTGCTCGCCATGGATTCGCGCTCCGTCCACGGCATGTTCCGCGGCGGCTTGTACCGCTTCAGCACGGTCTTCCCGGGAGCGGAAAGCGCCTGAATACCTGCATGCAGGCAGCGGATTGGGTGCATCCCTCGATCGCGGCCGAGGCCTGGTGTCCCAAGATGCTGTCGAACTTGCCATGAGTCCCTTCCCCTCCTTCGCGCGCACCGATGAAGTTGCCTCGAGCATCGAGGCGTTCATCCGCGAGCGCTTCCAGATCGCCCGGGACGACGCTGGTTTCACTCGCCAGTCGAGCCTCTGGGAAGAGGGCTACCTCGATTCGATCGGCGTCGTCGAGCTGGTCGTGTTCATCGAGAGCACCTTTGGCGTAATGCTGCCGGACGAAGCCTTCTTCGATCCCGCCTTCACGACCATCGACGGCATCGCGCGAATCGTCGGCGGCCTCTCGGCGCAGCGCGTCGCTTAGTCAGCGCTTCAGACGCTAGTCAGCGCTTCAGACGCCGCCCAGGCCCGGCTTGAGCCGCGTGAAGCCCTGCTCGGCGGCCCACAGATCGAGCGCGAGCGACGTCATGTCGTCGACCTCCGGCAGGATCCGCGCATCGACGGTCAGATCGAGCACTTTCAGGTAGCGACGGCAGGTTTCGCAGGCCTCGACCCGCGCGGCGGGGTGCGAGCTCGCGCTGAACGAGGGCAGCTTGTGCGGATCGGTTTCGAAGCACGCGGGGCAGAGGATCCGGTTGGTCGACCACTCCAGGCCGCAGGAAGAGCACACCAGGAATCGCGACTGGGCGCCTTCGCCCGCTTCCGCTTGCCGGCGACACCCGACCGAGGCCGAGCCACCGCAGAAGGGACAGTGCCCGCGCAGGTGGTCGCGTTCGGGCGTGACGCCGTTCGCGCGCAGGGTCTCGAGCCAGGGCCGCAGCATCGCGCGCGAGAGGTAATCGTAGTCGGTGCCGGGATCGCGATTCCAGGCGATGCGCAGACGCTCCAGGGCGAGGGCAGGGTCCTCCTTCACGCGCACGAGGGCTTCGTCCGCGAGGGGCGGCGGGGCTCGCTCCGCGGCGCGGCGCGGCACTTCGAGCAGAGGCTGGATCACCCGCGGGCCGTCGACCGACCACTGGCCGCTGAGCGGCTCCTTGGCATGCAACGACTCCAGGGTCCGCACGGCGCTGGCTTGCGCGCGCAGGAGGCCTGCCACGAAACCGAACAGCTCGCCGGCCGACTTCGACGCGCTCGACAGCTGCTGGGCACGCTGCGCTCGCGCCTCGAGCCCCGCGCCTGCGTCACGGGCGACGCGGCTGTTCACCCGTGACCTCGCGATACCAGCGTGGATGGTGCAGTCGCGCCCAGGGCTTGCTCACCGTGCCGCGGGTCATCGAATGGAAGGTTCCCGGCTCGGCCGCCGTGCCGAGGTAGATGTGACCGACGATGGCGATCGCGAACAGGATGAAGGTCAGGTCGTGCAGCAGGATCGAGGCCTCGCGCACCCCGGCCGGAAACTTTTCCGGGAACCACATCACGACACCCGAGATCAGGAGACCGAGCGACGCGAGCGAGATCGCCCAGAAGAAGAGCTTCTGCCCGCCGTTGTACTTGCCGACGTCGGGGTCGTCGCCCTGGTAGCGCATGTAGCTGAGCATCTTCGGGCCGAACCAACCGCGCTCGGACCGCTCTAGCAACATGTCGCGCATCCAGTGCATCAGCATCACGAGGCTAGCGGCAAAGAATGCCAGGCCGGCCAGCGGGTGGAGCCAGCGGCACACGGCAAGGCCGCCGAAGAAGGCCGCCATCCAGCCGAAGATCGGCGACCAGATCGGCATGCCGGTGAACAGGCAAATGAAGAAGAACAGGGCGTTGGCCCAGTGGATCACCCGCGACGCGAATCGGTGGCGAACGATCTCCTGACCCACCACGATGTCTTCGCTGCTGCGCCCGGCGGCCACGGCCGCGTCGGCATGGGTGCTCGTGTCGACGCTGTTCATGAGATGCCTTCCCCTTCCTGCTTCAGGCTCTCGGGCACCGGCTCCTTGCGTCCGTACCGGAAGTAGTGAGCAAAGGCTCCGAGGATGGTGCCCGCGATCGCCACCATGCCCAACGGCCGCAGCGCGCGCTTCCAGAAGCGCACCGAGGCCGGCACGTGCGGATCCGCGGGAAGCCCGTACCACTCGGGGTGATCGCCGTGCGCGAGCACGGTCACCACGCTCGTTCCGCCGACACCTTTCGGATCGTAGAGCGCGGCCTGCGGAGCTCCGTTCTCGTGCAGCTGCTCGACGCGCTTGCGCCCGAGCTCGAGCATGTCGTCCTTGGTCCCGAACTGCAGACAACCCGTCGGGCAGGCCTTGACGCAGGCCGGCTCGAGCCCGACGCCGACGCGATCCACGCACAGCGTGCACTTCGCCATTTTCTTCGTCTTGACGTTGATCTTGGGCACGTCGAAGGGGCAGCCCGTTTCACAGTAGCCGCAGCCGATGCAGGCCTCCGGATTGACGTCGACGATGCCGTTGGCGTACTGCACGATCGCTCCGGGCGCGGGGCAAGCTTCGAGGCAACCTGGTTCCTCGCAGTGCATGCAGCCGTCCTTGCGCATCAGCCACGCCAGGCTGCCGGCGATCTCGCGCTCGTCGAAGCGGATCAGGTTCCAGAACTCCGAATGGAGCTGCGGCAGCGTCTGGTACATCTCTAACCGCAGCGTCTCGAACGGCGGAAGGTCATTCCATTCCTGACAGGCGACTTCGCAAGCCTTGCAGCCGATGCAGGTGGTGGTGTCGATGAACTTGGCGACGACCGGAACGCGGCGCACGCCGCTGGTCTCGCCGGGCAGGGACGCCGAGGAGCGACGGATCTCGAGCTCAGGGCCGCTCACGCGACACCTCCGATCTTCTCGAGCTTGACCAGGAAGGTCTTGTACTCGGGCGTCCACACGTTCGGCTCGAGCACGGCGGCGGTGAGGAAATTCGCCAGCGGGCCGACGCGCACGCCCGCGAAGCCCCAGTGGATCGGGAAGCCGATCTGCCACACGTTTTTGCCGTCGACGAGCAGCGGCTTCATGCGTTTCGTCACCAGGGCCTGACCGGTGATCGAGCCTCGCGCACTCGACACGCGGATCAGCTCGTGGTTCGCGATGCCCTTCTCGGCGGCCAGCTCCTCAGGCAACTCGAAGAAGAAGTCCGGCTGGAGCATGTTCAGCCGCGCATTGTGTTGCGTCCAATAGTGGAAGTGCTCGGTCAGACGGTAGGTCGTGCACACGATCGGGAAGTCCTCCCGTTTGCCGAAGGCGTCCTTGTCCGACGAGAAGCGCAGCGCAGTCGGGCTGGAGCCCACTTTCGCGTGCAGGAGATTGTCGACCGGGGCCTCGTAGGCCTCGTAGTGCTCGGGGAAGGGACCGTCGTTCAAGCCGGCGGCGAACAGCCGGCCGACACCCTCCGCGTTCATGATGAAGGCGCCGAATTCGCCCGGTTTCGAATCGGGCTTGATGTCGGGCACGTCGCCGACCCAGCGCGCTCCATTCCACTGGATGCCGATGCGGTGCGGATCCCAGGGCTTGCCGTCTGCGTCCGCCGAAGCGCGGTTGTACATGACGCGCCGATTCGCGGGCCAGGAGAAGGCCCACTCGTGGAACATGCCGAGTCCGGTCGGATCGAGGTTGGAGCGGCGCGCCGTGTTGTTGCCGGCCGAGGTGAAGGCGCCGGAGTAGAGCCAGTTGCCGCAGGTGGTCGAGCCGTCGGCCTGCAGCTCGCCGAAATTGTCGAGCCGCGCTCCCGCCGCGCGGATCAGCTTCGTGGTGTCCTTGCTGTCGAACACGTCGGTGATCGCCTTGCCGTTGATCTCCTGCAGCACTTCGGCGAGATCGGGATTCGCCGGATTCGTGTAATTCCACTCCAACGCCGCGAGGGGCTCGGGCAGCACGCCGCCCTCCGCCCGGTAGAGCTCCTTCACCGCGAGCACCAGGCGCGCCAGGATTTCCTGGTCGGACTTCGCCGTCCCTGGCGGATCCTGGGCCTTCCATTTCCACTGGGCCCAGCGCGCGGAGTTGGTCATGGAGCCGTCCTTCTCCGCGAACAGCGCGGCCGGCAGCAGGAAGACCTCGGTCTCGATCTTCGACGCGTCGCCGCCGCCGTATTCCTTGGGCGCTTTCCAGAACTGCGCGGTCTCGGTCTCGACGTTCTCGACCACGACCAGCCACTTCAATCGCGACAGAGCGCCGATCATCTTGCCCGTGTTCGGTCCGGTGCCCACGGGGTTCATGCCGAAGGTGATCAGCCCTTCCGGTCCCGGCTCGGTCCCGCCGACGCGCTTGGAATCGCCGCGGTACATGTCGTCGAACATGTAGGCCCACGAGTAATTGCCGTCGACTTTGGGCAGCCAGGCGTAGCCGAAGTCGTTGTCCTTCGTCGCCGCCTTGCCCCAGATCGACTTGAGCAGCGAGACCATGAACTTCGAATAGTTCTGCCAATAGTTCATCGACGCCCAGGCTTCCTTGTTGAGCGTGGTCGGCGTGTTCGTCGAGAGGTATTGCTCCAGCGTTTCCTGGGCCGCGCTCGGCGTCTTGAGATAGCCCGGCAGGATCTCCGTGTTCCCGCCCATGTCCGTGGCGCCCTGGATGTTCGAGTGGCCGCGCAGGGCGTTGACTCCGCCACCCGGACGGCCGACGTTGCCGAGCAGGAGCTGCAGCATCGCGCCAGCCCGGATGATCTGCACGCCGGTGGTGTGCTCGGTCCAGCCCAGGGCGTACAGGATGGTTCCCACGCGCTCGCTCGTTCCGGTCGAGGTCACGACGTCGGCGACCGCGAGGAACTTTTCCACGGGCACGCCGCAGATGCGCGAAACGAGCTCGGGCGTGTAGCGATCGACGTGCTGCTTCAAGAGCTGGAAGACGCAGTGCGGATCCTCGAGCGTCGGGTCGACCTTGTACGCCTTCGTCGTTTCGTCGGCGTGGTAGTCCCAGTTGGCCTTGTCGTACTCCTTCGTCTCGTCAGAGAATCCCGTGAACAGCCCCGCGTCGAATCCGTACTTGTCCCCGATGATGTAGCTCGCGTTGGTGTGCAGCTTGACGTAGGCGTCGTGCCAGCGCTTCTTCTCGATCGTGTAGCGGATCAAGCCCAGCAGATAGGCGATGTCCGTACCCGAGCGAATTGGCGAGTAGACGTCGGCCACGGCTGCCGTGCGCGTGAAGCGCGGATCGACGGCGACGATCTTCGCATTGCGCGTCTTGCGCGCTTCGATCGCCCACTTGAATCCGCAGGGATGGTTCTCGGCCGGGTTACCACCCATGCAGAGGATCACGTCGGCGTTCTTGATGTCGACCCAGCCGTTGGTCATCGCTCCGCGACCGAAGGTGGTGCCCAAACTGGCCACCGTGGGAGCGTGTCAGACACGCGCCTGGGTGTCGCGATACACGACACCCAAGGCCGCACCTGCTTTCCATTGGAGGAAATTGAACTCGTTGGTATCCGTGCAACCGCCGATCAGCCCCATGCCGGGATTGCGATTGACGACCTGGCCCTTTGCGTTCTTCTGGACCAGGCACTTGTCGCGCGTGTCCTTGAGGTGGCGCGCGATGCGGGCGATCGCGTCGTCCCAGCTGATATCTTCCCAGCGATCGGATCCCGGCTTGCGCACGCGCGGGAAATGCAATCTCTGCTTGTGGATAATGTCTTCCTTCAGAGTGATGCCCTTGGGACACAGCGTTCCGCGGTTGATCGGGTGCTCGGGATCGCCTTCGATGTGGACGATCGAACGCTTCGCGTTGGCCGCGCCGTCGCCGAGGGTATGGATGATCAGACCGCAGGAGACCGAGCAATAAGGACAGGTGCTGCGCGTCTCGATGGTGCGCGCGATCTTCAGTTCGCGCATTTCCGCGTGAGCCACGCTGAGGTCGAAGCCCAGCGTAATGGCTGTTCCGATCGAGCTCGCTTTCAGGAAGCCGCGACGAGTCAGTTCCATCGGATGAGGAGGGGAATAATCCCTTGGCGTTAGCGTGGGATCACAACTCAAGGATTCCAGGTGCAGATCGTGTTTGTTTATTCGCGCGCGATCATTACGTGAAACTACTGAACGACTCGTCCAATGCTCGGCAAGTGACGCGTCAGGCTCGACGCGAATTGCGGCGCACGGCGCTGGGATGCGCGCGGAACAGCTTGCCCGGTGGATAGGGCTCGAATCCTGCTGCGTCGGCGAGGGCCGCGAACCAGGCGTAGTCCAGACCGTCGTGCAACTCGGCGACGAAGGTGCGCACGCGCCCTCCCCAGGTATTCAACCCTGGCAGGACCGCGCGCTCGCCGCCCTCGATGTCGAGCTTGAGCAGGTCGCACTCCTCCATGCCCGCCGCGTCGAGGATCGAGTCCATGCTCATCGCTCGCACACGCGTTCGACCTTGGTCGCTGACGTGGCGAGCCCAGCTCGGACCGCGATCGTCGAAGGAGACTTCGCCGTCGCATTCCCAGACCGCCGCGTGGAGCAGGACCGCCTTGGGTTCGAGCCGTAGCGCGCCGGCCTGGCGCTGCAGCATCGAGAAGGCCGCCGCGTCGGCCTCGACGCCGACGTAGCGTTCGAGGCGCCCGTTCATCTTCGAGGCCGCGAAGGCCAGGAACATGCCGACGTTCGCGCCGCAGTCGACAACCCTGGGAAAGTCCCAGCCGCGCGTGCACTCGTACTCCTGCAGGCGGAAGAGCTCCCATGCGACCGAGATGTCGGTCGTCCCCGACCGAACCAGGACCGGCGTCTGGAGCGCGCGGAACCGCAGAGACTGCACGGTCTCCGTGGCTCCGACGTCGCGCTGCTTCATGGCGCAGAGCGTGGTCCAGTCGCGGCAAGCGCCGAGCAACCAGACGTTGTCGCGCACTCTGCCCAGGATCGTCATCGAGCTACTTGAGCTTTTCCCAGAAGCTCTCCGGCATGTCGTGAGCGATCTTCAGGGCGCCATTCGCGCCGCCGTACACGGGCTCGTCGACACGCAGCACACGTCCGCCGCCGAGCAGCTCGCGCATGTGCTCCTCGATCGCCGCGTCCAGTCCCCTGATCTGGCTGCCGCCGCCGCCGAGCAGCACACGGTTCTTCAAGCGCTCCTGGAATTCTGGATCGAAGGTCCCGATCAGCTCTCCCAGGCCTTCGACGATCGGCTCGACGATCGAGCGGCAGGCCGTGCGCACTTCATCGGTGATGTCGAATTCCGTCGGCTTGCCCTTGACCGGCAGGTGGACGATCGCCGGCGGCATCACCTCGCTGACCGAGGCGTGCTTCTCCTTCAACGCCTTGATCATCTGCACCGAGAACTGGGCGTGCGGATACTTCTGGTGGACCAGCTCGGCGAGCATCTCGTCAATGGAGTCACCTGCGAAGGTATTCGTGATCTGGTCGGAGTCCTCGGGCATCGTGCCGTGCATGCGGCACAGGTCCGTGGTGCCTGCCCCGATGTCGATCACGAGCACGTCGTCGAGCCAGTCGAGCCCGTAGGCGACCGAGAAGGGTTCCGAGCAGAGCATCACGCTGTCGACGTGCTCGCGCGCGGCCTTGACGATCGCTTCCTTGTTGTGGATCGAGGCCTGGGCCGGCGTGCCGATCACCGCGTAGAGCAGCTCGTCCCGCCGCGGCATCGCGCGGCGGATGATCTCGCCGAGCAGATCGGCCGAGGCGCGCAGATTGCCTTCGGCGTCGCCATCGCTCTTGATCACGCCGTGACCGAGGGGTCGGAAGAACTCCAGCGACAGACGCTTCTCGAGGGCTTCGTCGCCGAAGAGCACGCTCTTCTTGAGCAGCTTCTTCGCCACCACGTCCTTGGGATAGCCGACGTAGGACGCGATGCTCTCCCGCATCCCGTTCGACGCGGAGACCGAAGTTCGCGACGTTCCGAGGTCGATGCCCAGGTACAGCACGCCCTTTTCGGTGTGCAGTCCGTTGTCCAGCGTCGAACCGAGGCCGCGGTCCGTGCTCGGAGCCGACTCGGACAAGTCATTCGTGCGTGTGGTACGGTTTTGCGTCGTATCGCTGGTGCGCATGATAAGTGGTTCTGTCGGGTGTTTGGAATCAGATCGCGATCGAAGGGCTGACGGCTGAAGACCTCTGCTCCATCGATTGCTTCAACTCGAGATTCGCCTGGAAGATTTTCTGCATCAGATCCTTCTTGAGGGCCAGTGCCTCTTCCTGGGGCGACAGTCCCTGCACGCTGCGATAGATCGAAGCGAGGCCGAGGTCGATGCCCTTGGCGGCGGCCATGCGCTGCAGATCGGCCTCGGTGGCTTCGAGCTGCTGCGTCAGCTTCGCGATGCGACGCTCGAGCATTTCGACTTCGCGCCGGTGTTCCACTTCGCTGAGCATCCCCTCGGGCAGGGCTTGCTGAGCACCCGAGCGCCCGATGTCGACCTTGCGCAAGCCGTCGCTTGCAGGATCCGTCTTGACGAGACTCGGCTCGATCGGATCGCGCAGCGGCACGGCCGCGAAATCGTTCTGAGCTTCCAGGCCGCTCTCGCGAGTTGCATGAGCCGCGCCGTACGCGTTGAAGACCGATCCCAGGAGCGGCGCCCCCGCTTCCATCAGGATCCGGTGGGCGTGTGCGGCCGAGTCGATGCGCGTCGAGCCGGCGCGCAGCACGAGCAGCGCGGCGTCGGCGTGCTGCAGGAGCAGACGCGACTCGAGGTGACCCTGCAGCGGCGGAGCGTCGATGACCAGGTAGCGCACGCGCTTGCCCGGCAGACCGAGGATCGAGCGCATCTGCGCCGTGGAGAACTCGCCAGAGATCACCGCTCGCGGAGTGCCGGCCGGCAACACGAAGAGATCAGGGCACTGCGGGAGTCGTTGAACGCACTCCTCGAGCTTGGCCCTGCCGTCGAGAACGTCGGTCAGTCCCGTGGCGCGCAGACCGAGGTAGGAGGCCAGGGCCGGATGTTCCACATTGGCTTCGAGCAGGCACACGGGCACCCGCAAGTGCCGCGCGAGCGCGACTGCGGTCGCAGCGGCCATCAGCGTGTTCCCGGCGCGGGCTTCGGCGGAGATGAACACCAGGCGCATCGGATCGCACTCGCGATCGACGCGCGAGAGGATCGACCACACGACGTCGGGGATCCCGGGCATCTCCTCCAAGAGGCGCAGGGTGGACTGCGGCTTCCCGCCGAAGATTCCATTCGCGGTAGTCAGGTTCATCGCAGCACCCCATTCTTCGAGAGTCGATGCAGCGGAGGCATGTCGGGAACCACGCCGAGGACCGGCAGGCCATTCATGCGCTCGAAGGTCTCGGGCTGCAGCAGCCTGCGATCGAAGCGCTGGCGCAGCACGGCGAAGGCCAGGCCGGCGAGCAGGCCCGCGCAGAGTCCCTTGAGCAGCAAGGAGAAGCGCTGGGGTCCGATCTTTTCGCGGTCGAGCGTCGCTTCCTGCAGCACGCGCAGGTTCGGCTGCTCGTGCAGGTCGATGTTGCCAAGAGCTTCCAGCGCGGAAGTCCGCTCGAGCAACTGCTGATAGCGCTTCTCTTCGGCTTCCCGCTTCGTGTCCAGATCGCGCTGGCGCAGGGTCCAGCTCAACTGTTGACGCTTCAAATCGTTGACGAGCTTGGTCTTCTCGCCCAACGCCTGCTCCAGCGAGGCGACGGTCTCGACCAGCTCCTGATCCTTGAGGTCCAGGTCCTCGACCTTGGTCGACAGCTCGAGGTGCTGTGCATTGCTCTCGCGCAGCTCGGAGTTCTTGGGGACGGTCTTTGGCATCGTGCGCAGATCGCGCTCAGCCTTCTCGATCTGCGCGTCGATGACCCGCAGCTGGCGCTCGCGCTCCTGCTTGGTGGTGCTGGCCAGCTGGATCGTGTTCCTCTGCTGCAGAAGACTGTTGCGCAGCGTGATCTGCGCCACGTAGTCCTCGTTCGGCTCCATGACGGGCGGACCGAGGATGTCGAGTTCGGCGGGCACGTCCTCGAGGTGGCCGGAGAGGAAGGCGCGCTGCTTGACGATCGCGCGCTGGGTCGCGCGGGCTTCGCGCAGCTCGCTCTCGAGCCGGGTGATCTCGGTGGTGAGCAAGGGCACCTGCGGATCGAGCTCCGCGAAGCCGCTCTTGTTGACCTGCTCGAAGTAGGCGCTCGCCGCCTCGTCGCGGAACTTCCGGGCCTGCTCGAGCTTGATGCGACTGGCCTCGACGAGGGCGCCGATCGAGAACTGCTCGCGGTGCCGCTCGATGAAGGCCTCGGCGACCGTTTTCGCGACCGTTCGCGCCCTCTCCGGCGAAGTCGAGGTGTGCTTGATCACGATCACGCTCGACCCGGGCTCGTTGTCGATCTGCGTGTCCTTGGTGAGCTTCCTGGTGGCGAGCCTCAAGAGCTCGGCCTCGTCGCCGGGCTTGGAGTCGCCTCTTTCGGCGAGCCAGTTCAGGCCGCGAGCTTGGATGTGATGCATCCAGCGCACGGGAGCTGCCTCGTCACTGCGGTCGCTGGCCGTGGGATCGACCGGTTCGAGGATCGCGCTCGGCCCGAGCTGTAGCGCGACGTGCTCGAAGATCGCCGGATCCGAGAGCATCTGCAGCTCGTCGTACATCGTCGGAGGTGAAGCGAGGTGCTCGCTCCCCAATCCGATCAAGGACTCCGCCGTCAGCTGCTCGCGCGCGCCCGAGCGCAGCACCAGCTTGGTCGTCGAGGCATAGGTGTTGGGCTTCAGAAGGCCGATGCCGATTCCAGCGACGGCGCCCAGCACCACCATGAGACAGACCCAGGGCCACGAACGCGTCCATGCCCGCGAGAGCGTGGATTGTAAGTCTGGACCTGAGCGATCTCGCTCCAGCGCGATTTCCGCGGGGGTGTGGGCGAATTCGTTCAACACGGCGAGTCCCCCGCAAAGATCGAGCCCGGCCGCCGCGCGTCACCGTGTGCTTCTTTGGCCTTCGCGCGCCGATGGAATGACGACTGTTTCACGGCGCCGGAGTGAAGAGGTAAGGGAACGGGATCATCCGGCGGATGTAGTTGTCGACCCAGACTCCGACCTTGTCGATCGGCGTGTTCGGGATGAAAACGATGTCGTAGGGCTGCAGATACACGGGCACGGCACCGGTCCAGTGCTCCTCCCGCGCGTCGATCGTCCAGGTGATCTGCTTGCCGCTGCTGGCGTTCCAGCGGATGAGCAGGGTCTGCGCGAGGTAGGCGCTCTCTTTCATTGGCCCGCCGGCGCGCGTGAGCGCCTCAAGGAGCGTGAGCCTGCGATCGGTGCCCAGGGCGAGCTCGCCCGGCTTGTGCACCTCCCCCATGACGAACACGTTGCGCGCGCCGAGGCTCTTGACCACGACGACGAGCTCTGGATTGTCGAAAACGCGCGAATAGGCGTCGGTCAGCGTCTGCTTGAGCTTGCCAGGCGACATCCCGGCCGCGATCAGTTGACCGATGCCGAGGAAGGATGCGCTGCCGTCCTGCCCGATGACGACCTGCTGATTCCAGGTAGGCGAGTAGGCGAAATTGACTTCGATCTCGTCTCCGACGGCGAGCACCACGGCGTTGGGCTCGAGCGTGGCGTTTACGCGCTCGGCGATCTCGACCAGGTTCGGCCCGCCGGCGGACTGGCAGGCCGTGAGCGCAAGGAACAGCGACAAGCCAGCCGAAAACGGCAGTGCAGGCGGCAACGCTCTCCGCCTCTTCAGCGTAGGGGTACACATCGCTGGTTCACTAAGTGTCGAGCTCGCGCTTCGGCATCGGTACATCCACGCAACGTCGTTGAGCAGATCGGGTAATCGACCGCTCAAACGATCACACGACATCGCGGCGAGCATGCGGACTGTCTAGAGATCGGCCCATACGGAGCGCGCGCTTCGTGGATCTCCTTGCCATGAGCGAAGCCAGCACCGCGAACGCGACGATGGACGAGCGCGAAAGCGCCGTAGCACCGAGCCTTGCGGAGCAGCCCGTGCAGCTCGCGCGCACCGCGCCCGACGGCACGGACCAGCACGGACTGCGTTCAACGGTGCGCCGAGGCACGGTCTGGTCGCTGGTCGGCTACGGAGGAAGTCAGGTACTTCGCTTCGGCGGCAATCTCCTCCTCACGCGGCTCCTGGTTCCCGAAGCCTTCGGAGCGATGGCGTTGATCAACGCCTTGCTGGTCGGCCTGCAGCTCTTCTCCGACATCGGAATCGGCCCGAGCATCGTCCAGAGTCCGCGCGGCGATCAACCGGCCTTCCTCAATACGGCCTGGACGATGCAGACGCTGCGCGGCTTCCTGCTCTGGCTCGTCGCTTGCGCCCTCGCGCACCCGGTCGCGGTGTTCTACGGCGATCCGAGGCTGGCCTGGATCCTGCCGGTCGCGGGCCTGACCGCGCTGCTCGGCGGTTTCAATTCGACACGCATTTTTTCCGCGTACCGACACGTCGACCTGGCGCGGATCTCGGTCCTCGAGCTGATCAGTCAGGCCGCAGGTCTCGTGGCCATGGTCGTGCTGGCGCTTCTTTACCACTCGATCTGGTCGCTGGTCGCCGGCGGGATCGTCGGCACCCTGGCGAAGCTGATCCTCAGCCACACCAGCCTGCCGGGAATTGCGAATCGCTTTTGCTGGGACAAGTCCGCGCTGGATCAGATGTTGCGTTTCGGCCGCTGGATCTTCGCCAGCACGCTGCTCACTTTCCTCGTCGGTCAATCCGATCGCCTGATCTTCGGGGCCCTGATCCCGCTCGGCGCGCTGGGCGTCTACAGCGTCGCTTCGATGATCGCGGTGATGCCCTCCACGGCCCTCGGACGCATGGCCTCGGGCGTTTTCTTCCCGATCTACAGCCGCGTCCACAATGCCGGAGGCGACCTCGGACCGGTGTTCCTGCGCGTGCGGCGACCGCTCCTGATCCTTGCCGGCTGGATGATCGCCGGCCTCGCGGGCGGAGGAGCAGCAGCGGTGCGGCTCCTCTACGACGCGCGCTACGAGCAGGCAGGCTGGATCTTGCAGTGGCTCGCTCTGGGCAGCTGGTTCGCCATCCTCGAAGGCACCAACGCAGCTGCGCTTCTCGCGCGCGGACAATCCAATTGGACCGCGGCGAGCAGCGCGGGAAAGCTCGCGGGCATGGTTGTGCTGATTCCGCTCGGCTACCACTTCGGAGGCTTCGCTGGCGCCGTGGCAGGGTTGGCGATGACAGATCTGTTCAAGTACGGGATCTCCGCCTACGCCGCGGCGCGTGCTGGCCTGAAGGGCTGGCGGCAGGATCTCGAGCTCACGGCCTGGGTGCTCGCGACCGCGACGCTCGGCTTGATCGCGGCGGAATTTGCGCAGCGCGAGGGCTTCTCGAATCTCGGCGCCGCGGCGCTGGTGTTCTTCGCGGTCAGCTGTGCCTGGATCCCGCTCGGATCTTCGTTGATCGCGCTGCGCAGAGCCGAAGTGCGGCTCGAGAATTGACGCGTACCAACTCTACTCGCGCGAACTCGACGCATGTGCCGATGTCTCGCTTTGCGCGGTGGCCTAACGAGTGTTCCGGACTCGAAGGGTGCACGTGCAAGACAATCGAAACACCTCAGTCGGGATCGTGGCCATCGGACGCAATGAGGGCGAGCGGTTGAGGAGCTGCCTAGAATCGATCCACGGCCAGGCGGCGACGGTCGTGTATGTCGACTCCGCATCGACCGACGGAAGCCGCGAGCTCGCGCGCGAATTGGGCGCCGAGGTGGTCGAACTCGACCTCTCGACGCCGTTCACCGCGGCTCGCGCGCGCAACGCAGGCTTCGAACGCCTGTTGGAGCTGGCGCCCGACACGGAATTCGTGCAATTCGTCGACGGCGACTGCGCGCTCCAGCCCGAGTGGATCCGGACCGCGATCCTGGCATTCCGCGGGCACGAGGATCTGGCGGTAGTCTGCGGCAGGCGCCGCGAACGCTATCCGGAACGCTCTGTCTACAACCGCCTGTGCGACGTCGAGTGGGACACTCCGCTGGGCCGCACGCGCGCCTGTGGCGGTGACGCGCTGATGCGCGTGGAGGCCTTCCGCGAGGCCCATGGCTACGATCCGGCGATGATCGCCGGCGAAGAGCCGGATCTATGCCTTCGGATGCAGCGCGCGGGCCACTGGATCCTGCGCCAGGACTGCGAGATGACGCTGCACGACGCCGCGATGACGCGCTGGACCCAGTGGTGGCAGCGCGCGGTGCGCACCGGCCACACGACGGCGGAGCTGCTCGCCAAGTATGGACGCGCCTCCGAGCACCGGCGCATGCGCCGCGCCCTTTCCGCGCTGTTCTGGGCCGTCGGCGTGCCCTTCGGAACCCTGTGCCTCTCGATCTGGGCCTTGTGGCGCCTGGACTTCCTGCTGTTCGCCGCGGTGCTCATCGCGATCGCGCCCGCATACGTCGTCCTGCTGACGCGCATCCAGCGCAGCTGTCTTCGCAGAGGCCGCAGCATCGCCGACGCGCGCGCCTATGCCCTCTCCTGCGCACTCGCCAAGTGGCCCGAAGTCTGGGGCATGGTTCTCTACTCCGTGCGCCGCGCTTCCGGCAAGCGCGCGAGCTGGATTGAGTACAAGGACGTGCCCGCCCAGTTCAGCGCGCGGCTCGAGTCAGCCTTGCCGCGAGAGCGCGGCTCGGTGCTCAGCCATTCGAACTGATCGATCCCCCGCCGTCGGATGGACGGCGCGCGACGGCAGCAGTCGCGAGTCGAGTCCCCGTGAAGGTCGCTTATCTCACCAACCAGTACCCCAAGACCAGCCACACGTTCATCCGGCGCGAGATCGCCGGTGTCGAGGCGGCAGGTGTGGAGGTCCAGCGCATCTCGCTGCGCGCCACGGACGAGCAGCTCGTCGACGAAGGCGATCGCGCCGAACGCGATCGCACGCGGGTGATCCTCGCGCATGGGGCCCTGGGGCTGCTGCCCGATGCGCTCGCCGTGTTGCTCTCCCGCCCGCGTCGCACTCTGCGAGCCCTGCGCAGCGCGCTCGACATCGGCCGGAACTCCCAGCGCGGTTTCATCCGTCACCTCGCCTACCTTGCCGAGGCCTGCGTGCTGCTGCGCTGGACGGCGCACCGCGCCATCCACCATGTCCACGTGCATTTCTCGACCAATCCGACCACCGTGGCCCTTCTGTGCCGCGACCTCGGCGGGCCTCCCTTCAGTTTCACGGCCCACGGCACGGCGGATTTCATCAGCGCATCGTCCGACTCGCTGCGCGGCAAGATCGAGAAGGCTCGCTTCGTCGTCGCGGTTTGCGAGGACGGCCGGCGACGGCTGATGGTCTTCACGCCGAGCGGGCAGGAGCAGAAGCTCTACGTCGTCTGTTGCGGAGTCGATGCCTCTTTCCTGGAAGCGGCGCCGACTCCGATTCCCTCCCTGCGGCGCCTGGTGTGCGTCGCGCGACTCAGCTCGGATAAGGGCATCGCGGTGCTGCTTCGCGCGGCGCGTCTCCTCGTCTCCGATGGATTGCAGTTCGAGCTCGCGCTGCTCGGCGACGGGCCGGAGCGCGGCGCGCTCGAGGCGCTGAGCTCGAAGCTCGGCCTGTCTTCCCATGTGCACTTCGAGGGCTGGCGCAGCGGCGCGGAAGTGCGCGAAAGCCTGCTCAGCTCGCGCGCGCTGGTCCTGCCCAGTCTTTCCGAGGGATTGCCCGTGGTGATCATGGAAGCACTGGCGCTGCGGCGGCCGGTGATCTGCACTTCGGTCGGTGGAATTGCGGAGCTCGTGACTCCTGGCGAGTGCGGATGGATCGTCGCCCCGGGCTCGGAGAAGGAGCTGGCCGTCGCAATGCGCGATGCGCTGCTGCGTGATCCTGACGAGCTGGACGCCACGGGCCGGCGCGGGGCGAAGCGCGTCGCGGCTGCGCACGATGCTGGCACGCGGGCCCGCGAGCTCGCGCAACTCTTCCTCGCTTCGCGCAGCAGGCCCCACTCACTGACGTGCTCCTGAGCACACGCGCCCGACCTTACCCACATTCATGCCGGGTACTGGGTGAATCGCTCGATTGGGCATTTTCGACAGCGACCTAATCAGGCGGGTCGAACGCGGAGAACAGCGGTCGGCAGTGAACAAACCGACAGGCATGGCCGCGCAAGAAACAAGTCCCAATCGATCCCACGAGCTCCGCGGTCTTCATGACGAGGTCACGCAGTTCGAGCGCTCGCGCGAGGGATCCTCGCTCGACGTTTCCGAGGAACTAGGGCGCGCGCCCGAATTGCGTTTGCAGGATCACGAGAACCGCTCGGCGAGAAACGTGCTCGGCGCCCACGAGTTCGAGCTGTTCCTCGCCCGTGAGCGCGACCTCGCCGACCGGGGCACCCGGCTGTTCAGCTTGATGGTGCTGCGCGACCGCGAGCCGAACGGCAGTTTGCTGAGGCAACTGGCGTCGAAGCTGCGCGAGCGCCTGCGCGCCACCGATCTCGTGGCGCTGTTGGATACGTATCAGATCGGGCTGCTGCTCAGCGACACGAATCCCGCGGGAGCGCAGGTCGTCGGAGATTGGATCGACAAATCTGCCGCGGAGCTCGGAATCCAGCTCGACGCGATGATCTACGTCTACCCCACCGTCGAGGAGGCCCTCGGGCGCGTTCGCGACGAGGACAAGAGCTCGGACGGCCCTGGCCCGTCGAACGGCAACGGACATGGCAACGGACATGGCAACGGACATGGCAACGGGCACGGCAACGGGCACGGAACGAATGAAATGAGCCGCAACGGCTCCTCGCACGAGGATCAGCCTCGCGACTCGTCGGAGATCGAGTACCGCGCGAGCATCGGCCCGGCCGGGCGCTGGCCGATGGCGGATCTGTGGCCCCACCTGTGTGCTCCGATTCCGGCCTGGAAGCGGACTTGCGACATCGCCGGCTCCGCGCTCGCGCTCCTCGCGCTGCTGCCGGTTTTCGCGCTGACCGCTCTCGCGATCAAGCTGGATTCACCAGGGCCCGTGGTCTTCCGGCAGACGCGAGCGGGTCGCGCTGGCCGGCCCTTCGACTTCTACAAGTTCCGTTCGATGTTCGTCGACGCGGAGGCGCGGCGCGCGGAGCTCGCGGCGCACAACGAGCAGGACGGCCCGATCTTCAAGATCCAGCGCGATCCGCGCATCACGCGCGTCGGACGCTTCCTGCGGCGCTGGAGCATCGACGAGCTGCCGCAGTTGTGGAACATCCTCAAGGGCGACATCTCCCTGGTCGGGCCGCGTTCGCCGACCCTCGACGAGGTCGCGCAGTACGAGCGCTGGCAGCGCCGGCGCTTGAGCATCACCGGAGGGGTCACATGCATCTGGCAGGTCAGCGGCCGGAGTCAGATCGGGTTCCGCGACTGGATGCGGATGGACATGCGCTATGTGCGCTGCCGCGGGCTTTGGCTCGACGTGTGCCTGCTCGCTCGGACGGTCCCGGCAGTCCTCTCCTGCCGCGGCGCTTATTGACCGGATCCCGCCCGCGGAGTGAACACCGGCGCGCGCCTGGTACGAGATGAACGTGGACGCGCAGAGTTCCAGCCTCCTCCGTCCTGCGCAGATCATGGCGCCCGAGCTCACGCCGGCGCTCCGGCCGCCGCGCAGACGATTGCCCACGCTCGAGGTCGTCAGCGCGCCTGTTTCGCGCTTCGATGCCTTCCGCGCGCAAGCTCGCTTTCCTGCGCTGGACGGAATCCGCGCGATCAGCATCCTGGCCGTGATCTGGCATCACACGGCCGGCGGATTCGGCGGCGTGCCTTTGAGCTCGAACGGTTTCCTCGGTGTGGACATGTTCTTCGTGCTCAGCGGCTTCCTGATCGTGAGCTTGATCCTGAAGGAGCGCGAGCGCACGGGGGCCATCTCGCTGCGCCGCTTCTACGCGCGGCGCACCCTGCGCATCTTCCCGATCTACTACCTGGTCCTCGCGGCAATCCTGGTCTTCGTGACCGTGATCCGACCCGAGTCGGGCATGCGCGATCCGTTCCTGTCCGAGCTGCCATTCCATGCCAGCTACACGACGAACTGGATCCAATCGACCACCTTCCTTGCGATCGCATGGTCGCTGGCGACCGAGGAACAGTTCTATCTATTGTGGCCGCCGCTGGAGAAATTCTTCGCGCGCCAGGTGCTACCTGTTCTGGTGGGATTCCTGGTCGTCAACCAGCTGTTGAACTTCGGCTTGCTCGACGGCCTGCTCGAAAGTCGGCTGGGATTGGCGCGCGGCGACTATGCGATCCTGCAGGTCACTTTCACTCCGATCTGCCTGGGAGTGCTGCTCGCGCACGCCCTGGCCCGTCCAGGCGGATTCGCGCGCCTCAGGTCGGTGTTCGCGAGTCGTTGGTCCTTGTGGATTGTGCTCGTCGCCCTGATCGCGGTCTGCAATGCGCCAGGCGACATCTCCGGACTGCCGCGGCTCTCGATCCAGCTCCTGATGGGAATGTTCCTCGCCGGCTGCGTGCTCGACGAGCAGCACCCCGTGGCACGGGTGCTCTCGCGGCCTTGGATCCGCTGGATCGGCGCGATCAGCTACGGCATGTACCTCTACCATCACTTCGCGCGCCATGCCGCGGCCTACTTCCTGCGCGAAACAGGGCTCGAATCGCCCTTGCTGCTCTTCCTGCTGTGCAGCGCGCTGACCGTCGCCGTGTCGGCTTTGAGCTTCCGTTTCATCGAGTCGCCGCTGACGGGTTGGAAGCACCGCAGGCACGCGTAGAGTGAAGCGGCAAGGCGGCGCGACCGTGCGCTGACCATCGCGCCCGCGGCGGAGCCCGCTGACGCACCGAGTGAACCGTGCCAGTTTCTGGCACACGCTCCTCTCCTTCCCGCACTCGAGTCGCCGTCGTGCGCTCGAGACTCGCCCGAGCAATTTCTTTTCCCGGCTTGGGGTCTGAGCACCACTCCTGCGGATCCAGGTAGCCCGCGCTGGAAAATGACGGAAATGTCCGGTTTCCATCCTGGGTTCCAGGTACTACCCTTCGCAGTCGAAATCTGCCGCGGGCGCTCATCCGTGGTGCGGCAGAGGCAGGTAGCGCCGGACTCCGTTCATCGATGCTCCCGAGCATCACCACTCGCCTCAGCTTCGAGCCCCGATCAGTCGACAGGGGAGATCGCGCAGGGGAAGTAGGCAGAGGACGCGTGCACCGGTGGTGAACGTCCTGAAGCAGTTCCTGCGGCAGGCAGAAACGGAAGCGAGCTAGGGCGGGGCATTTCCCCGCGATCACGTCGAACGCGCGGGGTCGATTCAGCGGCACCGACTCCGTGCGCGGCGCGATTTTGTCACGAACTGGCCGTCGGGATTGCCCCATGTTCATTCGATCAGCGACCCGCCCTCGGGCGAGTGCGCTGCGCGTCATCGCGGGCGTTGCAGCATCGGTTTGTGTTCTTTCCAGCGGGAGTCTCGCCCAATCGGGCAGAGTCGTGGTGCCCCTTCCCGAGGCGCTGCTCACCGCTGATACGCCCGCGCCTTCGAGCCCTCTGGTGCTCAGCTCCGCGGAGGATTTCCGCCTGGGGCCCGACAACGATTTCGACCCCGATGCGCGCCGTCGCACCTATTCGCTGATCAACAACAGCACGGAGCTCGTGAACTGGGGCGCGCATGCCTCGGAGCCCTGGGTCAGCTTCGCAGGCCCGTCGAATGGCGCGCTGCAGCCGGGCGAATCGGCCGAGATCTCCGTCGAGGTCGATCCCTTCGAAGCGCAGCGCAGCGGCGAGGAACAGGGAATCGCCCAGCTCGTATTCACGAACCTGGATACCTCGATGGTGGCAGCCCAGGCGCGCGTGCTCGTGCACAAGGAATTCCTGGGCGGCGGAGTGGTCAACGGCTGGACCCGATTCCAGGCGAGCGTGGACACGCGCAGAGTGTTCGTGAGCAACACTTCGGGCAACGATCAGAACGACGGCCTCTCTCCGGCGACGGCCGTGCGCTCGCTCGCGGCGGGCAAGGCCTTGATGCGCCACGGATATCCCGACTGGATGTTGCTCGAGCGTGGCAGCGTGTGGCACGAGAGCCTGGGTCAGTGGATTGCCTCAGGGCGCTCCCCGGCCGAGCCGATGCTGATCTCCACCTATGGCGCATCGCCTTTGCGCGCCTTGCTGGAGACCGGCACTGAAGGCGGCATCCGGACCAACGGCGGCAATGGATCGCCTGCGACCATCGACAACCTCGCGGTCGTCGGTCTTCACTTCCACGCCAGCGCCTACACTGGCGGCGGGGATTGCATCGGCGCGCAGATGCTCCAGCCTGGCTCGCACATCCTGTTCGAGGACTGCGAGTTCCAAGGCTACAGCGGCAATCTGGTCTTCCAGGGCTACGGCGGACGCCACAAGGACTTCAGCCTGCGCCGCTCGGTGATCATCGACGCCTACGCGATCCATTCGATCGGCGGACACTCGCAAGGTCTCTACGCCTATGCCGTCGACGGCCTCCTGATCGAGGAGAACCTGTTCGACCACAACGGATGGAATGAGTCGGTCCCCGGAGCGGGAGCCGACATTTTCAGCCACAACCTCTACATCGACAACGACAACACCGCGGTCACGGTCCGCGGCAACATCATCGCCAACGCCTCCTCGCACGGGATGCAGCTGCGGCCCGGCGGCTCGGTCGTCAACAACGTCTTCGTACGCAACTCCATCGCGCTCAGCGTCGGCGGCGGGAACAATCCCGAAGTGGCCGGCGTGGTGGCGAACGTGGTCGGCAACGTGATCCTCGATGGCAAGAACATCGACGCCGCCAACCCGCGGGGCTGGGGCCTGTGGTTCGCCAACATCGCCTCGGGGCGCGTGCGCCACAACCTGATCGCGAACAACACGCTCGGCAGCCAGCCGAACGTGATGACCCTGTGCGGCACGCACGTCGGCGACACTCACTCGAGCATCGGCGTGCACAATCTGGCGATCCAGAGGAACGTGCTGTTCAACTGGGCTGGCTCGATCCGGATCGAGGGCGATTCGTGGCAGGTGTCGAACGTGAGTCTCTCCGGCAACGACGTGCAGAGCACGAATTCTTCCGATTGCCTGATCGAGGAGCCCGTGGCCAACAGCACGGTCTCGCTCAATTCGTTCAGGAACCGGTTCTTCTCGCAGCTCGCGCCGACCAACGCCTGCGCGATGATCGGATCGGTTGCCCACCCGCTCTCCTACTGGTTCGGCCAGATCGGCGACACGACCTCGACGATCCAACAAGTTGGCTACGCGCAGCCGAACAGATCCGCCGCAACCTACAACGGGGTTCTCGGCGGACCTTCGACCCTCGACGCGTTCCTGCAGCAGGCTCGCCAACAGGCTTCGCGCAACTGGCGCCCTGAGTACTCGGCGGTTTCACTCGCGCGGTACATGCGAGCCGGCTTCTGACCAGGGCTCTCAGACACCGAAAATCAAACCGGCCTCGAGCACGTGCTGGCGCGTCTCCAGGTCGAAGCTGACGTTGTTGACGTCGTCGTCGATCTCGGCATCGTCGACATTGAGGAAGCGGTAGCCGAAGTGGAGCGAGGTGCTGGTCGCGAAGCGCCATTCGACGCCCGCCTTGAGCTGCCAGGCGAGGAAGGGCCCGTCGTCCTCCTCGAAGTTTCCGGCCGTGTCCGAGTCGAGCCAGGCAGCGCCTGCACCGGCGACTCCATAGATGGCGAAGCGCTCCGCGATCGGAATGTCGATGACTGCGTTGAGCAGCGCGCCGGCAACCGTCAAGTCGTTGACGGCCTGGAGCCCGCCCGTCGTCGATGCATCCTGGTCGGTGAACACGCCCTCGAGCTCGAGCCCGATGCCGACGGTGCTCGTGATGTGGCCGAGACGCTCGCCGATGCCGATGGAAAGCAGGTAGCCCTCGTCGAAATCGGTGTCCTCACCGGAAGGACCGTTCGAGTCCTTCGTTGTGACGAAGCCGCCGGTCAAGCGCAGGCGCAGGCCGCTTCCAGCAGGCGTGGTGTCGTAAGCGGCCCCACCTTGCACATAGGAGGATTCGAGGTTTGAAAAAGCGGGCT
Organism: Planctomycetota bacterium; assembly: GCA_035490315.1. GTDB lineage: Bacteria > Planctomycetota > UBA1135 > UBA1135 > JADJQU01. Next base: position 28,280 of record DATHET010000132.1, read on the forward strand.
GCTCAGGCTGGTCTGAGGGAATTGAGATTCCGGTCAGCAGACTCGTGGCAATCAGTTGAACGAGGAGCATACTCGGGGTTTCCTGTTGAAGAGAGAGTGATCGGAGTCGGAGACCGCTTGACGAACATTCGCCGGCCCACCGCTCGCGCCTTCCATGGCAACTGACGTGCCTAATTCAGGCGCTCGTCCGGAGCACTTCCTGACAAGCAAAGTCCGGAATTACACGCGTTTCTACATTGAGCGAGAACGCGAGATGACTCGGCAGTGACAAAACGAGAACAGGCAGTCTGATGACTGCCTGCTCTCGATTCAGTCCGTAGAGCTCAGAGCGACTTGGCGAACTCTTCTACTTGTTTGGGGGCTCCGTCGCGACCAATCCCGTAGGCCTCTTGAATTCGGCCTTCGAGCTGCTCGCGCTTGCCTTGAATCACATCAAGCTCGTCGTCCGTAAGTTTGCCCCAGCGTTCACGGACTTTCCCGGTGACATTTTTCCAATTCCCCTCGATGCGGTCCCAGTTCCTGTGAGGTCCTGGTTGATCCGCTCGATTCAGGGATTCTTCGGCGGCTTCGGCGCGGGCGGCGCCGGCGGCTTGGGCGCCGATGCGAAACGAGCCGTCTTCCAGAAAGGATCGCAGCCGTAATAGGTGCAAAGCTCGGTCATCCAGGGCGTGCTGGACATGCGCTTCCAATCCTTCTTGTCGTACTCGGGCGCGACACCGAAGCGCGCGAGCTCGACCTGCGTGGTGGCAAGCAGCTTGTGGTCGTTGTCATAGGTGTACGCGACCTTGGACCAGGGCAACGCGACGTCCTTGTCCCCTGCTTCCTTGGTCGTGTCGACCACGGCGTAGGCGATGCAAGAATTCATCGGGGCCAGGATCACGTCCTGGACCTTGCCGACTTCCTTGTTCGAAGGATCGCGCAGGACGACTCCGTCCAGCTCGCTGCACTCGACCAGCATCGGCGTGCCCTTGCCCGTGTAGGCCCAGGAATCGTCCTTGCCGAAGGAGGCTTCGATCCGCTTGTCGAGGTCGGCCTCGAAGCGCTGATCCTTCTTGACGGTCGGCGCTGCCTTGACTTGCTGCTCGGTCAGAGTCGTGCGCGCATGGCATTTTTCAGCGTCTTTTTCGTCCGCTTTGATCTGGATGAAGCTCCAGGGCACGACGCGACGATCCTCGCCGACGCCGAGGAATCCGCCGACTTCGAGCACGGCATAGCGAATTTCGCCCGAGCGCGGATCGATCAGGATGTCGCCGATCTCGCCAAGCCCCTTGTCGGAGTCGTTGCTGATCTTGAGACCGAGCAATTTTCCGCACGGGTACAAGGGATAGGTTTGAGCAGAATCCTGGTTGAGCGCACCAGGCGCGGCGCTCTGAGCCAGCACTGCGGAAGGAAGGAGTGCCACACAGGCTGTGGCGATGAGCATGTCATGGATCTTCACGGTGGTGTTCCCCTGTGGTGGGTGATGGTTCGGAGGAGGACTGCTGCAGCGCACTCGCGGGCACGTCACTCGGGTAACTAGGTATTCAGGAACGCGAGAGGTGTGTCCGCAAAGCCCATGCCGCTCTTTCGAATGCAGCTCCCACGCGAACGATTGCCGTGCAAATTTGCAGTTTGTTCAGACGCGTGCACATCGCGTGGAACGCGGTTTGTAAGAACGCGGCGTCTCCTCGTCCCCGATTCCATGCGACGCGGGGATACAATCCCCTGTCGTGCAGGCCCACTGCCCCCCCACCAAAGACCCGACGATGACGCGGACTATCAATCCTTCTCCGCTGAATCTTCTCGTCGTTGACGATGACGACGATTTCCGGGACAGCCTCGTACGCCTGCTCGAGCGCGAGGAGCACAAGGTCGAGACGGCTTCGGACCTCGCGACCGCGCGAGCGCTCCTGACGGAGAAGCGCTTCGACGCCGTGCTCGCTGACGAGCAGCTCCCCGACGGGCTGGGGTCCGACCTGATCGACGATCCGGCGCGCCCCGCCGGCACGGAGGTCGTGCTGGTCACCGGGCACGCGACGGTCAGCCACGCCGTCGAGGCCCTGCGGCGCGGCGCCGCCGACTACCTGACCAAGCCGGCCGAGCCCGAGGTGCTGAAAGCGACCCTCTCGCGCCTGACAGGCGTGCGCGCGTTGCGGCGCGAAGTCGAGGAGCTGCGCGACGCCCTGCGCGACCGCGGGCGCCTTGGCCCGATCATCGGCCGCTCGCGCGCGATGCAACCGGTTTTCGACATGATCCAGCGCGTGGCGCCGACCGACGCCGGCGTGCTGATCCAAGGCGAGAGCGGCACCGGCAAGGAAGTCGTTGCCCAGGCCCTGCACGAGCTGAGCCGCCGCAAGGATGCGCCGCTGGTCGCGGTCAACTGCGGGGCCATCCCGGAAAACCTGATCGAGAGCGAGCTGTTCGGCCACGAGAAGGGCAGCTTCACCGGCGCGGACCGCCAGCATCGGGGCTTCTTCGAGCGCGCGGACGGCGGGACCCTGTTCCTCGACGAGATCACGGAGATGCCGCTGCAACTGCAGGTCAAGCTCTTGCGTGTGCTCGAGACCGGCCGGATCCAACGCGTCGGCGGGACTTCGACCATCCAGACCGACGTGCGCGTGCTGGCCTCCACGAATCGCGATCCCAGCGCCGCGATCAAGGGCGGCAAGCTGCGCGAGGACCTGTTTTTCCGCCTGGCCGTCTTCCCGATCCACCTGCCCCCCCTGCGCGAGCGGGAGGGTGACGTCGCGTTGATCGCTCAGCACTTCCTCGAAGGCCACAATCGGACCCATGGGACCGACAAGCGCTGGGCACCGGGCGCCCTGGACGCCCTTGCGCGGCAGGAGTGGCGCGGCAATGCGCGCGAGCTGCGCAACGCGGTGCAGCGCGCCTTCATCCTTGCCGACGATCTGCTGCGGGCCGAGGACGCCGCGGCACCCGCCAACGGGAACCCCGTGGCCAACTCCCCGTCAGGAAGTTTCAGCGTCCAGGTCGGCACCTCCATCGCCGACGTGGAGCGCGTGCTGATCCGCGCAACGCTCGAGCAGCTCGGCGGCGACAAGCCGCGAGCCGCGCGCATCCTCGGAATCAGCCTGAAGACTTTGTACAACCGGCTCAGCGTCGAGCAGGCCGTTGAAAAAGTCCCCTAGCGTAGGCATAACGGAAATGGCCCCTTCGAGCGCCACAGCCATGAGTTCGCCGCGCGGAACCGATGCCTTGCCGAACCAGGCGCTGAACCGTTTCCTCGAGCGCATCCGCGTTTCGTATTCGCACGACCTTCGCACGCCGCTGAGCACGATCGTGAATTACGCGGCCGTGCTCGAGACGCACAAGAGCGACAACCCCGAAGCGGTCCGCGACCTCGGTCGGCGCATCCGCGAAAACGCCTTGCGCACGGCGCGGATGGTCCAGCACATGGCTGTCGCGACCGGACTGGCGAGCCGGGCCCTGCAGACCTCGCCGGCGGACCTGGCGGCACTCGGTCGCGCCGTCCTGGTCGCATCGGGCGGTCGCGGCGAGGTCAAGCTGCTCGACGCGTCGACTGCGACCGCGAGCGTCGACCAGGAAGTGCTGAGCTTCATCTGGCGCGCCTACGTGGCCGTCGAAGTCGACGCGGCCGCGAGCCCGCTGCACTCGGTCGATCTCCGGGTGCGCGCATCGGCCAGCGAGGTGACCATCGAGCTGAGTCACGGCATCGAGGATGCTTCCGCGGTGCCGGAGCTGATCGAATTGCAGGGCTACGCGCGCCAGAACACGGGCGCCTCGCGCATGGAATGCTCGATGGCTCTGCACCTCGCCCAGGATCTGCTGCTGTGCCACGGCGGCGAGCTCAGCGTCTGGGGCCGCGCGGGCAGCGCGTCCGGATTGCGGCTTCGGATGCCTGTCCAGGCAGCGACGTCGCTCGCCCCGGCTGCACCCGTCGCCAACAATAGCGCCGGCGGCCGCTGAGACCCGGCTGGCGAGTCTCCGGGGCCGGGGAATGCGTCCTGCTCGCCGGCATTCACCAGCGGCAGGAAGGGCTCAATACTCCAGCGAGGTCAGGCCTTCGCGCACGGCGTATTTCGTCAGCTCCGCGGTGCCGTGCAGCTGGAGCTTCTGCACGATGTTGCGGCGGTGAGTCTCCACCGTCTTGATCGAGATGTGCATCAACTTCGCGGTCTCGGGCGAGGATTTGCCCTCGGCGACCAGCTGGAGGACTTCGCGTTCCCTCGCGCTCAAGCGTGAGAATGCGGAGTCGTCGCTGCCCGGCTTGTCATTGCTGTAGCGCTCGACGACGAAGCCGGCCACTTCCGGGCTGAGGTAGGTGCGCCCGGCGCTCACCGCGCGCACGGCCCGCACCAGCTCGTCGTGGGCATCCATCTTCGGCACGTAAGCAGAGGCTCCCGCGTCGAGCATGTGCCCCACGTAGCGCCGGTCGAAGTGCGTCGACAAGGCGATGACCTTGACGCGGTCGTATTCCGCGCGGATCTGTCGCGTGGCCTCGACGCCGTTCATGTCGGGCATCTCGATGTCCATCACGACGACGTTCGGCTGCAGGGTCCGGATCAGGTTGAGCGCAGTGCGGCCGTCGGCAGCCTCGCCCACGATCTCGAAGCCCGGTTCACAGGCAAGCAGAGCGCGCAGTCCTTCGCGAACCATTTGGTGGTCGTCGACCAGAAGAATTCGAATATTCATGGATTAGCCTTGGTGTTGGTCGCGCGATCAGCGGCCAATGGTGCGCACAGACAGACCGTCGTACCGTGCTCGGGAACCGATTCGATTTTCATGCTTCCGCCGACATGGCTGAGGCGCTCTCGAATGGTGAACAGACCGTAGTCGTCGCTGGCTTCCGCGTTGGTGCGCATGCCGATTCCGTCGTCCTCGACGGTGACCCGGATGTTGCGCTCGGCACGCTCCAGCGACACGCGAATTCTTTGCGCGCGCGCGCGCTCGGCGGCGTTGATGAACAGCTCGCGCATCGAGCGGAACAGCGCTTCGCGGGCCTTGGCTTCGGTGGGCTTCGGCCGGCCGTCGTCGCCGACCACGATCTTGACGCCGTGGCGAGCGCCGACCTCCGCCGCGAGCTCCTTGATCGCCGCTTCGAGGCCCTGCTCGTGCAGCGACGGCGGCTCGAGTTCCTGGGCGATGCCACGCGCGCTCTTGTCGGCCTGCTCGAGCAGCCGTTCGATCTCGAGCACGGAGTCCGCCAGCCTGGGGTCGGTAGACCTGCGCAGGGCCGCGAGCTTCATCCGGATCAGCAGGATCGTGCGGTCCAGCCCGTCATGGAACTCCGACGAAAGGCGCCGGCGCACCCGCTCCTCGACGCGCAAGAGTTCCGCCGTCAGCCCGCGCAGCCGCTCCTGGTGGAAGGCCGATTCGCGTTGGCTCTGGCTCCAGGCGGCATTGTCCGGAAGGCTGTCCAGCGGCCCCGAAGCCGCCGACGTGTCCCGCGGAGCAGTCTCCAGCGAATCGCCGGAGGCCCGCGAAATCGGATCTCCTTTCGCGCCGAATCGATTCGGAGTGCTCCCCTCGCTCTCACGGCTGTCGCGTCCCGTGCGATCGAGCGAGATGTAGTTGGGATTCATCGGACTTCTGCGGATCAAGGTGAGAGCGAGTCGTCGGGGACCTCGCTCCGCATCGCGAATCTCTCGCTCCTTGGGCGCGTAGGTCTTTGGAACGAGCAACTTTTATGCCGATATCGGGAAACAGGTTCGAGGGTATCGCTAGCCGCGCGATGGCCGATCCAGGCCTGTTCGCCCTGCTTTCCCCGATGTAATCCTTGGAAAGGCGATGTAATCCCTGGAATCGTTGTAGAAATTACCGACTTCCAGAGAGGAGGACTGGCCGGCAAATGCCCGGCGCCTCGGGGATCGCCTTACGCAGACTCAGGGCTTGGCGCTCGCCATCTCGAGCGCCTGGCGCAGTCGCTGTTGAGCAGCCTTCTGTTCGGGCTGATCCTGAGGCAGAAGGCAGCTCGGCACCGCCGCTAGCAGGAGTTTCGCGGCCTCGAGGCTCTTGTCGTCCGGCATCGTCTTGGCCAGCTTCTCGGCCCGCGCTTGCAGGGTATGGAAGCGCGCGGGATCGGCAACCGGGGCCTTGCGCCAGCTGCTTGCCTCAGGCGGCAGGCCGGCGGCGTGCTTCTTCGCATCGTCGACCCGCGACTTGAGGCTCGGGTGATCGCTCATCATCTCGCTCTGCGTGTCGAGGCCCATGTCGATCATCCGCTGGAAGAAGTCCCCGAAGCGATCCGGGTCCCAGCCTGCGTGGGTATAGAACTGGAAGCCGAGCTTGTCCGCCTCGGCTTCGTCATCGCGCGTGTAGCCCATGTTGATGAACTGTCCGGCCGCGAGGCCCAGGCCAGCGGCGATCGGTCCGTATTCGGCCCCGTGTTCCTTGCCGCCCAGCAGGTAGGCGCCGATGCCCGCCGCGGCGCCGCCGCCGAGCGCCAGGTACTGGCGGTTCATGCCCTTGTGCACGTGGCGGGCATAGACATGGCCGTATTCGTGGGCGACGACCGCGGCGAGCTCGTCCTCGCTGCTGCAGGTCGTCAGGAGCTTGGTGTAGATGTACATATGGGTTCCGCCGGTCGTGAAAGCGTTCAGTGTCTCGCTGTTCACGAAGTGGAAGGCCATCTGGTCGGAGAACATCCAGGCGTCGTCTTCCTTCTTGTGGCTCTTGGGCCCGAAGCCCTGGGCGTCGAGGGCTCGAGCCGCGTCGACAACACGCCGCCCCATGGTCTGGATGTAGCCAGCCAGCTCGGAATCCGAGAGCACGGCGGGCTTGAGCTGGTTGTGCGTGTCGGAGGCCTGGGCGATGACCTGGCGGTCGGTCGCGCAGCCCGCGCCAGCGAAAGCCAGGGTGACGACCGCAAGAGACGCTGCCAGACGGCGCCTGATTTGGATGGAACGCATGGTGGCCCGGGCTCATCAACTGGCGTGCCGGAAATCCACAGGACTCGCCCATCGGGGCCTGGAAAGCGGCCTACCAGAGCAGCGGCACCATGATCATCGACGTCACGAACGCGATCAGGGTCAGCGGGAATCCGACGCGCATGAAGTCGGAGAACCGGTAACGGCCCGGGCCGTAAACCAGCAGGCAGGCGGGCTCCAAGGGCGTCAGGAAGGAGCAGGACGCCGCGAGGGTGACCGCGATCACCAGCGGGCGGGGGTCGAGGTTCAAGGTGCGCGCGGTCTCGACGGCGATCGGCAGCACGATCAGCGCTGCGGCCTGATTCGACATCGGTTGCGAGAGCACCATGGTCAAGACGTAGAAGGCCGCCATGACCGCGTAGCCGCCGAAGGGGCTCACATGGTCCACGACCAGCTGCGCGAGCCAGCCCGAAGCCCCGGTTTTTACCATCGCCGTCCCGAAGGCCAGCATCACTCCGATCAACACCAGGAGGCGCCAATCGACGCTCGCGTAGGCTTCCTCGGCTCGCAGGCAGCGCGTCAGGAGCAGGAGCAGCACGCCGAGCAGGAAGGCGATCGGCAGGGCGAGCAGGCCCGAGGCCCCGAGGGCGATGGCGCCTGCGAAAATCGCGGCCGACAAGGGGCCCTTTTGACTGCGCGGATGGTGGGCGGAGACGTCCTCGAGCAGCAGCATGCCCTTGGGCAGGCGATCGAAGTCATCGGCATTGCCCTTGAGCAGCAGCACGTCGCTCGGGCGCAGCTGTCGCTGCGAAATCTTGCGCACGTCGCCTTTCGCCCCCGCCGTGTGGATCCCGAGCACGGTGAAACCGCTGACATGGCTGAAGCGCATGCCGGCGAGGGTGCGACCCACCAGGTTGGAGCGCGGCAGGATCATCGCCTCGACCATACGCGAGCTGTCTTCCCGCGCCGATTCCGGCTCGTGCTTCGTTTCGGGCTTGATGCTGATCCCGGCGACGTCCTTGACGCTGAGGATGTCCTGGGCGCGGCCTTCCACGATCAACTCGTCGCCCTCCTCCAGCTTCGCGTCGTCGCGCAGCTGCAAGAGCTTGCGGGTGCTGCGGCGCACGCCGACCACGATCAGATCCATCACGTCGCCCAGCCTCAGCTGCGCAAGGGTCTTGCCGGCGAAGGGCGATTTCTCGTCCACGATCACTTCGGCCGCGAACTTACGGTCCGGGGCGCCGCTCTCCACGGCGGCCTCGCGATCGGGCAGGAGTCGCGGCGCCAGGAACAAGAGGTAGACCATGCCGATGGCGGCGATCACCGCACCGACGGGGGTCATCTCGAAAAAACCCAGGGGCTCCATGCCGAGCTGCTTCAGGAATCCCGTGACGACCAGGTTGGTCGAGGTGCCGATCACCGTCATCGTGCCGGTCAGGATCGACGCGAAGGCCAGAGGCATCAGGATCTTCGACGCGGGCATCTTCGCGCGCCGCGAGGCGCCGATCACCAGCGGCATGAACACTGCGGTGGTCAGCGTGTTGGAGACGAAGGCGCTCACCGCGGCCGCAGAAACCAGGATCAGGCGCGCGAAGGCCGCGGGCCGCGAGCCGCCGAAGGAAGCCATGCGCAGGCCGAGCCGCTCGACTACCCCGGTGCGGATCACGCCCTCGGTCAGGATGAACAGCGAGATCAGCACGACGATCGTCTCGCTGCCGAAGCCGGTCAAGGCTTCCTGCGGGCTCAGGAGCTCGGGTATCCAGCGCTGCGGGATCGTCAGCGCGAGCAGCAGGATCAGCGCCACCACGTCGACCCGCAGGAAATCGCTGGCGAACAACACCAGTGCCACCACAGTCAGGATCAGTACGTAGGCGGCAGCGAGCGTCATCGGACGGCGAAGGGTAACTCACGCGGCCGCGATCCCGCGCTGCAATGCAGTCGTGACTCGCCGCGGGATCTAGGTAGTTGCTCTGCTTCGAGCGGTTGGCGATCGGCTCGCCTCAATCCCACCAGAAGTACCAGACCGTGCTCTTGCGCAGCGTGTCGGCGAGCGCGTCCAGAGTGCCCACTCCCTGGGTCACGATGTCTTCGCAGTAGTGGAACTGCTCGAAGGCCAGCACGAGCGAGTCCGTCGCGGATGCCGTCGGTCGACCCGCGCGCAGCTCGATCACGTCGCCGCCCATGGTGACCAGCTCGGCGCCGTAGCGCTCGTGCCAGTGGCGCAGCACGGCGACGTGGACTTCGGGTGGCGGGCAAGCATTCCAGCCGCCGAAACCGATGTAGGCGGGCACTTCGTGGCCAAAGCGCGTCGGGATGAGCAGCAGCCAGAGATCATCGACGGGTTTTCCGCTCAGGACGTCGAAGGGCAGGACGAACTTGTTCTGCGCCTCCGCCGGCTCGTCGGGCTTGCCGCGCGGCGCAGCGGCCTCGGGATCCTCGTTCGCTTCTTTCGCGCGAGCCTCGAGCCAGGCCTTTCCGTCGAGCGCCTTCGCGGCCTCGAGCAGTTGTTCCGCAGGCGCGAGTCCGCGTTCTTCGGCGAGCATTCCGTGCTCGTCGCGCAGCAGCACCGGGTAATAGCCGGTGCGCTCGGTGAGCGCGCGCAGCCGCTCCCAGGTGCTCAGCGCATCCTCGGAACGCAGCTGGAAGCCCAGGAGGTCCGGACGATTGGCGCTGATCTGTCGCAAGGGCGGAAGCTTCTCACCCGCCGAGGAAAACAGGCTGCGCAAGCCTTCCGCCGCAGTGGGTTCCGCGGCGACCTGGCCCGCGGCAGGCGTGGCGCTGTCCTCAGACGAGTGCCCACAACTGGCCAGCGCCAAGGCAACCAACGCGATCGCGGCGCGATCCATGCGCGAATCCTACCGCGGAGGAAGCCTCGGCCGCTCGAGACCCTGGCGATTCACGGCGTCTTGCCGTTCTCGACCTGGGTCGCGGTGGTCTCGATCACTTCCTGGATCGACTCGCGGTGGAGATTGCCGAGGTGGCCGCCGGCGGGGAAGAAATGCACGCGGTCGCCGAGCAGCTCCTTGAGCCACTCGATGTCCTCGGGCCGCAGCAGCACGTCGTTCTCGTTGGCGAACAGTCGCACTTTCTCGTTGGCGCGCAAGCCTTCGGCGATCGAGTGCAGGTCGCAGCGCTCGAACATGGTCCGGGCCCCGGCGTCGTCGAAGCTCAGCGTGGGATCGCGGCGGCACAGGTAGGGAAGCAGGTAGGCGTACATGTATTCCATGTACGAATACTCGGCTGCCTCGCGGAACGCGGGGGCGCGCTCGAACCAGGTCGGCTTGGTCTTCAGGACGCCGACGTGGTGCAGGCTCTCGATCTGCATGATCACGAACTGCAGATCCATGCGGAAGGACATCCCGATCAGGAACTGCGCCTCGAGCTTCGTGAAAGGCAGCTCGATCGCGGGCGTGAGCTCGCCCTGGCTGAGGTAGATCACCTTGGCCAGGATCTCGTGGATCTTGAGCTGTCGCTCCTCGGACGAGAACTCGAGCGGCGCATTGTAGAAGGCGTCGACCTGCTGCATCGCGTGCTCGAGGCTGACCGGAAGATCCATCGCGAGGTAGACGTCGAAGTCGATCAGACCCTCGGCCTTGGCTTCCGGCTCTCTCGCGGCGATGAACAAGGTCTGGAAGGCGCCCATCGAGATTCCCGCCAGGCGCTTCGAGGTGAATTGTCCGGCGTGTTCCTTCTCGAGATCGCGGTCGATCGCCGTGAGCGCGACGTGCAGGTCGCGCGCGTCCTGCGGCACGAACCCGGGGACGTCGACGCTCGAAGCCTCCTCGATGAACTCCCAGTTCGTCGGATTGGAGATCGTCACCACGGAGTTGCCTTTCTTGTAGGCAATCTCCGCCAGGCCGAGCGCGGCGTTGTGCAGCCGATGTCCGCCGAGTCCCGGCACGATGTAAACCAGCGGGCTAGGCTTCGGCTGGAGCCAGTAGTTGTAGTGGATGCGGTGGCCGGCGCGCACGCGCGCAGTCGAAGTCTTGCGCCTGCCGGGAAACTCGGGATCCTCGAACTTGAGGAACACCACGTCGAGGGTCTGGGACTCGGGGCTGTCGTCGTGCTGCCACGAGAAGTTCTCGATGTCGACTTCGCGGTTCAGCGAGTAGAGCGATCGCGCCGGCTCGTAGGGATCGTAGGTGGCCTCGACCAGCCGCAAAGCAGGCTCGGCTTCGTCGGCCAGGCGATTGCCGCGGCGCACCCAGGATGCTGGAAAATAGTAGTTGGCTGGGTCGGCGGCTTCGTCGGGGAGCTTGCCGAGCGCGTCGCGAAACGTGCAGGGCCCGTAGATCGGCAGGAAGACGTAGGTGCTCTTCTTCCAACCCCACTTCGCGAAGGTCTGGCCGAAATCCTCGGGGTGAGGCTCCAAGCCCCATTTGGTCGCGGGATCGAAGAAACCGAGCAGTCCGACGGTCGTGTTGACCAGGAACCGCAGGGTTTCCTCGCCGGCCTGCGACCACTCGCCTTGCAGCGCGTTGTTGATGCCGCGTCCGGGATAGAGCAGGTTCTCTCCCGCCAGCTTGATGCGCTTGCGGAGCTCGTCCGGAGTGAGCTTCTGGTACGCGCCCGTGATCGGAGCGAACACGTAGCGCAACAGGCCGTAGTCGACCGCCGCGGAAACGCGGTTGAATGGCTCGATCGGGTCGGACGCCTGCGGGAAGGTCAGCTCTTCCTTGTGGAAGTACTCAGCGCCCGGACCGGTGTAGGCCGACCAGTCGCGACGCTCGAATGTCGTGTGGCATCCACCGACGGCGAGCAACAACGCGAGCGCAAGCAACGCTCGCAAGAAATGATAGTTCGAGATGGGGATTGCCGAGGTCGGACCAGGTGATCAGATGGACTTAAGATACTCCACCAGATCGTTCTTCTCGGCAGGAGTCAATCCAAGCTGGAAATGCTGGTTGTAGTGGTTGACCACGTCGAGCAGCGTCGCGAAGCGGCCGTCGTGGAAGAATCCCCCCTTCTGGTGGCTCCAAAGTCCGCGGAGCGGCGTGGTGCGATAGCGCTTGTCCGGCGAGCGATCCGCCTGGAAGTTGTCGATCCCGATCTCCGCCCCGGTGGGCAGATTCCAGCCAGGCTCGGTGAACAGGGGCTCGACGTGGCAGCGGTTGCACGCAGCCTTGCCTTCGAAGAGCTCGTCTCCACGCTCAGCCGCCGCGTGGTTGAAGCTGGTTTCCGGCGGCTTGGGTGCCGGCAGCGCCAGCTGGAAGAAGTGTAGCGCGGCGAGCTTGGGCGTCACGCGATCCGGATCGTTCTGGATGTGGCCGAAGCCCGCGCGCGCGGCGATCGGGAACTGCGTCGCGTCGTCCAGGCGCGGGTCGAAGAAGGTTCCCTTGCCGTGCATCTCGATCGTGGCCACGAAGGCGTTCCAGTGGGTGACGCTGCCCCAGCCCGTCCAGGTGTGGAGATTCACTCCGACCAGACCGAAAGCCGGCGGGATGAGCGTCGCGCCGGAAGTGCCGTTGGGTGCCATGGCCTTCCCGTCGAGCAGCAGCGCTGCATCGAACTTGCCCGGTCCCCAGCTGTGCAGCACCTGCCTGACCGTCGTCTCGTCCGTGTTGAGCAAAGTCGCGATCGAAGACAGGTCCGGTGCGAAGGCGATGATCGAGCCGACGTCGAGATCACGGTTCGCCCAACCGTCGAGACGCTTGCCGATCCCTGGAGCGAAGGAATCGTCGACGGTCGAGTGGCAGAGGGCGCACTGGATCCCGATCGATTCCAGCTGGCCCTGCTGCGTGATGAAGCCCGTGACGCCGAGCACCGCCTTCAGGCGCAGCAGCTCGATCGTCACCGCCGGATCGTTCAAGTTCACCTGGCCAGCCGCCAGGGCCAGTTGCAGTTCCGAGGGAAGCAGCTGCACGTCGACCTTCAGCCCAAGGGCCAGGGCCTGTGCCGGGCTCAAACCCGGCCCGACTCCGCCATTCGCGACGCCCGCGACCGCCTTGTGGAGTTGCAGCGTCTGACCCCAGAAGGCTTCATCGCCGAAGGTGTCATTGCGGAAGGTCTTGCGACCGTCCTTGATCATCTTGGCGCCGTTCTGCTCCGGCGTCGGATCGCCGGAAACCACAGGTCTGCTGTTCGAGATCAAGGCCCACAGACCGATGATTGCTATTCCGCCGACGAGAACGGTGAAACCCTGTCCACTGCGCGGTCGATTGAACGTCATGGTTGTAATTCCTGCATGGGAGGCCCCCGCATGCGCCGGGCTGAGCTTCGCGGAATGCCCTGAAGAAGACGCGGCGGCAGCGCAATTCCCATTCCGGTGACGTCGAGCGCGTGTCCCAGTGGTTAAAAGGTCGCCGCGAGTCACTCTTGGAGGGACTCGCGGCGTGGCAGGTGGCGTCACTAACCAATTCGCGGGCTTGTGTCCCCTACATGCCCGTGACAGTCAGGTCGCACATTCGCTGCCGGGCTTTCCACTGCACGTTCCATGCCAAGGCGCAGGCCACCTGGGGCCATCGTACGATCAACCCGATTTCACCTGGCCGCGGCCGCCGCTCTGCGACGCGTTCCATTCGTCGATGCCGCCGCGGTAGTCCTCGACGTGGGTGTAGCCCGCTGCTGCGAGCTTGTTCGCCGCGCGCGTCGATGCGTCGCATTTCGATCCCGCGCAGTACACGACCACCCGCTTGTGCTTGTCGCCCGCGGTCTGCTTCTCGACGCTCTGCAGGAAGTCGGGACTGTCGAGCGGGACGTTCGTCGAGCCGTAAATGCTCGCCCGTTGGAAATCCGTTTCCGAGAGGACGCTGATGAGCGCGAACTCCTCCTTGCCGCGCTGAAGCGTCTGGAGCTCGCGGATGCTGATCGGCTTGACCATGGTTCGCTCGGATCGAGCAAGCTCCATGCCGTCTCGGCGCTCGTCAGCCCTGGCGCAGGATCCTTGCAGCGCGGCTGAGCGTCTCCAGCTTGGCGCGCGCGAGATCGCGGCTCGCGACCGGACGCTCGGAGAAGGTCCCGAAGCCGCAATCAGGATTCAGGTAGATGCGCTCTGGCTCCACGAAGCGGGTCACCTCGCGCACGCGAGAGGCAACCGCTTGCGGGTCCTCGAGATCGGTGGTGCGCGGATTGACGGCTCCCAGGCCGAGCGTGGCCTTCGCAGGCAGCAGGGCGAGCACCGACAAGGGTCCCGCGCGCGGTGTCGCGTACTCGAGGACGAACTGACCGACGCCCATGCGGCGCAGGGTCGGCATCAATTCGGCGTAGGAGCCCGACAGGAGCACGTCTTCCTGCGTGCTCCAATTGCCGCGGCAAACGTGCAGGCCGATCGTCGGCCCTTCGAAGCCAGCCACCACGCGGTTGATCAGCATCGCGGCGAGCTCGAGCTCTTCCTCGGGGCTGGATTTCGCCGCTAGCGCCGCGCACATGAACGTGCGCGTCGCGGATTTGCCGGCGAAGACCAGCTCCGAGAGCACTGGCTCGTCGAACTGCACGAAATCTGCGCCTGCGGCGACCAGCTCGGTCAACTCCTCGCGCAGGATCCTCACCAGGTCGTCGTTGAGCGCCTCGCGCGTCGGATAGGCCGCTTCCGAAAGGCCTTTGACCCAGATCGAGCGCGACAGGAGATAAGGACCAGGGAGGGTGAGCTTCAGCGGAAGCTCGGTCTTTCCGCGCGCGAAGGCGAGATCGCGGCCGATCAGGGATCCGCGGCGCGCGAGCCGGCCGGTCACCACCGGGTTCTTGATCGCGAAGGCCGGCACGTCGAGCGCGCGCAGCAGGCCCTCGAAGGCGGCCTTGTCCTCGACGTAGTTCAAGAGCTCCGCCATCGTCATCAGCTTCAGGCCGTCGAGGCGTTCGCACAGGAAGGAGAAGAAGTTGTCGCGCCGCTGCTCTCCGTCGCTCGGCATGTCCGCGCCGGCTTCGATCTGATCGCGGATCGCCTCGCTGCAGGCGCGCTCGCGCAAGGCTTCGAGATCCTTCGAGCCGCGGCGCTGGGCTTCGAGCAGGTAGGCGGGCCGCGGCCAGGAGCCGACGACGGTCACGGGGAAGAGGGGCAGTCCTTTCATGGGATCGACTTCAGCTCGAGCTTGACCTCGGTGCCCGCGAGCAGCGTCTGCGCGAGCAGCGAGCGCGCCAGGGTATCGCTCCACAGGGCCTCGAGCTCCTCCGACGACGCCGGACTCTGCACGTAGAGGCGTCCTTCGATCTCGGCCAGGCCGCCGGGACCCTGCTTCGTGAGCCCGAGGAACACGCCGGGGTCGCTGGCGCGCGTCGAGAGCGACAGCTCCATCTGCTGCAGCTCTACTTTCGCGCGCGACGCTCGCCAGCGCAGGCCCGCGACGAGATCCCCCGCCAGCGCCGCGAGCAGCACTTCGACCGCGCTCGGCGCCGCGTCGGCCGTGTCGAAGCTCGCCGGCTGCCCGATGTCGATGTGGTGGTTGCGCGCGAAGACTCGCGTGGTGCTGCCCTCGCCCGTGGCCGCGCGCACCTGCCAGCGGAAATTGCGCGCCTCCTCCAGGTCGGCAGCGAGCGACGTGTCCTCGGCGCTCTTGCGCACGAAGTAGGAGATCGAGCGTCCCTGCGACGGCACGGCCGCCAGCAGGGCATGGCCGACCATGCGACACCAGGCCGGCAGATCCTCCTTGACGCTGATCTCGCTGCTGCGGATCTCGAGCACGCCTCCGGGAGCGAGGGGCTCGAAAGCCTCGCGGATGATCAGGAGCAGGCCGCTGCCGCAGTCGAGATCCCCGCCCTCGCAGACGGCGTCGGCGCGGGGATTCGACTCAAGACTCACGCGAAACGCCTCAGTACGAGACGCAGGGCGAGCCGTCGGACAGGAATTCGACCAGCTTCGCTCCGCCGACGATCGTCGCGCCCGTGATCAGCTTGGTCTCGTCGAGTCCGCGCCGCTTGAAGCACGGTGAGCACACCCAGATCTTGCCGCCGGCCTTGACGAAGTTCGCCATCAGGTCCTTCAGCGGCGAGAAGCCCGGCTCCGCGATGTCGTCCCCGTATCCGGGCGTGGCCAGGCGCACGCCTTCGGTCGAGAGGAAGATCATCGTCTCCTTGTTCGAGGCGACCGCGGCGTTGGCGACGACGAAGGCGACGGTGGCCTTGTCCGCGTCGTTCTTGGCATAGGTGAGGCTGACACAGAACTTCGAGCTCATGGCTGATTTCCTCGGGCGCGTTCGATCCAGTAATCGGGGTGAGACTGTCGGAGCAGGCGGTGGCCGGTCATGCGGCACCAGGCTGGCAGGTCCTCTGGTGCGCCGGGATCCTCCGCGATCAGATGGAGTTGCGCTCCCGGGGGCAGGTCAGCCATCCGAAAGCGCAACTCCAACACCAGTTCCCCGCATCCCATCGCACCTGCATTCCAGGTCGCGTCGGAGCGGAGTCGCTCGCCGTCCTCGGAGCTCACTTGAGCTGCGTGTACGTCAGCTTGCGTTTCCAGGCGGTCTTCTCGGGCGCCATCTGTCCGTCGATCTCGACGTAGGCCTTGGGCAGGGCGTTGACGGCCCCCGCGGCAGGCTTGGGATCGAGCACGATGTCACGGCCGACCGACCAGAGAACACGGCGCTCGTCGAGGTTGCCGAAGTAGTAATTCACCATCGCCGGGTCAGGACCGCTGTAGCCCGCGGCCGTGGTGCGCCGCACCAGCTCGTCGTTCTCCGGCGTGACGTTGAAATCGCCGACGAAGATGTCGGCCACCGCGACGTCGAGCGGAATCCAGCCCACCTCGGGCGCGTAGAACTCGACCCAGCAGTGGTAGCTCTGGTCGATGTCCTTGCCGTCGAGCTCCTGCTTCAAGAACGAGCCGTACAGGATGCGCGTCGGAATTCCGGCCGAGCGCGACAGGGCCGCGTACAGCGAGTGGAAGTCCGTGCAATTGCCGGTCTTCGTCGACAGGCAGTACTCGCTCGATCCGACCGGAGAGGCCTTCTTGTCCTTCGGCGACTTGACCCAGTAATCGACGTTCTTCAGGGTCCAGTCGTAGAGCTTCTGCGACGCCAGGATCGGGTTCTTCTCGTTGCCGATGATGCTGGCGGACAGATCGCGAACTTCCGGGCTGAGCACGACGTTGGCGTTGCCCGAGAGCTCGGCGGCGAAGCGCTGCTTCTCCTCGTCGTTCAAGGGCCGGGTCTTCTCCGGCGTGATCTTGTGCACGTCCTCGGCACGGGTCAGATCGAAAGTGGTCGTGATCGGGTAGGTGCCTTCCTTGGGCGCATGGGCCTCGATGAAGAGCACGCGATTCCCCTGCGAATCCTTGTTGATCTTCCAACCCGGATAGGGCGAGTCGACGTGAAGATTCGAGACCTGCTGCAGCGAATCCTCCTGCGGCAGGGCCATCCACACGCGGATGTCCAGGGCGCCCGGGGGAACCGTCAGCTCGATCTGGTTCTTCACGCTGAAATCGGCCTGCTTGGCCGCGCTCTGGCACGAGGCCAGGAGCGCCGCCGCCAGCGCGACGGTGGTGGTGAGCTTCATTTGTGTGTTCATGGAAGTGATCAGAATGCGTAGGCGATGAAAGCCACCACGCGGTTGTCGTCGCCGTCGCCGAAGCCCACGTACTTCGTGGTCCAGTTCAGGTACTCGAGGCCGAAGGAGATGGGTTTGATGTTCCAACGGCTCGCCACGTACCAGATCACGTTCTCCGCGCGCCCGCCAGCGCCGACGTCCGAGTTCTTGGGATTGTCGTTGGAGTAACCGACGTACAGCGTATTGGTCGGACAGGTCTTGAATCCGAGCTCGACGAATCCGCCCCGCGCTTCGATCTCCTCTCCCGTAGCCTTGAGCACGCCTTGGAAAATGCCGCCGCGCACGTCGTCGAGGTTCTCGCCCATCCAGGCCTCGGCCTTCAGCGAGAGTCGATCCGAGTACAGCGGAAGGCTGACGTCGAAGCCGTAAGCGGTCGAATCGAACTCGTCTTCGCCGACGAACTTGGTGTCCGACTTCTCCCAGGCCTGGTGTCCCCAGATTCCGACCTCGGCCTTCTGGCCGGCGATCGGGAATCCATAGGCAAAGCGAGCCTGCAGAGTGGGCAGGCCCGAGGTCTCGCCGTCGCGGAAGCCCGCTCCGAAGGTGCCGGCCGTGTCCAGGTCCTGGTTGTCATCCGCGCCGGTCAGACCGATCTCGCTCTGGAAAATCCACTTCGTCTCGCCGACGGCGTGGATCCATTCCGGCCGGATCTGCGGCCTGCGGTCGCCGAGGTTGCCGGCTCCCCACATGGCCAGGTCGGCGTTCACGATCGGGTAGAGCGGCGAGATGACGTCCGTGGTCTGACCGAAAAGGAAGGACCAATCGGTCCAGCCCAGCTTGAGCCATGCGTGGCGCATGCGCAGGGCCGCGCGCGATTCGCTCTGCCCCGCGAGACCGTTGTTGAAGAAGTCGATCTCGATCTTGCCGGTGACCTTCGCGTCGTTGAGACCGGCGATCTTGCCGGCATCGACGTCGATTCCAAAGCGGGTCAAGCGCGGGTGGATCGTCAAGTCTTCGCGGTTCTTGCCGCCGGCTCCCACGGGCGCTGCCGCCGCGGAATCCTCGGAAAGGATCCAGCCGATGGTCTGGGTGTTGTTCGGGCGCGAGTCGTCATATTGCGCGTCGAGACGGATGAATCCGTAGAGGCGGAAGTGATTGCCCTCTCCCAGGAGGTCCTTCCAGGCCAGGCCCCCTTGGGCCGTTGCGGGTTCCTGGGAAGTGGGCGCGGCAGCGCCCTGAGCAAGAGCCGCGCCCGAAATCAGCGGCACGGAGACGAGCGCGCGGAGCAGCGTGGACATGGGGATCAGTCCTGTGATGGGTGTTTCGCTCACTGGCGGAAGCGAACACCGCGGCCGACTCCGTCTGGAGGCAGGAGTCCGGACACGCGCGGACTTCAGGTCCGGATCACGTTCCGAAAGCCGACCGGCCCCCGAGCAGAATGGCCGCGCGCGAGCGCGGTCCACCGCTTACGGCGGAATCAGCCGTAGGCGCGGGTGAGCAGGGGGCAGTGCATGAACGGAGATTTATAGGGGGCAGGCCCATTTCTGTCAAAAATGGGAGCATCCATGGCCGGGAGCAGGACCTCGTTAACGGTCGTGGAGGTCGGCGGGTCTTGCATCCGCTCCCAAAGCGGGCGCACCACCATGATCCAGGGGTCGAATCGCGGCTTGATCGCCTGCTCCGTCACGCTCCTCGCCTGCTGCTATGCCGGCGAAGCCGGGGACCGCCCGCCGCAAGCTCCCCTCTTCGCGCCCGCGCCGGGCTCGCCGATCACTCTCGGCGCAGGATCCAACCATGTCGTGCTCGGCGACATGAACCGGGACGGCAAGCTCGATCTGGTCGTCGCCAGCGCCAAGCCGCTGGGCCTGCGCGTTCTGCTCGGCCTGGGCGATGGACGTTTCGGTGCATCGGAAACCATTTTGCCGCTGCGCGAGGGTCCGAGCGAAGTCGCCCTCGGTGACGTCAATGGCGATGGCTACCTGGACCTCGCCTGCGCCAGCCATGACAGCTACGCGGTGACCCTGGCGCTCGGCGATGGGAAGGGCGGGCTCTGCCTCGCGGAGAATTCTCCGATCGTGATGAAGGACGGCAAGCATCCGCACACCCATGGCTTGGGGCTGGCGGACCTGAACGGCGATCAGAAGCTCGACCTCGTCAGCGTCAACAATGCCGACAACGACCTCTCGATCGCTTTCGGCGACGGACACGGCAGTTTCACGCCCGCGCCAGGCTCACCCTTCGCCGTCGGACCCAGTCCCTATCCTCTCGCGATCGGCGACCTCGACCGCGACGGTCGGCTCGACATCGTCGCCACCGCCAGCGCCACCGGCCCGCAGCGTGCGAATCAATTGGCGCTCAGTCGCGCCCTGACGATCCTGCTCGCCGACGGGCACGGGGGCTTCGCGACGAAGCAGGTTCCGCTGCGAACCAGCGAGCCGTGGTTCGTCGCGACCGGCGACGTCGACAGCGACGGACTGCCGGATCTGCTGGCCACGCATCATGAGATGCGCGAATTCAGCTTGGTGCTCGCCGATGCGAAGGGCGGGTTCGTCGAATCGGCTGACTCGCCGCTCGACTTCGGCCGTTCCGTGTTCCAGGTCGAGTTGGCCGACGTGAATCGGGACGGCAAGCTCGATGCCCTCGGCGCAGCAGGCGAAGGAGTCCGCGTCCTGCTCGGAGACGGCAAGGGACATTTCCATCCGGCGCCCCATTCGCCGTACTCCGCCGGCACGGGAACGTGGTCCTTCGCACTCGGCGATGTCAATGGCGATGGAAGGCTCGACCTCGCCGCGGGCGACGCGGAGCACAATACGATCAGCGTTCTGCTCGGTCAGTGAGCGCTCGAAAAGTCGGCTTTACCTGGTTTACCGCGAAAGCCTAAGGATCGCGGGCGCTGCTCATATCGCTCGGCAGGCAGCGACGGGTATTCTTGCGAGCCGCGAGGCTCAAAGGCCAAGCCCGAGCATGAGCCTTCCCCCTGCTCCCACCGACTCCGATCGGTTCCGACTCGCGCGCCAGATTTCGCTCGTTCTGGGTTTCTGCGCAGTGGTGGGAGGCTCGATCTCCCTGATCGGATGGGCCGGAGACCTGCCGCGGCTGACGGATTGGTTCGTCTCAGGGGTGTCGATGCAGCCCAACACGGCCCTGGCCCTGATGACATCAGGGCTGGCGCTCCTGGGCAGCGCCCTGTCGTGGCGCCGCGCCTCGGCGGGCTTGGCCACGGCGACGGCATTGATCGGCATCGCCACACTTTTCGAGCACGCTCGCGGGATCGATCTGGGCATCGACCGGATGCTGCTCTTCGATCGGGCTTGGGGTGGCGGACTCACCCTTTCGCCGGGGCGGATGGGAATTCCAGCCTGCGTCTCCTTCACGCTTCTGGGTGTGGGACTGTTCCTCCTGGGCAGGGACCTCAAGGCCCGGCGGCTTGCGTCGACCCTGGGATTGATCGCCACGCTCATCGCGCTGCTGTCCCTGATCGGCTTCGCATACGGTGCGGACACGCTGCACACGCTGCCGCGGCTGACGGCGATCTCCCTGCAGACGGCGATCCTGATCCTCATGGTCGGCACCGGCTTGATGGCGGCCGCGGCTGAACAGGGCATCGTCGCGATGCTCTTGCGCGACGATGCCGGCGGCGTGCTCATGCGCCGCCTCCTGCCACCCTTCGTGCTGGTCACCCTGCTGCTCGGCTGGCTGCGCG
The DNA here is from genome assembly GCA_035490315.1 of Planctomycetota bacterium. GTDB lineage: Bacteria > Planctomycetota > UBA1135 > UBA1135 > JADJQU01. The sequence goes on from DATHET010000132.1 coordinate 49,226, forward strand.
TGCGCGGACAGGAGCTGGAGCATTACGAGACAGCCTTCGGCACCGCGGCGCTGGTCTTCGCGATGATCGTCATGTTCACCATTTTGCTGATGATGACTTCGAGCAAGGTCGGAGAGGCGGGAGCGGAATTGCAGGCTACGGCGCGCTCGCAGAAGCTGCTGGCGGAGATCGCGGAGCTCAGCACCTTCGAGACGGACACGGGTCAGTTCCTCGAGGCGAGCGGAAAGCGAGTCGCGAGTGCCCTGGGTGTTTCGCGCTGCGGCCTTGCGACGATCGACCTGGATCGCGGCCTGATCCACTCCGAGCACGACTACCACGGCGGGCTCGGATCGATCGGAGGCGTCTATCCGATCGACCAGTATGCGAACCACATTCAGGAAGATGCGAAGGCTGGAAGGACCACGGCGATCGAGGATCTCGCCGCCGATCCGCGCACGAGCCTGCTGTACGAGCAGCGCTACAAGCACATACACATCCGGTCCTGCGTCTGCGTGCCCTTGCGCCGCGAGGGTCGGTGGGTGGCGAACTTCTGGATCGGTCACCACGAGCCGCGCCGCTGGGCCGCCGCCGATCTCAAGTGGATCAACAACATCGCCGACCGCGTCTGGATGTTCGTCGAGAAGGCGCGCGCCGTCGACCAACAACGCAGCGCCCAGGCCTCCCTGGCCGAGAACGAGCGACTGCTGCGCACGGTCACGGAATACGCGCAGGTGGGACTGGTGATCATCGGAAGCGACCACCGCTATCTGTACGCCAACCGCGCCTATGCCGAGGTGCTGGGCCTCTCGACGCACGACATCGCCGGTCGCCACGTCAGCGAGGTGCTCGGCGATGCCTACGCGGCGCAGATCCGGCCCCGCCTCGACCAGGCTTTCTCTGGCGAGCCGGTGCGCTACGAGCTTTCGCTGCCTGCAACGGCCGATTCGACCCTCGAGCGCTGTTTCGCCGTCACCTACGAGCCGCAGATCGAATCCGGCGTGGTCACCAGCGTCGTGGTCGCGATCACCGACATTTCGCAGCGCAAGCGCGACGAGCAGGCCCTGCGCGACGCAGACCGCCACAAGGACGAATTCCTCGCCACGCTCGCCCACGAGCTGCGCAACCCGCTCGCGCCGATGAGCAATTCGCTGGAGCTCATGAAACGAGCCGGCGATGACCGGCTGCTGGTCGAGCAGGCGCGCGCGATGACCGAGCGTCAGCTCGCGCAGATGGTGCGGCTCGTCGACGATCTGCTCGACGTCAGTCGGATCACGCGCAACAAGATCACGCTCAAGCAAGAAACCGTCGAGCTGGCCTCGATCCTGCGCGACACCGTGGACTCGATGCGCCCGCAGTTCGTTCTCTCGGGATTGCAGTTGAAAGTCGTCCTGCCTTCCACGCCGATCCTGCTCCACGCCGATGCGGTGCGGCTGACGCAGGTGTTCGGCAATCTGCTGACCAATGCCTGCAAGTACACGGGACGAGGCGGCGTCGTCACGCTCTGGGCCGAATCCGATGGCGGCGAGGCGATGATCAGCGTCGACGACACCGGCATCGGAATCCCGCGCGAGATGCTCTCGCCCGTGTTCGACATGTTCGTGCAGGTCGACAAGTCGATCGAGCGATCGCAGGGAGGCCTCGGCATCGGTCTGACGCTGGTCCGCAAGCTGGTCGAGATGCACGGAGGCAGCGTGACCGCCCGCAGCGAAGGGCTGGGCCACGGCAGCCAGTTCAGCGTGCGCTTGCCGTGCCTGGTCGATGCGCCCTCGCTCACGACGCCGCTCACTTCGGACGAGCAACCCCTGCGTATCCGCGCGCGCCGGATCCTGGTCGTCGACGACAACCAGGACACCGCTCTGAGTCTTGCCGCCTTGCTGACCCTCAACGGCTGCGACACACAGACCGCGCGAGACGGAGTCGAGGCTGTCGAGAAGGCGAGCTCGTACCGACCCGAGATCGTGCTCCTCGACATCGGCCTGCCGAAACTCAGCGGCTACGACGCCTGCCGCGCGATCCGCGCCCAGGCGGGCGGTCGCGACATCGTGATGGTTGCCCTGACGGGCTGGGGACAGGACGAGGATCGGCTCAAGTCGATCGAGGCAGGCTTCGACAGCCACCTGGTGAAGCCGGTGGATCACGACCGGCTGATCCGCTTGCTTTCGGATCTGCTGGCGCTCAGGGCCTGAGATCGACCAGCGCTCGCGCGCATACGCAAAACCACTGAGCGCTCGCGACATTTGCGCTCCCCCCCCGCCGATCCGTGATTCCATGGGTTGCAGGCTTCCGACAGCCACACCATGACCACATCACGATGAACTCACTATCGACATGCCTCGTCAGCTTGACCGTCCTTCTCGGCCTGTCCGCTTGCCACGATGGAGGAGGCAGCAGCAACTCGCCCAGCTCCGCGCAGATCGGGCATCTCGCCATTTCGATCACCGATGCGCCCTTGGATCGAGCGCTGGTGGCCCAGGCGAGCATCGAGGTGCGCGAGATCAAGGCTCATACCAGCTCCTCGGCCAACTCGGGCTTCGTCGTGCTGTACTCCGGCGTCCCGATCACGATCGACCTCCTGGCGCTGAACAACGGGGTCACGCAATTGCTCATCGATGCCCCCGTGCCGGTCGGTTCCTACCACCAGGTGCGGCTGGTCGTCAGCGACGCGCGGCTCGAGCTGACCAACGGGAACGTCTACTCGACCGCCAACGGCAATCTCGATCTCACCAGCCTGGACACGAGCGGGCTCAAGATCTTCATCCAGCCCGACATCGAGGTGGTCAGCAACTTGTCGAGCACTCTGCTGCTCGACGTCGACCTCTCGAAGACTTTCCATCCGATCCCGGCGAACGACCCGCCCAATGCAGCCTCGTTTCAGCTGATGCCCGTGATCAAGGCGACCAACCTCACCGACACGGGGGAGATCCGCGGGCGGGTGCTCATGGACGACGGCCTGGGCGGGACCATCGGAGTTCCGGACGCAAACGTGTACATCCAACCGCCCGGGGATCTCGATCCTGCCAACGCGATCGCCGGGACGGGGACGCTTGCCGATGGAAGCTACCGCGTGATCGGATTGCTGCCCGGAACCTTCGATGTGCTCGCAACCCACTCCGTCTTGCTGGGCGTCGTGCCCGGACAGGTCGTGACCGTGGGGAACGCGACCGATGTCGATGTCGTGATCCAGTGAACCGGCCGAGTCCTCGATCGAGCTTGCTGTTCGCGCTCGGCTTCTCGCTCGGTGCGATCAGCCTCGCGGGGCTTGCTCTTCGAGAGTCGTCCGCATCCAGGACGGAGCCAGTGGCGGTGCTGCGACAGGAAGAGATTGCTGCTCCAAGCGCTGCGCTGACCCTGCCCTGTCCCCCATCGCTCACTCTGGCGCGCCAGGAGATCGCGAGCTCCTCGGAGGCCGCGAGCAGCATCGTGGGGTCGCCTTGGACCTGCCTCGCCGACACGCTGCGCCGCGGGACCAGCGGGCCCGCGGAATGGGAGACGCAGGTCGCGTCCTGCGCCGACGAATGGGGCGCGGCGGATGCCAGCGCGCTGCGCGCGGGTGCGATCGACGAGAAGTTGCCGCTCGAGGAGCGGCTGGCTGCCCTGGAGCTCGTGCGCGCGCTGCAAGCCGAGTCGGGGATCCAACCGACGCCCGAACAGGAGTTGGAGCTTCGCCAGGTCGCTTTCGGCCCGGAAGCCTCGGGCACGAAGTGCTGGGCAGCCGCCGCGGCAGTCGCAGCCTTCGCAGGCGCCGAGGGGCGCGAAGAATTGCTCGAGGAACTCGAAGCTCTGGATGCATCGCGCGCTTCCGTCGCGCTCCACGGCCTGAGGCGCGGGGCGCGCAGCTGCCTCTTGCGAGACATCACCGCGCGACTCGCTCTCGCCGACGACCCCGCCACCGTGGAGCATCTGTGCATCGCCGCGCAATGCGTCGCGCGCCCGCTGGGTGAGCTCGCGCAGGAAGCCGATTCCCAAGGCGCGGCGGAGCTGCTTGGATTCGCAAGCCGCAGCGACGTGTCGCCGACGGCGCGCAGACGCCTGCTGGTCGCCGCGGCTTCGCTCGGCGATGCGGCAACGGAAATCCGCCTGTGCGAGATCGTCTGCGATCCAGGCGTCGAGGCTCAGCTCGCCCGGGAGATCGCACACGCCCTGCGCGCGAGCCCGCGCACCCAGCTCTCCGCGGATCTGGAGCAGCGGATGCGCAACGCCGCGATCGATGCCGATCTGCGCAAGCAGCTGAGCACCACCTGCGGCGCCCTGCGCATGCGCGATGCCCGGAATTGCGGGACCCTGGCGGTCTTCAGCTCTTCGGCAAGCCGTCGATGAAGGCGTTGGCCTCGTTGATCGAGGTCTCCATTTCCTTGATCAGCCTGGCGACGTCGGACTCGACCGCGCCGACCTGGTCCCTCAAGGACGAGATCGCCTGGGCGTTGAGATTGTGCTTGAGGAAGAGCACCTGGTCCCTGAAGGCGGCGAGCACCGGCTGCATCGCCTCCTCAGCGTTCTTCAGCGCCCCGAGCAGGACGGCGTAGCGCTGCCTGGTCTCCTTCAACTGCTTCTCGCTCGAGCGCCGCAGGTCCTGGTTGGTGTAGGAGCCGAGCTCCTTCTGCCACTCGTCGAACATCGCGTCGCTGACGTCCTCGATCGAGTCGATGCGCTCCGTGACGGCCTTGGCGCGCGACTCGCAGTCGGAGTACTCGTCCTTGAGCTCCTCGTACTTGTCCTCGAGATCGCCGCCCTTGAATCCCGTGACCTCGCGGAACTGCGTCAACGCGTCCTTGAACTCTTCCTTGGCCTTCGTCTGCTCGTCGCGCGCCGCCTTGACCCGATCGACGAGGATCTCGCGCTTCTGCCGCCCGAAGGCCTCCATCGTCTTGTAGTAAGTCGACTGGCAGGCGACGTTCGCAAGGACAGCGGCGGCGAGGAGCGGAAGGGAGAGTGCAAGCGCTGCGGTTTTCATGGAGGTCTCTCGGCCAGATTCTCGTCGATTCCAGACGGTCTCCCGCGGGAGCCCCGAGGCTCAGCCTCCTAGTTGAACGCGGACTCGAGCTCCTTGAGGACCTTCTGCTCTTCCTTCGAGACCGATCCGAGGGCGAGCATGCCGCCCGAGGCCCCGGCGACCTTGCGCGCGCGGCCGAGCAGCTCGGTCTTCATCGTCTCACGCTGCTGCGGCGCGACCTCCTTGCACATCGTCGAGACGTAGCCGCGCCAGGCGTCGAGCAGCGCGCGATCGGGAGCGTGGGCGAGCCAGCTGGCGAGCAGCTCCTGCCCCGCCGAATCCAGGCCCGCGTCCTTCGCGGCTTCCAGGATCAGCTTGCGTTCCGCGATCTCGACGCCGCCCGAGGCCCAGGCGACCTGGACCAGCGGCACGAGCGCGAGGGCGGTCAGAGTCTGCGGCGAGATGCCCATGGCGAGCAGGCGGTCGATTGCCGCGGAATCGCTGATGCCCGTGGCCTGCTGCAGGCCTTCGCGCGTCACGAGCTTCTGCTTCTGCGCGCGCAGGCGCTCGAGCAACTTGGCCTCTTCCTTGCGAAAGAATTCTTCCTCCAGGGTCCGGCCCCGCCCTCCCAGCACGTGATCTTCCATCCGACTCCTCGATGTTTCCTGTCGCGGCCTTGCGTTCGATCGGGCGACGAAGATACCGCAATCGCGCGCGCGAACAAAGTCGATCGAGCGCTCTCAGACCTGTCCGACCCAGTCGCTCTTCGCGGTCGCCTTCCAGCGCGCGCGGATCGACTCCGCCTGTTCCTTGGTGAGCGGGCCGGCTTGGATCAGCTCGGCGTTCTGCTTCCAGCGCTCGGGCTTGGTGGTGCCGACGATCAAGACGCACACCCCCGGTTGCATCGCCGTGAAGCGCATCGCGACGCCGGCCGGCCCATCCGGGCCTTCCTGCTTGCGCGCATCGCCGGTCGCGAAGTCGTACTTCAATTCCTGCAGGCGCTTCCAGTAGACGTTGTGGTATCCGGCGGGCTCGCTGTCGTAGCGCCACACGGCGTTGCCGATCGGTCGCTTCGCTATCACGCCCATCTTCTTTTCCTTGGCCAGCGGCAAGGTCAGCTCGATGCACTCCTGGTCGAAGAGGCTGACCGAAGTCTGCAAGGAATCGAAGCGGCCGCATTCGACGGCGTAGCGCGCGGCCGCGGAGTCGCCGCTGTAGCCGATGTAGCGCGCCTTGCCGTCCTTCTTCGCCTGCTCGAGGGCTTCGATGCACTCGCCCTTCTTCAATTCCTCGAGCGAGCAGGAGTGCAACTGCACCAGGTCGACGGCGTCGGTCTTCAAGCGCTTCAAGCTGCGCTCGACCGAGCGCAGGATCCCCGGCTTGCTCCAGTCCTCGGCCTTGCCGGGCGTCTCCGTCGCGTGGCCGCACTTCGTGAACAGGAAGAAATCCTTGCGGCGGTGCGCGATCGCAGAGCCGATCTGGACTTCGGATTCGATGTAGCACTCGGCCGTGTCGACCACGTTCAAGCCGGCGTCGAGCGCGGCGTTCAAGAGCTTCTCGACCGTCGCCTGGTCGGTCTTCTCGTAACCGATCTCCGCGCCGCCGAAGCCCAGCACGGCGACCTCCATGTCCGTCTTGCCGAAACGCCGGCGCTCGAGCGGGATCTTCTTGACCGGCGGCTTTTCCGCGGGCTCCTGGCCGCCGGCGCGCGCCGCGAACGAGAGGAAGGCCGAGGCAAACGCGGAGACGCCCAGGAATTCACGGCGGGAGGAATCGTGCGGTGTCATAGGCGGAGTGTAGCGAGGGCCGCGCACTCAGGAGCCAGCGGAATTTGACCGGCGAGCGGCGCTGGTTACCCTGGACGCCATGCAGAACTCGAAGCTCCGGCGTCGTGGCGCGATCGCGGTCCTCTGTCTGGGAAGCGCGCTCGGTTCAGCGAGTTGCGCGACGATGACGGGACTGATCACCGGCGCATTCACCGGGGCCGTCGACGCGCCCGCGGAGATCTACCGCCACCACCCCGACGAGTTCCGCGACCATCCGAGCTACTGGTCGTTCAACATCCTCGTCTTCGTGCCCGTGGGATTCGTCCTCGGGCCCGTGGTGGGCTTCGCCAAGGGCATCGCGCTCGACATGGAGAAGCTGCTCGGACAGACGGATTACGGGCCGGTTTTCGGCAACTACGACAAGATCAGCATCTGGCGGCCCTACACCTTCGGCTGGCACCCGGCGCCCAAGACACCGAGGTAGGCCGCTTCCGTCGCTGGGCTCGCGAAACCGCGGCCCCCGCAGCCTAGATCGAAAACGCGAGCCCGATCACGGGTCCGCGCGAGTAGACCTTGACCTCGTCGATCGCCGGAGTGTCGAAGTCGTCGTTCTCGTAATGCCACCAGCGATAGCCCGTGGTCACGGAGAAGAATTCGTTGACCCTCCACGCGAGCCCGGCCTCGACCTGGTCGTAGGAGGCGTCGGCGAGCAGAGCCGTCAGGGACGCCCGGCCGTAGATGGCGAGGAAGGAGGTGAGGTCGAAACTCGGCGAAGCCTGCAGTTTCAAGCCGGGACGCTTCTCGGTCTCATCGTTGGCGCCATCGTCGAGACGAGTTCGCGTGTAGGCGAGACCGCCTCCGATCTCGAGGTGCACGTCCGCCCTGGGCATGAACTCGATCACGTACGAGCCGGAGAGCTCGAACAGCGAATAGTCGACGTCTTTCGCCTCTCCGCGGGTGCCGGTCGCATTCACCTCGACCCATCCGCGCGGCTTGCGTCGCGTCGGAAGCTCGGGCCCGGAGACCTGCCAGCGTATCCGGGCCTCGGGGATGAGCGGGACGTCGTCGTGCAGTCTCAGCGGCGGAGAGTTGCTCGCGCATGCGCCGAGCAGCAGCGAGCAGGATGCGATCAGGATTGGACCCCGCCGGCCCTGGCGGAATGCCGCGAGCGCGCGTCCATGCCGAAGCCTGGACGCGCGGGCGCAGCAAGCTGCAAGGGCAGGCGGGACGCTGACCTGGCCCTCGTCGATCACATGCCGGCCTTGGAATCGCCGATCGGCTCCGTCTTGGCGACGGGCTCGAGCACGGCGCGGCCATCCTGAACGGCGAGCGCGCTGCGCACCGGGCCGTTGGCGCCGCTGACTTCGATGTAACCCGTGCTCTTGTCGGTCACGCCGAGCGAGAAGACGCACTGTCCCTTCTCGTTGAGGAAGCTGAGCTTGGGCACGCCGCCGGTCTCATAGGCGGTCAGGCGCACGCGCTCGTTGCCGCGCGTGTCGCGCACGATGAAGCGCTCCGCGGAAACGACGTCGCAGACGGCGGCCGCCGAGCCCAGGATGCCGACGCCGGCGAATGCCAGGGCGGCCAGGCTCCAACGCTTCAGGTTTCTGTTCTCGCGCTCGAGCCGATCGAGCCGAACGACCAGATCATGATCTTGCTGCATGGTGCTCTCCAATTCCGAGGCCGAGAGGTGTGTCGGAGGGTTGGACGCGCTGCCCATCCCTCGATTCCTAGATCCTAGGGACGGAGCTGCTCCGCGGGCGACAAAAACCTGTCGCTGTGTACGAACTGCGTCCGAATCGAGCCTTGCTCCCTACGACGATCAGTCTGAATCAAGGTTTCTGGCGTCAGGTTTTTGCTTCCGAAATGAATTGAGGAATTCAAAAGATTGGCAATGTCTGTTAATATAGGTGGCCGCTTCCACTCTCTGACGAGCATTCAACATGGCCCGCCTTTCCACAGAAGACCGTATCAAGCGCCTCGAAGACCAGATCCGCACGATCAAGGAACGCGCTGAGCGCAAAAGCGTCCGCTCCAATCCCGCGATCAAATTCATGGCCGCGGCCCTGCGTTCCATCGAGAAAGCGATGAAGGCGACCGAGGACGCTGCCCTGCGCAAGGCGCTGGACGAAGCCCGCGCCACGGTCAGCGCCTGCCTGTCCCTGTCCGGGGTCACCGCCAAGTCGGCGAGGGGCGTTTTGACGCCGCGCTCTCGCTCGAGCTCGGCCGCCAGCGGCCGGCCCGACGCCGAAAGCCTGCTCAAGTACGTGAAGAGCAATCCCGGCAGCCGCAGCGAGGAATTGACCGCCGCCCTGGGCACCGACGCCGCCTCGATCCGGCCCTTGATGCACGCTCTGATCGCCGATGGCCAGGTCAGGACCGAGGGTCAACGCCGCGGGATGCGCTACTACTGAGTTTCTCGGGCTGGCCGCGGGGAACTCCTGCCGGACGATCCCCTTGGAGGTCGCGCGATTCCCTTGGAGTTGATCCCGATTTCGGGCCTGGATAGGCTCAGACGATCCCCCCGCCTCGCGTGGTCGCCGCGGGATCCCTAGTCCGCCTTCCCCTTTCGAACGCCCATGAAGAACGTCGCGCTTTCCTGCCTTGCACTGGGCCTGCTCGTCTCCCTGCCCTGCTGTCACTCCGAGGGGAACAAGGCCTCGAAGCAGGAGAAGATCCAACAGGAGCAGGCGGCGATGAAAGCCTCGATCCCCGCCGATTCTCCGCTGGCCAAGGTCGAGTTCGGCATGAGCGAAGGCGAAGTCGGCTCGATCCTCGGTCCGCCGACCTCGCAGGGCGGTCATATCACCGGCAAGCAGTTCATTCCGTTCAACTTCGCCGCCAAGGACACGATGCGCACGGTCTTCTATTACAAGGGCGTCGGCCGTATCGAGTTCTCCTCCGGCAGCTGGGGTCAGCGCAACGGAGTGGTGGTCATCCAGCACGATCCGACCGAGCCGGGCTTCCGCCGCTAGATCAGCTCACCAATGAGCAGGGCCAGGCTCCTTCGCTGGAGCCTGGCCCTGCGCTCGTCTCAGTCGGCTATCAGGTGCCGATCGTGAACTCGAGCCCGTCGGAAAGCGTCGAGTTGTTCGGGACCGGGATGCCGTTGTCGCGACCCCACATCTGGCAGTCGATCACCGTGCCCGG
>DATHET010000133.1:0-3392 GCA_035490315.1 Planctomycetota bacterium
GAGATCCGCACGCCGATGAACGGCGTGATCGGGATGACGGGCCTGCTGCTCGACACCGACCTGAACGACGAGCAGCGCGAATTCGCCGAGACGGTGCGCACGTCGGGCGAGGCCTTGATGGCGATCCTCAACGACATCCTCGACTTCTCCAAGATCGACGCGGGGATGCTCTCGCTCGAGATCGTGGACTTCGAGTTGCACGACGTGCTCGAGAGCGTGCTCGAGCTGATGGCCGAGAAGGCCCACGGCAAGGGCCTCGAGATCAACGCGCTGATCGAGCCTGGCGTGCCGGCGGTGCTCGCCGGCGATCCCGGCCGCCTGCGCCAGGTGCTGCTCAACCTGGTCAGCAACGCGATCAAATTCACGGAGAAGGGCGAAGTGCTCGTGCGCGTCAGCGCCTCCGAGGTCGAGGCTTCGAGCGCGCGAGTCGCATTCAGCGTCACCGACACCGGCATCGGAATTTCGCCTCAGGGGCTCGAGCGGCTGTTCAAGTCCTTCTCGCAGGCGGACGGCTCGACGACCCGCAAGTACGGCGGCACGGGCCTCGGCCTGGCGATCTCCAAACACCTGGTCGAAATCATGGGCGGCTCAATCGGCGTCAAGAGCGAGCCCGATCACGGCAGCGAATTCCATTTCAACGTGGTTTTCGGCACGCGTCAGGAAGCCTGCACGCGTTCCGATCCGGACACGCTGCGCGGCGTTCGCGCGCTGTGCGTCGACGACAGCCAGACCAACCTGACGATCCTCTCGCGCCAGCTCGCGGGCTGGAACGTGCACGTGACGGTCGCCAGATCCGGCGAGGCCGCGCTCGCGCTGCTCGAGGAAGCAGTGATCCCTTTCGACTTCGCGATCCTCGACTACCAGATGCCCGGGATGGATGGACACGAGCTCGCGCGCCGGATCCGCGCGCGTCCCGCGACCCGTCACTTGCCACTGTTGCTCTTGACTTCGTTGCCCGACCGTCGATCGCTGCAGCGCGAGAGCGACCCGGGCATCTCGGCGACCTTGACCAAGCCGGTCAAGCGAGCGCACCTGTGGAATCGCATCGTCGCAGCCCTCGGCAAGCGCAAGCCGGAAGAGTCGCCGGCGCCGGCGCTGCCCGCCGCGGCAGCAGCCTTGGCCGTGAGCGCGCGCGTGCTCGTGGCCGAGGACAATGTCGTCAACCAACGCGTGGTCCAGCGCATGCTTCAGAAGCTCGGTTGCCGCGTCGACCTCGTCGCCAACGGCCTGGAAGCCGTGCAGGCCCTCGAGCGCATTCCGTACGACGTGGTCCTGATGGACTGTCAGATGCCCGAGATGGACGGCATCGAAGCGACTCGCGAGATCCGCCGGCGCGAGCTGGGCACGGCGCGGCGCACGACGATCGTCGCCCTGACCGCCGACGTGATGCTGGACAACCGGGCCTGGTGCGAGGCCGCGGGCATGGACGACTTCATGACCAAGCCGATCGCGATGGGCGCCCTCGGCGAAGTCCTGCGACGCCACGTCGGACTGGTCCACGCCGAAGAGGTCTGAGGCTCGCCCGGGCCTGGCAAGGGCGGCCCCGCACGAGCCGGCGGGGCGGGATCGCTTCAATTGCGGGCCGGCGGGCGCCGCAAATACCGCGGCTTCCTAGAATGACTGTTCGGAATCGACCGCCAGTTCCAAGGTGACTGAATCGCCAGTGTCCCCACGCGCCCGACGGAACCATCGGGCGCACTACGACCTGAGGTCCCCCATGAAGCTATCGGTGCTTTTCTCGAGCGCGGCTCGGATCCTTGCTCCCTTCTTCCTCGGTTCAGTCGCCCTCGCGGACGTCATCTACGTCGACGCCAGCGGCAACGGTCAGTACACCGCCATCCAACCGGCGATCACCGCGGCCGTCGACGGCGACGTGCTGCTGCTGCGCACGGGGTCCTACGCCGGATTCACGATCGACAACCGGCGCCTGTCGCTCATCGCCGATGCCGGGGCCCTGCCCAAGGTCACTGGAACGGTCGTCGTCCGCAATCTCGGCGCGAGCGCCATCGTGCTGATCTCGGGGCTCGAGATCGTTCCTCCGCTGAGCGGGAGCCAGCTCAAGGGCCTGGATCTGGCCAACAACGCCGGGCACGTGCGCATCCAAGCCTGCACCGTCCACGGCAGTCAGGGCTACGACAGCGGAGGCCATGCAGGCGATGGCGGGAATGCAGCCTCGATCGTGAACTGCTCGAAGGCGGCCTTCGTCGCTTGCTCCTTGATCGGAGGCAATGGCGGGGGGATTCCGCTGTTCGTCGATTACGGTGGCTACGGCGGTCACGGCGCTGTGACGCAAGGCTCCTCGGTCGCGTTCTACGACTGCCTGCTCAAGGGCGGCGTCGGGGGAGCGGCGGATTACATCTATGCCTGGGAGGAAGCCGGTGACGGCGGCGATGGATGCCAGGTGCTCGACTTCGGCATCCTGGCCTCGGGCTGTCAGTTCCAGGGCGGAATCGGCGGCAGCTATGCCACGATCGCCGGGGAAGGCGGGAACGGGCTTCTCGTCAATGCCGGACAGGCGCAGCTGATCGGGAATACCTACGCGGGCGGGCTGGGCGGGCATTCCTACGGCGGAGCCTTCGGAGCCAATGGCCTGCCGCAAGCGGGTCCCGGCGTGTTCCATACCTTCCCGGGCCTGGCGCGCAAGATTGCAGGGCCGTCGCTGGCCGCGGAGAGCTCCACGCTGCAGATCGACGTCACTGGAGAGTCCGGGGATCGCGTGTGGTTGCTGCAGACGCCGCAACCGGAGTTCGTCTACTTCCCGTCCTACGCGGGGATGCGACTGATCGCCTTGCTTTCCTCGTTCACGGTGAAGCCCGACGTGGTCCTGTCGCATACGGGCGCGGCGAGCGTGGTGCTGCGAACGCACAATGTCCCCGCAGGAGTTCCTTGCGTCAGCCAGTACTGGCAATGCCTGGTCGAAAACTCTTCGGGTCAGCTTCGACTGGGCAGTCCGCTGCACGTAACCGTGCTCAACTGCTCGGACCTGCTTCCGGATTGCGACGGCAACGCCTCCTGCGATTCCTGCGACCTGCTCCTGCCCGGGGCCGTCGACTGCGACAGGAACGGCGTGCCCGACGGCTGCGAGCAGGACTGCAATGGAAACGGCATCGTGGATGCCTGCGAAATCTCGAATGGCACGGAAGTCGACCAGAACCACAATGGGATTCCCGACAGCTGCGAACCGCAAACGACCTGGTACGTCGACGCGAACGCAGGTCCTGGAGGAAATGGCAGCATCGGCGCGCCCTTCCAGACCCTGAGCCCTGCTTTCATGAGGGCGATTTCCGGCGATGCCGTGCAGGTGGCGAACGGGGTCTATCAAGGAAATGAAAACCGAAATCTGGATTTCGGGGGGCGCGATTTCATCGTCCAGGGCGCAGGCACCGCGAATT
>DATHET010000134.1:0-7113 GCA_035490315.1 Planctomycetota bacterium
TCGATTCCGAGTGGAGGGATTGACTCCCGGAATTCATCAGCTCTACGTGCGCCACGCCGATCTTGGAGCCTTGGAGCGCGAAGTGGCCGCGCTCAGCCGCGAGGGAACGAGCGTGGACATCGTGCTCGCGGGCTTCGCGTCGGTGATCGGTCACGTCACGGAAGCCGGAGCTCCGGTCGCAGGCTTGTCGATCTCCGCCCAGCCCTTCCGGTCCAATGACACGTACAACTCGATCACCGACGAGCAGGGAGGATTCCGCTTCGAGCGTCTGCCCGGATGTCGGTTGCGCTTCTGGGCCGCGCACAGATTCGTCGAGGTGCGCGATCTCGAGCCGGGAGAAGCGCTCGAAGTCGACATCGAGCTCGACAAGCCTTCGCTCGTGACCTTCACGCGCGACGGCGCGCCTCTGGGCGACGTCATCTCGGCCCACGCGATCGCCTTCGATGCCGCGCAGCCCGCCAGTCACCACTGGCAGGAAGGAGATCCGGTGCACGGAGCCGTCGCGATCGAGGTCCCTGCCGGCCGGGTTCTCTTCGACATCAACCGAGCCGGGACGGGCTGGAATCGCAGCTACCTGGCGCTCGTGGATCGACCCGCTGCGGAGATCGAGCTCGCGCGCAATTCGATCGTCATCGATTCCGGTGGAGTCTGGAACGGCCCGCCGCCCTGCGCGACGCTGGTCAGCATCGAGGGTCGCGAGGTGATCAATCTCTGGGGCGCGGAAATCGTGCTGCCCGTCGAGCCTGCCGCCGACGGCCGCCTGCTCGTCGCCTGCGTGCCCGACGGAGCACGGGTCAAGATCTTCGGCTACGACTCGCGCGGCGCGCGCTTCGAGACCACGGTCGACGTGCCGCGGACGCGGCTCGTGCGCTGGCCTTGATCTCGGTCCTCACGGGCACACGAGGAATTCCAGTCCCGCGCTGAGGGTGACGTTGTTCGGCGCGGGAATCCAGGATCGCGACCCCACCACTGAGACTGAACCGTGCGTCCGATCTGCAGCAGCAGCGGCGACGGGTGGCCGCCGAGGGGCAGTCCAGGAAGACTCACAGGTTCGTCGCGTGCGACGAATGCGCGCTTCGAAGCTCGAGAGCGCGTGCGCACATGAAAAGTGTGGCAGCGCACGATTCGGGTGACTTTTCCATGGCACGCACGCGCCGGGAGATGCCTCGAGAATTGCTCGCCAGGCTCGAAGCGCAGCGCTCGCGGGCCGTGCGACCGCGCGCATCTCTCCTGCCGGTCCGAGGACAGGCGCAGCATTACCGCAACCCTGTGCGCGGTCCCTGCAGGCCCTGGCGGGCTCGCTGAAGGCCGTTCCTGCCCGGACTTCAGATCGCTCCCCAAGCGATCCGATTCCAGCCCGAGGTCGGGCCGGGAAGACGGGGTCGAATCGCACGATGGCGTTCATCTTGCGCTTGCGGCCCAAGATTCGCGGTCGTGCCACGAGGAACCGCGATGAAGAACGACTGGACACGCAGCACGCCGCGAGCTCGCCATCTGGCCCTCCTGTCCGCGTGCACCGCGCTCGCCGCATGCTCCGGCGGAGGCGGCGGTAGCAGCACGCCCGCGGTCAGCTTCTCCTTCTCGGCAGCGACCGGCAACGTCAGCGAGGGCGCCGCGCCCTTGTCGTTGACCGTCGTCCTGCACACGACGCTCGCCGCGCTCACGACCCAGGCCTCGATCGAAGTGTTCGACAGCGGCCTGGGCACCGCGAGCTCGGGCAGCGACTACGCGAGCTTCGCGCCTGCCACGGTCACCTTCCCGATCGGCTCGATCGAAGGCGACAGCCAGGTCGTCAACTTCTCCGCGGTCGACGACCATTTGATCGAAGGCCCGGGCGAGACAGTCCGCTTCGGAATGCAGAACGCGGCGGGCGGAGTGGCGGCGGGAATGAGAACGCTCACCGCGACGATCGCCGACGTCAATTTCGCGACGATCCAGTTCGTGCTCGCTTCGAGCGCGACACCCGACGAGTTCACGGCGTCGCGCACGCTTTCCGTGCAATTGGATCTGCCGCCCGCGACGACGCTGGATGTCGCGGCCAGCATTCGCGTCTCGGACGCCGGCGGGGGATCGGCGACGTCAGCGGTCGACTATTCCGCGATCGCTACCACGCTGGTCAGCTTCCCGGCGGGCAGCGCCGACAATGCTTCGCAGACGGTTGCGGTGGGGGTGATCGACGACTTGATCGTCGAGGTGGACGAGACCGTGCGCCTCACGCTGTCGATGCCGAGCACCGGCGTCGTGATTGGCGGGACGAATCTGCACCAGTTGACGATCACCGACGACGACTCGAGCCTGGCGGCGGCGCTGATCGCGAGCGAAGGGCCGACCGGTGTCGAGAACGGCGTCTCATACGACACGCTGCTGAATCTCGGCTCGCAAACGGTCGGGGCCGGGCCCAACGCGGGCACTCTGCTGCGCATCAGCAACGTCGGCGGATCGCCGATGGATCTGGGCGCGCCGAGCCTGACCGGGGCGAATCCGACCGACTACGACGTCACCGTCGAGTCGGCGCCGCTGCAAGCTCCACCGAAGCCCGGCGAAGCGGGTTTCCTGCTCGCGCAGGACGTGCCGCCGCCCTGGAATGCGCTCGAGAATTCGAGCGGCCCGGGTTTGCAGATCGCGTTGGACCCGGCTCGGATGCGCGAGCTCGCGGCGCTGACGCGCGCGACGATCTCCGGTTTCCCGGTGCCTGGTCTCGGCGACGTGACCCTCGATCTGCATCGCTTGCCGCTGCCGATCGCCGCGAATGCCGTGCTGCGCGTCGACGGCGTCGATGTGCCCGGAGGCTTGCAGGCTGCGCTCGGCGACTTGAGCGTGTGGAGCGGCAGCGTGCTCGAGCATCCGGGCTCGCACGCATTCCTCGCACTTTCGAGTCAAGGTGCGCGCGGCTATCTCGAATTGCCTTTCAAGACCGATCGCTTCGTCCACCTGGCCACGGACAGCGCGCCGGGTGTCGACGGAACTCCCGCGGTGTGCCGTGTCGTGCGCGCGCCCGAGCTCGCCGCGATGGGTTTCACCGAGCCCTCGTTCTTCTGCGGCGGCGAGCGCGAAGTCCCGGGCGCCACGCGTCAGTCGAATTCCGTCCCGCTGCACTCGCCTCCGCCGCCGGCGGGTGCCTTGACCACCGCGGATTGCAAGCTCGCGATCGAGACCGACTTCCAGCTCTACCAGAAGTTCAACTCGACGCCGGCGACGACGACGTATGTGACCCAGCTGATGGCCGCGATCAGCGATCAGTACTTCACCGACGTGCAGACCACGCTGAGCATCGCCTACCTCGGGATCTACACGAGCGCCGGGGATCCCTGGACTTCGCAGGATTCTGGCGGCAATTCCTCCAATCTCCTCGACGAGTTCCAGAATGCCTGGACGTCCGGCGGCTGGCCGGTCCAGGCCAATCTCGCGCACTTCATCTCGGGCGCGAGTCTCGGCGGAGGTGTCGCCTACTTGAACGTGCTCTGCAACCAGAGCTTCGGATTCGGAGTCAGCGGCAACATCAGCGGCACGATCAACTGGGGCGGCTGGACCGGCGCGCCGGGGAACTTCACCTGGGACTTCGTGGTCGTCGCCCACGAGATCGGCCACAACTTCGGCTCGCAGCACACCCACTCGTTCTGCCCGCCGCTCGATCAGTGCTACGCGAACTGCAGCCCGACCACGGTGTGCTCGCAGGGCACGATCATGAGCTACTGCCACACCTGCGGCGGGATGGACAACATCGACCTGCACTTCCATCCGGTGTGCGCGAACGTGATGCGCCAGGCGGTCAATTCGAGTTGCCTGGGGCTCTCCGCACTCGCCGGCGGCGACTTCGTGCAGTACCTGGTGCGCTTCAATCCGATGACGGCGATCGGAGTGCGCACCGCGAATCTCTTGTTCACGCACGACGCGCCCAACCAGATCCAGCCCTTCCGGGTGCGATTGACAGCCACCGCGAACTGAGCGGCGACGCAATTCGCGGACACGCGGCCGGGGAGTCCATTCCGGAGGGTGGTATCGTGGCGGGGTGATCGTTCTGCTGCTCGCTCTCCTCGTGCCGCTCGCCGCGAGCGCTCAGGAGAATCCGCCGGTGCTGCGTGCCCATTCCAGGACGGTCGATGTCCAGGACGGCGATCGCCTCTTGAAGGGCATCTGGGCCTGCGACCCGAGGCTCGAGCTGGATACCTACGCTGCGCGCCGGAGCGACCTGAAGCGCAGCATTCGCTTCATTTCCGACCTGGATTCGATCTCCTTCGACGTCGAACCGGGCCGGAGCTACGACTTCATCGTCCTGCTCGATGGGAAGGATGCCTGCCGCACGCGCATCTCGACGCTGATGCAGACGTGCAAGCGAAGCGATGCGATCCCGGCGGGGCCCGTAACGATTCCGATCACGATCAGCCATGGCAAGTTGCACCTGCAGGGCAGGATCAACGAATCGGAGATGCTGGACCTCATCTTCGACACCGGCGCGGACATGAGCGTGGTCTATCCGTCCGGGAAGAGGAAGGGCGCCGAGCTCCAGCTCGACGGCAGGGTCTCGAACGGTGGCACGGGAGGCATGACTCTGCGCCAGCAGGGCCGCGACAACCGACTCGAGGTGGCCGGGTTGCAATGGGAGCACGAGCCAATTCTCTACGTGGAAAAGCAGTCCGACGCGGCGGACGGGATCGTCGGCTACCCGGCCTTCGAACAAAAGGTCGTCGAGATCGACTACGACCGCATGGTGATGGTCGTGCACGATGCGCTGCCGCCGAGCGCAGCGGAATTCAGCAAGGTTCCGATGACGCTCGCGGGCTCGCTGACGGCGGTGGAAGCCGTCCTCGTGCACGGGGCGGCGACGGACGCAGGCGCGTTCGTCCTGGACACGGCGGGGTCGGGGACCCTGATGGTCAATCCGGCGTTCGCGGCGGCTGCTGGTTTCCATGCTGCACTGACGAAGCTCGGCACGAGCACTTCGCGCGGAGTGGGAAGCGGCAGCGTCGAGAGCGAAGTCCTTCTGCTTCCCGAGCTGCGGCTCGCGGGTTTCACGCTCCACGACGTGCCCATCCACGTGGAGCTCTCCTCCGAGCACGGTCAGTCTCCACCGGGCGGGCTGCTCTGCATGGAAGTGCTCGCTCGCTTCAACACGCTGCTCGACTATTCGCGCTACGAGGCGTATTTCAAACCCAACGCTTCATTCGATGCTCCCTTCGAAACGAGATCGTGGGGAAGGATTGCGTACGTCCTGGCGGGGGTTGCGCTGGTCTGCCTCGGTTCGATCGCCTGGTGGGCAAGGATGGCAGCGACTCGACGCCGCAGGCCTCGGTGACGAGTGGCGAAGAGCCAGGGGATGTCCATCCCGCTGCGTTTCTTCCGCCCCGGTACCCTTCGATCGGTTAGCGTGACAGCGGTCGTCAGGCCGTTCGCGCGGCGCTCTTTCGGAGGAAACGGACATGAAGTCGAGTCGTCGTGAATTCCTCGGTGGATTGTGCAAGACCACGATCGGCGTCTCCGTGGGTTTCGCCCTCGCGAATCGCCTCGGGTTCGCCTACGCGCTTCCGCCGCTCGCGCTCGAACGCCTGCGGTTCGGCGCGCTCGATCCGCTGGTCGACTTGATGCAGGCAACGCCCGCGGATGCTCTGCTGCCGATCGTCGCGGCAAAACTGAAGAGCGGAACACCGCTCGCCGACATCGTCGCCGCGGCTGCTCTCGCCAATGCGCGCGGCTACGGCGGCACCAATTACAACGGTTATCACACGTTGATGGCGATGATGCCGAGTTACGAGATGGCGGCGCAGATGCCCGCGGGTCAGACGGCCTTGCCGGTGCTCAAGGTGCTGCATCGCAACGCGCGCTTGCTGCAGGAGACCGACCACGCGACGAAGGACGAGCTCACGCCGCTCGAAGGGGGTGCGAGCGACGCGGGATTCGTGGAAAGCGTGCACGCGCGCGATCTCGACAAGTCCGAGCGCAGTCTCGCGGCGCTGCAACAGCGTTCGCCTTTGCAAGCGTACGAGGAGCTGCAGAGCGTCGTGCGCGACGAAATGAACGTGCACCGCGTCGTGCTCGCCTGGCGCGCGTACGATCTGCTGCGACTGACCGGCGAGGACCAGAGGTTCTCGATGCTGCGCCAGTCGGTGCGTTTCTGCATCGACGAGGACGGTCAGCAGGCGAGTCGCGGTCGTTATCCGAACGAATTCCGCGCCTTGCTTCCGGAGTTGATGGAGAAGCACGGTTTGAATGCTCGCGAGCGAGGGAATCGCGCCGCCGACGAGGCCACGATCGAGCGGCTCGCTGCGGCCTTCTTCGCCCAGGACCGCGCTGCCGCGGCCGACGCCGCCGCGGAAGCGCTCGCCGCCGGGATCGATCCCGAGGATGTCGGCAAGGCTCTGTCGCTCGCTTCCGCGCGACTCCTGCTCCACGACGGCGGCCAGACCAAGGAATCGCTCGGCAAGCCGATCGGCTCCGTGCACGGCGCTTCGACGGGTGTGCATGCCTCGGATGCAGCCAATGCGTGGAAGCACATCGCTCGCGTCGGCAGCGCGCACAACGCTTTCGCGAGCGTGATTGCCGGCGCTTACCACACGGCGGGGCAGTCGGCTCAAGTCGGCGGATTGCCGTTCGATCACGACGCCGAGCCGTGCACGAAGAGCGAGCCGGCCGTGTTGCTCGACGAGGTCTCCGCGCGCATCCGTGCCCGCGACCAGAAAGGCGCTTGCGCCGCGGCGCGCCGCTACTGCGAGCTCGGACATCCCGCGGCGAGTCTGTTCGCGCAGCTCCTGCCCTTCGCGGTCAGCGAGGACGGAGCTCTGCACGCCGAGAAATTCTTCCGCACGGCGCAAGAAGAGCATGCGAGTGCGCATGCCAGGCACCGAGCGCTTTATCCCGTCGTGCTCGCGCGCGTGATGGCCAGTCACTACGGCTTCCCCGCGCCGGGCGTGGAGGAAGCGCGCAAGTTGCTCGCCTGATCAGCGGATCCGGTCGGCAGCCGCTTGCCAGACCTTGCGCAGGTCTTGGAGAAACTTCTCGTCGTCCCCCGCGGCATCCGGAAGCTCGCGATCGATCGCCTCCAGGACTCGCGGATCGCCCAGCGGCGCGAGGACTCGCAACCAGCCCCAGTCGCTTCGCGCGAGGAAGGTCTGTGTGATG
>DATHET010000135.1:0-5258 GCA_035490315.1 Planctomycetota bacterium
GCATGGGTCGACCGGTCTGCCGATCACCGAACTGGCCCAGGGAAGCGCCGCCGAGTCCGCCGGCCTGGTCGTGGGCGAGCGCATCTGCGCCGTCGACGGCGACGAGATGGAATCGACGGAGCAGCTGCACACCACGATCCAGTCCCACCAGCCCGGCGACGAAATCGAGCTGCGGACCCAGAGGGACCTGGTCGTCGAGCTCGCCGTCCGCCCGGACGATCCGGAGGGCAAGCGCCAGGTCACAGGTTACGGCCAGGACGTTTTCGGGCAGGCCGAGCGCCGGGCCTTCCCCGTGCCCGAGAAGGCCCCGGGCAAGGGGCTGTTCAGCCCCGACTCCAAGCGCGCCGATCCCTTTGGCATCGCGCCTCCGGTCGAGCCGTCGAAGCCGCGGTTGAAGCAGGACAAGCAGGACAGGCGACCTGAGCCGCAGGTCGTGGTTCCTGCCCCTAGGGCAGACCGTGCGGATCGTGCGGACGGGAAGCGCGCTCCTGGCGCCGCCCAACCGGACCAGCAGATCTACGCCGAGCTGCTCGACGAGGTCCGCGCGCTGCGCCGCGAGGTTGCCGATCTGAAGCGCGAGCTCAACCAGATGCGGCCCGAGCTCATCGATCGCCTCGACCACAAGAAGCCCGCCAAGAGGTGACGGCGCGAGGAAGGGGTTAGCTCGGTCCCGGTTGCCAGGCGTGGAGCAGGGGAGCCAGGGCTTTCAGGCAGGCCTCGTCGCGGATCGCGGCCAGCTGCCGGGCCGCGGCCCGCTCCTCGGCCAGGCCCTTGAGCTGGCGGTCGACCAGGTCGATCACGCGGCTCCGCAGGTCCGGCCGGGCGTTCGCGGCCCGCTCCAGCAGGGGCAGGAATCCGGCGCCCAGGCTGTCGGGCAGTCCGTTCCGGCGGCAGAGCTGGGAGAGTTTGCGTGCGGGATCGAAGGGCGGCATGGTCATGGCCGCCAGAAGCCTACCCCGGCCCTCCCGGGCGAGCCCGAAGGCGATGCCATGCCTACTGAACCCGAACCCGAGCCCCCGCACCGCCGCCGCCCTCGCTACCGCGGCAAGAACCCGCGGCGCTTCGAGGAGAAGTACAAGGAGCTCGACCCGACCCGCTACCCCGACCTGGTGGCCCACGTCCGCGCGCGCGGAGCGACGCCCGCCGGCCAGCATGTCTCGATCCTGGTCGAGGAGGTGCTGCGAGTGCTCGATCCCAAGCCCGGCGAGCGCGGCGTCGACGCGACCCTGGGCTACGGCGGCCATGCCCAGCGCCTGCTCGAGCGGATCGCTCCCGGAGGAAGCCTGCTCGCCCTCGACGCGGATTCGATCGAGCTGCCCAAGACCGAAGCGCGTCTGCGCAAGAACAGTGCGGGCGGCGCCGAGCTGATCGTGCGCCGCACCAATTTCGCGAGCCTGGGCGCCAGCCTGGCCGAAGTTGGCTGGGACGGCGGAGTCGATTTCCTCTTCGCCGATCTCGGCCTGTCCTCGATGCAGATCGACGACCCCGCGCGCGGCTTTAGCTTCAAGCACGACGGACCGCTCGACATGCGCATGAACCCAAAACGGGGTGAGTCGGCCGCCCAGTGGCTGGCCCGCGCGAGTCCGGCGGAGATCGAACGCGCCCTCGAGCAGCACGCCGACGAGCCCCACGCCGAGCTGCTGGCTCGCGCGCTCGACAAGCGCCGCGGCAGCCTTTCGACCACGCTCGAGCTGGCGGAGCTCGTGCGCCAGGCGCTGGATCGCGCCGTCGGCGCCGACGAAGCCGAGCTCAGTGTCCGGCGCGTCTTCCAGGCCCTGCGGATCGAGGTCAACGACGAATTCGGCGCCCTCGATCTCCTGCTGCGCCAGCTCCCCGATCGGCTGCGTTCGCGCGGCCGCGTCGCGATCCTCTCCTTCCATTCGGGCGAGGACCGGCGCGTCAAGAAGGCCTTTCAATCCGGATTGTCGAGCGGCGTCTGGTGCGCCATTTCCGAAGCGGTTCTACGCGCTTCTGCGGAGGAGCGCCGCGACAATCCCCGGTCCGCCAGCGCGAAATTGCGTTGGGCGATGCGATCCTAGCTATGGTGGCCCAGGAGGATGCCCGCTCATGAGCTCGAAAGCTTCCAGCAGATGCATTCTGCACCTCGGCTCGGATCCGAGCGATTCGGCGCTGCTCGCCGCCGAGCTCGAGGCGAGCTCCATTCCCGCCTGCGTGATCCACGCCTCGACCGAGAGCGAAGTCCATGCGGCCTTGGAGCACGAGGACATCGCGCTGGTGGTCGCCGACCTGCCGCTGCCCTGGGACGGCGCGGCGAATCGGCTCGCGGAGGTGCAGCGCCTGCACCCCGAGCTCCAGGTCATCTTCCGCACCGGCTCCACGGGAAACCGCACCATCGCCGATTCGGTTCCCCAGACGGCGCGCGCCGTTCGCGAGGCCCTCGAACGCTCGCCCGAGCTCGGCCATTCGACCGAGGAGCAGCGCGCCATCGTCGCGCGCGTCGTGCAGAACCAGGCGGCCCAGCTCAGGCTCGCGCGCCGCGACCTGTGGGACTTCGAGGAATCCGTCCGCGACATCACGCGCACCGCCTCCGAGCTGCTCGATGTCGGACGAGTCAGCCTGTGGGAAGTCGAGCCGTCGACGTCCAAGCTCGTGTGCGTCCTGACCTTCGAGCGCGAGACCCACCGGCACTCGACCGAGGCCGGGCTGGAGCTCGGGCCGCGCTACCTCGCGGCGCTCGAGGCGGCGATGTTCATCGCGGCCGACGACGCCCAGCAGGATCCGCGCACCAGCGAGCTCACCGCGGATTACCTGTCGAAGCACGGCATCACCTCGATGCTCGACGCTCCGGTGCGCCGCGACGGACGCATCGTCGGCGTGGTCTGCCACGAGCACATCGGGCCGGTGCGCCACTGGACGCTGCTCGACCAGTGCGCCGCGGCGGCGATCGCCGACATCGTCGCGCGCGCGCTGGAAGTGCGCGAGCGCAAGCGCGCCGAGGCACGCCTGCGCGAGTCCGAGAAATTCGAGGTCATCGGCAGGCTCGCGGGCCGGCTGGCCCACGACTTCAACAACCTCTTGACCGTGATCCTCGGCAATGCGCAGCTCGCCCTGCAGCGGCCGGCGGTCGATGCGGCCGAGCGCGAAAGCCTGACGCAGATCGTGCAGGCCGGCGAGGACGCTTCGGCCCTGATCCGCCAGCTCCTGGCCTACTCGCGCCGCGAAGTCCTGCGGCCGCGGACCATCGATCTCCACGAGTTCGTCACGGCCCAGCTGTCCCTGGTGAGCCGGCTGCTCGGCGACGACATCCAATTGAAAGCCGAGCTCGGGACTTCGCCGCTGTGGGTCGAGATCGATCCGACGGAGTTCCAGCAGGTGCTGCTCAATCTCGCCGCGAACGCGCGCGACGCCATGCCTCATGGAGGCCAGTTCGTGCTGACCCTGAGCCAGGACCCGGGGCCTGCGAAGAAGTCCCGCGTGCGCCTGTGCGCGAAGGACACCGGCTCCGGGATTCCTCCCGAAGTGCTGCCGCACATCTTCGAGCCCTTCTACACCACCAAGGAAGCCAAGCTCGGGACTGGACTCGGCCTGGCCTCGGTGGGCGAGATCATCCGCCGCGCGAACGCCGAGATCTCCGTCTCGAGCTCTCCCGGCCGAGGCTCGAGCTTCGAGATCTCCTTCGCGACCGCCGCTCCGCCTTCGCCCGAACGCGACAGCCCCGCCTTGCCGCAGGCGAAGAAGAGGGATCTGCCGGCGCGCCAGGGCAACACGGCGCTGGTCGTGGAAAACGATCCTTCGCTGCGGCGGCTCCTGGGTGAGATGCTCACGCAGCAGGGCACGCAAGTCTTGGAGGCCAGCGGTCCGGTCGAGGCGCTGGAGCTGATCGCCCGCGGCTCGGAGTTCGACTGGGTGCTGACCGATCACACCCTGCCGAAGATGGACGGCGCGCGCTTGATCTGCCACCTGCGCGATTTCCGGCCCAACCTGCCGGCGCTCCTGCTCGGGGACAAGGGGCGCTATCCTCCCGCCGAGCTCGAGGCTCTGCAGCGCACGGGGCCGACGGTGCTGCTCAGCAAGCCGCTGACCCGGGAGGAGCTCAGCTCCTCGCTCGAGATGCTCGCCGTGCCCAGGTGATCCGCGAGCCGCGTGGCCTCAATCCCGGAGGCGGAACAGAGATCGGTCGCACCGGCGGGTCCGACCCTCGCTCGCGCCTGCTCGTGCTCGTGTTCCTCGAATCCCGCGGGCGTGACAGCCCGATACGGATTTGTGCGTTAGTTCGAGTTTTCCTGCTCGAAGCGCACGATCACCCGCCGACCGCGCAGTTTCGTCCCGCGCAGGGCCTGGATGATGTGGTCGGCGTGCTCGCGGGCCACTTCGACCAGCGAGAAGCGGTCGGCGATCTCGATCGCGCCGATCGCGGCGTTGGTCAAACCGGTCTCGTTGGTGATCGCGCCGACCAGGTCGCCGGGGCGCAGCGACTCGAAGCGGCCCGCGCCGACGAAAATGCGCACGGAATCGTGGCGGCCCGAGCGCGGCCCACGGCGCGGATCCCGTCCCTCGTCTTGCTCGGGGCGATCCTGTCTGCGCGGCGGTCCCTTGCGGTTCTCGAAGCCCCAGGCCGGGCGCTCCGCGTTGGGCGGGCGATTCGCGGGAGCGCGCGGCTCGATCGACACGTCCTGCTCGTCGGCCTTGGCTCCGGTCTCGTTGTGGCTCGCTTCGTGGGCGAGCTTCACGGCCGCGGCCGCCACGTCCATCGGATCGAGCTCGGTCGCGAGCTCGCCGACCAGGTCGCGGTAGAGCTGCAGCTCGCCGGCCAGGATCGTCTCGCGCAGCGCTGCGCGCGTCAGCTCGAGCCGGCGGTGGCGCAGGTCGGCGACAGTCGGAATCGTCGCCGGCGTGATCTTCTGGCCGGTCGCGTGCTGGATGTTGCGCAGGAGGCGGTGCTCGCGCGGCTCGACGAAGGTGATCGCCACGCCTTCGCGCCCGGCGCGTCCGGTCCGGCCGATGCGGTGGACGTAGGCGTCGGGTTCGGTCGGGACGTCGTAGTTGAACACGTGGCTGACGTGCTCGATGTCCAGTCCGCGCGCCGCGACGTCGGTCGCGATCAGGAGATCGGCCTTGCCGCTGCGGAAGCGCTGCATCACGCGGTCGCGCTGCTCCTGGGCGAAGCCGCCGTGGAGAGCTTCCGCGCGATAGCCGCGCGCGTTCATCGCGTCGTACAGCTGGTCGACCTCGAGGCGCGTGCGGCAGAACACGATCGCCGAGGTCGGAGTCTCCATGTCGAGCACGCGCCCGAGGGC
>DATHET010000136.1:0-14150 GCA_035490315.1 Planctomycetota bacterium
CTCCTTCGCCCCGGACTCCCCCTCATCGTTCCGCGGTGGGGGCCTCGCTTCGGTGGGATACTGGGCCCACGGTTTGCTGATCAACGCAACGACTCGCTCGCGCCCGCGCACTGCGGAACGATGAGGGGGAGTCCGGGGCGAAGGAGCCCGGCTGTCATGGCACTGCGCAAATACTTCTGCACCTTTCCACAGCACCTGATCTCCGAGCCGATCATCAGCCACACCCTCGGCGCGAAATTCGGCGTGATCCCGAACATCCGCGCGGCGAGCATCACCGACACCCTGGCCCTGGTCGCGGTCGAGATCGAGGGCGCCGACGCCGCGATCGAGAAATCGATCGGCTACATGCGCGAGCGCGGCGTCAAGGTCGAGGAGATGAACGACGGCGACGAGCACCCGTGAACGCGCGATGATGACCCGCGGCCGCCGTCGCGCGGGGGCAATCGTCTTGGGCCTCGCCTTCGCGGCGAGCTGTCGCACCCAGCGCGACCTGGATCCCGAGCCGCCGCGGCCCAGGCCGCTGGCCGGCATGGTGGTCTGCGAAGCGCCGCTCGCCGGCGAGGTGGGGGCCAAGGTGCTGCGCGACGGCGGCAACGCCGTGGACGCGGCGGTGGCCACGGCCCTCGCGCTGGCTGTCGTTCTGCCTCAGGCCGGCAACCTGGGCGGCGGCGGATTCGCGCTCTTCGTCCCGCACGAGGGCGAGCCCCAGGCCCTGGATTTTCGCGAGCGCGCGCCGGCGACCGCGGACGCGTCGCGCTTCCTCGATGCCGAAGGGAAATTGATCGGCGAGATGTCCCTGGCCGGCCCCTGGTCGGTCGCGGTTCCAGGTTCCGCGGCTGGCTTGTTCGAGCTCCTGGATCGGCTGGGCTCGCAGCGCTTCTCCTTCGCCGAGCTGGCCCAGCCCGCGGTCGACCTGGCGCGCAAGGGATTCCTGGTCGACGCCGGCCTCGAGCGCGATCTCGGCGACGAGGATTTTCGCCGCAGGCTGGAGTCCTCGCCGGCGGCGAAGGAGCTGTTCTATCCCAATGGCACGCAGCTGCGCCGCGGCGAGCGCCTGGTGCAGAGCGATCTGGCGAAGACGCTCGAGCTGCTCGGCAAGGCAGGTCCGGAAGTTTTCTACCGCGGCTCGATCGCGGGCTCGATCATCGCGGAGCTGCAGATCCAGGGCGACGTCAACGGCGCGGCGGGAGGCATGGAAGTCGGCTCGCGCGGCATGCTCAGCGCTCGCGACCTCGCCGACTACGCGCCGGTCTGGCGCGAGCCCCTGCGCGGCTGGTTCCGCGGCATGGAAGTGATCACGATGCCGCCGCCGAGCTCGGGTGGCATCGCCCTGCTCGAGACCCTCGCGGTGCTCGACGGCTTCCCGATCGAGGCCGAGCGGCGCGCGCTGAGCGCCGCGGAGCTCGCAGCGGGCGGCTTGCCGGAGCGCGCGGTGCACTGGTGGATCGAAGCCCTGCGCCGCGCATTCGCCGAGCGCGCCGAGCATCTCGGCGATCCTGATTTCGTCGCCGTGCCCCTGGAGCGATTGCTCTCGCCTGAATGGGTGGCGCGCGCGCGCGTGTCGATCGGCGAGGCCGCGGCGCCCGAGACCCTGGCCCAGAGCGCGATTCGCGAAGGTCAGGAAACCACGCACATCTCCGTGCTCGATTCCAAGGGCAACGCGCTGAGCCTCTCGACCACGCTCAACTCGACCTTCGGCTCAGGCATCCTCGTGCGCGGCGGCGGATTCTTCCTGAACGACGAGATGGACGACTTCGCGCTGCAGGCCGGCGTCGCCAACCAGTTCGGGCTGGTTGGCGGGAAAGCCAATGCCCTGGAGCCGGGCAAGCGTCCTTTGTCCTCGATGGCGCCGACGGTGCTGCGCCGCGGCGGCTCGGTCGCGATGGTGCTGGGATCGCCGGGCGGTCCGAAGATCATCACCTCGGTGATCGGCGTGATCGTGCGCACGCTCCTGTTCGAGCAATCGCTCGCCGACGCGGTCGCCGCGCCACGCTTCCACCAGCAGTGGTCGCCGCCGGTCACGGAATTCGAGCCGGGCTGGCCAGGCGAATTGCTCGAGGCCCTCTCGCGGCGCGGTCACGCCGTGCAAGCCGTGGAGAAGCGCTGGGGCCGTGTCCAGGCGATTCGCGTGTTGCCCGGAGGGAACGTCGAAGGTGCGAGCGATCCGCGCGGCGGTGGCTCCGCGATCCCGGTCAAGCGCTGAGCGCCGCGCGGCTCAGAAGTCGTCGATCTTCTTGCCGGGCGTGCCAGCGCCAGCTTCGTCGGCCGGCTTGGCATCCGCCTTGGTCAGCTTCTTCCAGAAGGCTTCGTCGGTGCTGGCCTTGGTCCACGCGTCGCACCAGGCCTTGATCGCCTTCTGGTCGAACTGGACGTAGTTCGCGTCCGACTGGTACTTCCATTGGAAGTTGTTCCCGCGGCACATCTTCTCGAGCCGCTTCGCGATCATCTCGGCCACGCGGAACCCGTCGTCATCCGCGAGGTTCGCTTTCTTCATCTGATTGAGCAACGCGGGGAAGGACTCCTTGGGCGTGAGCTCGAGCTTGTTCCCGGCCTTCGCGCCGCGCGCGCCCGCGGAGAGATCGACGAAAGTCGCGGCCAGAGCCTGCAGCTCGGTCCATTGCTCCGGCGTCGTTCCGTCGGCGGGACCGAAGTCGGGGATCGTCGACAAGTCGAAGCCCTCGATCGGCTTCGCGTCCGCGGCTGCCTTGGCGGCTGCTTTCGCCGTCTCTTCGGCTTTCACGGCCTCGGCCGGCTTGGTTTCAGCGGCCAATACGGCCCCGCTGTCCGGCTTGCCCTGTTCCTTCGCCTTGGCAGCCTTCGCGGCCTCGGCTTCCTGCTCTTCTTTGACCGCCTGGGCGATGCGCGCGTCGTCGATGGCCTTCTGCTCGGCTTCGCGCTGGGTCTTTTCGGCGGTGATCTTCGCCATCTTGGCCGCCTCCTTCTTCTGGAAGCTGCTGTACGCGAAGTACAGGCCGACGAGCACCGCGACGAAGACCACGAGGGCTCCGCCGATCAGCGCGGGACTCGGGCCGCGCTTCTTCTCCAAGCGCTTGCGACGACTGTCGCGATCCTGCTTGTCTTCTCCTTCCTCGGCGACCACCGCGGCGCGCGTCCCGCTCGACTTCGCTTTGGAGGACGAAATCGGAGCGACCTTGGCCGCCGGCTCGGGTGCAACCGCCGCCGGCTTCGCAGCGGGGGAGGAGATCGGCGTGATCGATGCCGGCTTGGGCGCGATCGCGGGCTTCGGCGCAGCGGCCGGCGTGGCCAGAGGACGCGGGGCGAGCGGCTTGGCCGGAACCGGTTGGGCCGGCGCTGCGTCAGGCTTGGCCGCGAGGCGCGCGGCGGCGGCGGCGACCGGAGCCGAGGTCGCCTTGGACGGCGCGGGAGGCGCCGCGGGCGTGGCCGCAGGCTTCGAATCGGAGGTGACGGGACCGATCTCGACGGCACCGCCGCACTTGCTGCACTTGGCCATGTTGGCGGTGAAGCTGGCGGGGATGCGGAAACTGGCCTTGCAGGCGGTGCACGTGCCGGGGCGGAATTCCATGGGTGCGGTGCGCCGAGCTCGGCGCGCAGATCAGTCGGCGCCTGTCGGAGGCGCGGGGGCTGGAAACGCTCGCGCCACGCGGCGCAAACGGGGGGTGAGTGTACTCGCAGGCAATGTCGAGCGGATGCCGGCTCAGTTGCCGCCGGTTTTCGCCTTCTCCTTCTCGAGCTCGCGCTTGTCGCGCTCGGTCGGGACGATCAGGTCCTCCAGCAGGTCCTTGCCCTGCACCTGCTCCTTGAAGTTCTTGCCCTTGCGCTCCCACCAGGCGAAGTAGGCCTTGAGCGCCATGGTGCGCCGCTCCTCGGTCTGACCGGGCATCGCGGTGAAGCCGGACTCGTATCCGGTGATGCGCTTGAGAGTGTCGTAGACGACGTTGACCTGGGTCAGCGAATCATCGCCATCGGCGTCGACGATCTTGATCTCTCCGAACTTGTTGAGCAGCTGCGGGATCGCCGGCCTGCCGATCGCGACCAGCTGGTCGCGCGCAAGATTGTTTTCCTTGGGACGCAGCTTGAAATCGAGCATGGTCGCGATCGCCTGCTCGACCTGCGCGTGGACCTCGGGCGTGGTGTCCGGGTAGTCGTCGATGTGGCGGATCTCGGCCTGGAACAGCGAGGTTCCGTCCTCGAGCGTAACCTTGGTGACCTTCTTCTTGCTCAAGGCCCGCATGGCGCGCGCCTCGTCGGCGGAAATGAAACGCTCCCACGACCAGGCCTTCCACTTGGAGCGCTCGTCCGTGCGGTGCAGCATCCAATCGTAGGTGCGCGAATCGGCGATCGTGCCCGAGCCTTGCTCGACGCGCTGGTCGGTGGTGACGCGCACGATCACGTCGAGGTGGTCGTAATTGAGCACCTTGCCGTCGACCGGCTTCCACTTGTAGGCGGCGTTCTCGTCCGCGCCGCGGATCATGTCGTTGGCGATTCCCTGGAGGAAAGTCTCCTTCTGGACCGCGTCCATCGCGCCCCAGTCGACCGCGGGCACGGCGGGATTCGCTTCATTGACGCGCTTGGCGATCCGCTCTCCATCGAGCGTCTTGACCAGCGTGCCTTCATTGGCGCCGAGCGCGGCGTCGTAGACGCTGCGCACCAGCTTGACCAGCTCGCTGTCCCAGCCGCTGGTGTCGACGATGACGTCGGGCTCCTTGGCCACGACCGGCGCCGGCTTGGGCGGCGGCTTGCTCTGGTGGTTGTTGTACATCAGCGCGAACACCGCGATCACGACCACGGCGCCGATGCCGATTCCGATGTGCAGCCCGCTGACCCCGCCGCGCTTGACCTTCGTGCCCTTCTCGCGAGCGACGTAGATCTTGCCGCACTCCGAGCAGCGGACCTTCGCGCCCTCCTTGTCCTCCGGGATTTTCGCCGTGGCGTGGCAGAACGAGCATTCGATCAGCATGGGAGGGTCGCAGGGAGGGGCGCCAGGGAAGGCGCGGACGCATCGAATCGGACTCCGACGGACGTCGGATCTACCCGCATGGGGTCGGTGCGGCTACCGCGACCGAATGGGAGACAGCAGCGTAGATCGCGCCCCGCTGGGCCACAAGCCGAGCGGGATTTCCGCACTCGATGGACCGCCACCCCTGCGGCTAGAGTCTCGCCATGGCTCCCCGTCGACCCAGCTCAGGCCCCAGGCGCGGCGCGAAACCCGAGCCGGCTCCCGCGCGGGACGGCGCGCCGGTGGTGAACAGGCCGACATCCTCGGTCGGTCCGGAGCGGGAGCCGCCGCCCCCCAATCCGCGGCCCGGACACTTCCAGCTGGTCGCGCCCTTCGAGCCCACCGGCGATCAGCCGCGCGCGATCCAGAGCCTGGTCGCGGGAGCGCGGGCCAAGGCGCGCCACCAGACGCTGCTCGGCATCACCGGCTCGGGCAAGACCTTCACGGTCGCCGCCGTGGTCGCCGAGCTCGACCGGCCGACCCTGGTGCTCAGCCCGAACAAGACCCTGGCCGCGCAGCTCTACTCCGAGTTCAAGGAGCTGTTCCCCAACAACGCGGTCGAGTACTTCGTCTCCTACTACGACTACTACCAGCCCGAGGCCTACGTGCCTTCGAGCGACACCTACATCGAGAAGGACGCCAGCCGCAACGAGAACATCGAGCGGCTGCGCAACTCGGCGACGCGCTCCCTGCTCGAGCGCCATGACGTCTTGATCGTCGCTTCGGTGTCGTGCATCTACGGCCTGGGCAATCCCGACGCCTACGCCGAGATGGCATTCGAGATGAAAGTCGGCGACACGCTGGCGCGCGAGGATCTCCTGCGGCGATTGACGCAGATGCAGTACGCGCGCAACAACCTCGACTTCCGCCGCGGCACGTTCCGCGCGCGCGGCGACGTGATCGAGGTCTTCCCGATCTACGAGGAGGACCGCGTGCTGCGCATCGAGATGTTCGGCGACACGATCGAGGCGATCGTCGAGGTCAATCCGCTGCTCGGCGAAGTGCTGCGCGATCTCCCGAACGCGACCCTGTATCCGGCGGGGCACTACGTGACGCCCAAGGACCGCGTGGTGCGCGCCTGCGAAGGGATCGAGGAGGAGCTCAACCTGCAGCTCGACAAGCTGCGGCGCGGCTCGAAGCTGCTCGAGGCCCAGCGCCTCGAGAGCCGCACGCGCCACGACCTCGCCATGCTGCGCGAAGTCGGCGTGTGCAACGGCATCGAGAACTATTCGCGCTTCATGGACGGCCGCGCGGCCGGCGAAGCGCCTTTCACGCTGCTCAATTATTTCCCCGAGGACTGGATGGTGATCGTCGACGAGAGCCACGTCTCGGTCCCGCAGATCGGCGGCATGTTCCGCGGCGACCAGGCGCGCAAGACGACCCTGGTCGAGCACGGATTCCGCCTGCCGAGCGCCCTCGACAACCGGCCGCTGCGCTTCGAGGAATGGGAAGGCCTGGTGCAGCAGGCGATCTACGTCTCGGCCACGCCCTCGGTCTACGAGATCAGCCATTCCGAGGGCCGTGTCGCCGAGCAGATCGTGCGGCCGACGGGCTTGCTCGATCCGGCGATCGAGCTGCGGCCGGCGGTGACCCAGGTCGACGACCTGCTGCACGAGATCCGCAAGACGGTCAAGGCCGGCTGGCGCGTGCTCGTGACCACCTTGACCAAGCGCTCGGCGGAGGAGCTGACGACTTACCTCGCGGAGCTCGGCGTGCGCGTGCGCTACCTGCACTCGGAGATCGACGCGATGGAGCGCTCCTCGATCCTGCGCGATCTGCGCATGGGGGAGTTCGACGTGCTGGTCGGGATCAACCTCCTGCGCGAAGGCCTGGATCTACCGGAAGTGGCCCTGGTCGCGGTGCTCGACGCGGACAAGGAGGGCTTCCTGCGCTCGGCCACCTCGCTGATCCAGACCTGCGGCCGCGCGGCGCGCAACGTCGAGGGCCGCGTGATCCTCTACGCCGACACGATCACGGGCTCGATCCGCAAGACCATGGAGGAAGTCGAGCGCCGCCGCATCACCCAGGCCGCCTACAACGCGCAGCACGGCATCGAGCCCAGGAC
This sequence comes from Planctomycetota bacterium, assembly GCA_035490315.1. Lineage (GTDB taxonomy): Bacteria > Planctomycetota > UBA1135 > UBA1135 > JADJQU01. Next base: position 7,044 of record DATHET010000136.1, read on the forward strand.
GATCTTGAAGCCGATCCGCGACGGCATCGAGGCGCTGTACGAGATGGACTACTTCGAGCTCGCCCCGGGCCCGGGCGACGCGGACAAGCCGCGCGACGAAGCGGAGACCTGGCCGATCGAGCGCCTGCGCGGCGAGATCTACCGCCTGCGCGAGGACATGCTGCGCGCGGCGAAGGAATTGCGCTTCGAAGAAGCTGCGAAGGCGCGCGATCGCCTCGCGGCGCTGGAGAAAATCGAACTGGCGCGCTGATGGCTGACGCCAACCTGCCCATTCCCGCCGGTTATTCGGACTGGCTCGCTGACATCAAGCAGCGCATCCAGGGCGCGCGCCAGCGCGCGCATTGCTCGCCGCCAACGCCGAGCAGATCCAGCTCTACCATCACATCGGCCGCGAGCTGCTCGACCGCCGCGACCGCGACGGTTGGGGCACGAAAGTGGTCGAACGTCTGTCGAGCGACTTGCGCGAGGCGTACCCGGACATGCGCGGTTTCTCCGCTCGCAACCTCAAATACATGCGGCACTTCGCGCAAGAGTGCCCCGAATTGCAATTTGGGCAGCAGTCTGCTGCCCAATTGCCTTGGTTTCACGTCGTGAGCCTGATCACCAAGCTACCCGACCCCGCGCTGCGGGCGTGGTATGCGCAGGCCGCCGTCGCACAATCCTGGACGCGTGAGACGCTGGTTTCCCAGATCGAGAGCCGTCTCCACTTGCGACAGAGCGGCGCCGTGACCAATTTCGAGCAGCGCCTGCCGGCTTCCGACGCAGGGCTTGCGCGGCAAATCCTGAAAGATCCCTACCACTTCGACTTTCTTGGTTTGGGCGAGGAGGCGCACGAGCGCGACATCGAAAACGCCCTCATGCGACACATTACCCGCTTTTTGCTCGAGCTGGGCGCAGGCTTCGCCTTCGTCGGCCGTCAGTACAGGCTCGAGGTGGCAGGGGATGAGTTCTTCCTCGACTTGCTCTTCTGCCACACGCGACTGAAGTGCTTCGTGGCGGTCGAGCTCAAGGCGCACGAGTTTCGACCCGAGCACGCGGGCAAGCTCAACTTCTATCTCGCAGCTCTCGACGCACAGGTGAAAGCCTCCGACGACAAGCCAACCATTGGTCTGCTGCTCTGCCGGCGCAAGAACCGCATCGTCGCGGAGTACGCGTTGTCGGGCATCGATAAGCCTATCGGGATCGCTGAGTACCAACTCGTGCGCGCGCTGCCCGACCCGCTCGACACGAACCTACCCTCGATCGAAGAAATCGAGTCCGAACTGTCACGGGAGCTGAGTGATAGAGAAACAGGTGGGGAGCAGCAGTGACCCTTCAGCAATCCGACAAGTGCGGGGCGAGCGGAGTGGATTGACTCGGGGAAGTGCTGGACCGGTCGCTAGCAAGGCGCCTGACCCAGAATCCTTCGAGGCGCAGGGGTTGATCCACGTCGAGCTGGCGCGCTGATCAGGGCGCGCCGGGTGTCTTCGCGCGCACGGTGAACTGGACGATGCTCGCCGCGCACACGGGGCAGCGCAGCGAAGTGGACTGGAACTTCTTGTTGCACTTGCAGTGGAACTCGAAGGTCTTGTTGTCCTCGACCCAGTGGATCACGTCGCTGGTGAAGGCGTCGGACAGCGAATCGGGCACCTCGTCGGCCAGGACGCGCGCCTGGGCCCCGAGGTGGTAAGTCGCGGCCTGGCTGCGCATCTCGGTCGGGTTGGATCGCAGCTTCATGTACGCGAAGCCTGAGTAGAAGATCAGCGGCCGCAGCTCGACCGGCAGGTCCGCCTTCTCGATGATCGCCTGGCACTTGGCCACGTCGAGCATCTCCGGGCTCGCGTCGAGGATCGCCTGGCACTCGGCGTCGAAGCCCAATCGGCGCAGCACGGCGAGGCGAGTCAGATTCAAATTCGCCTGGGCCTGTTCGATGCTCATTTTCTTGAGCCCCGGCGGCAGCTGCTCCTCGTCGTTCTTCTTCAGCGGCTCCTTCGCGGCGGCGGCGAAGCCGTCCTTGGCGAAGCCCGCGTAGTACGAAGCGGCGACCCAGTGCGAAGTCGTGGAGCCGACGGCGTTTTCGCCCTGCGAATCCGCGGCGGCGGCAATCCCGAGGCCTGCGCCCGCGGCGGCGGCCTGGGTCAGGAAGGGATGGTGCAGCGCGGCTTGCACATGGGCCTGGGCGGCGAGGTAGGCCGCGTAGTAGCGCTGGAGCTTGAACTCCGATGCCTGCTCGGCGCGACCCGCGTACAGGCCCTCGGCCTCCTGCGCGGCTGCCTGGTAATTGCCCTGCTCCAGGTTGGTGCGGGCCTGCTCGAGCGCATCGCGGTTGATGGCGTAGGGATTGGTCGACGAGCAGCTGGCGGCAAGAGCCAGCAGCGCGAAGCCGAGGACGCGAAGTCCCCGATGTCCATGGGGGGCGAAGTGAAGTTTCATGGATGTGTTCGCTCTACTCGGAGCTGCGTTGCACGCGGGTGAGGCCGATGAAGAAGGGAAGCGTCTTTCCGCCGCGGATGATCCGGAACGAGACCAGCGAACGTTCGATGGCGAGGGTGCGCTGCACGTTGCCTGCCTGGTGCGTCAGCTTGACGCCCGACAGATCGAACTGCTTGCGCGGCGAGAGGCGGAAGAACAGGTACTTGTCGCTAGCGCCCTGGAAGTTGGGCAGGTCGTCCTCGCGCAGGGCCAGGCTGTTGAGCTTGCTCTCGAGCTTGGACTCGCCCTTGGCCACCTGGGCGGCGGTGACGCTTTCCAGCGCGGTGCCGTCCTCGAGGTACAGGCGGAAATCCATCTGCTGCGGATTGGCGTAGATGGTTTCATGCTCGGAGCCCTGGCCCTTGAGGCCGAGCTTGATCGCGATCGGGATCACGCCGTAGTCCTCGATCAGGTCCTCGCCGAACAGCTTCTTGTAGTCCTCGACGAAGCGCGCGCGGGCCACGACGATCTCGACTTGCGTGTTGGGAGCGAAGCCGTTGCCGGCGGTCGGCGGGCTGGCGATGACACCCTCTTTCGGGACGCCGCCTTGCGACGCGCAGGCCGGGAAAAGAGTGCAGGAGACGAGGGTCGCAAGGACAAGCAGACTGCTTTTCATCATGCTCCGGATTGAGTCAGGATAACGGTGGAGAGGAGCGTGCGCGCTCATTGCACACTGGATGCGGAGACGAGCTCGCGCCTCACGCCGCCGGGGATCTGGTCGAGAACCTGGCCGAAATCCGGCGAAAACCAGCGTTCGTGGCCGGTTTCCACCACGGCCAGACAGGCCAGCGGGTGGGATTTCACGTACTCGCGGAATTTGCGCAGCTCGGAGTCGCTGGCGAGCGAGGGCGGGATGATCAGGCCTTCCGCCGTGGCCGGGAAGGGCACGACGGAGAAGCCCGGACCGCGGGCGTGCAGATCGACGATCGGGACTTCCGCGCCCTTGACGCGCAGGGCTCCGTCGACGAACTCGAAGCCCCATTCGTCGGGTGTGCCGATCTGGAATCCCTGGTCGTCGAAGGCCTGGTACTCGACCGTGAAGCGCGTCGGGCCCTTGTAGCTGACCTTGTCCCAGGCCGGACTCTTCTTCGCTCCGCTCTGCTTGTAGAGCAGCGAGCGGCCCGGCTTGATCGGGAAGTTCGCCTTGTCCTGTCCGAGCTGCCACTGCAGGTACATCACCTGGCGCCAGTCCGAGGTCGGCGCGGTCGGCGCCGCCGGCGCGGCGAAATTCCACTCCAGCTTCGCGCTGGGGCCCTCGTCGGCGTACCAGCGCTGCGCGAACTCGAAGCTGCGCAGGTCCGCGGCGCGCGAGGCGTCGAGCGTGTAATGCCCTTCCTCCAGGCGCTTGGACCACTCGGGCAGGGTGGTGAACTTGCGCAGCTTGTCCAGCTCGAGCTGGTCGCTCGTAGCCGCCTGGGCGCGCAGCTGATCGACCAGCTTCTGCGCGGCGGCCGAGAGGTGCTCCTTGCAGCCGTAGCGATCGGCGTGCACGAAGATTGCCTTGGAGTCGCTGCCCAGTCGCGAGAGATCGATCTTGGCGGCATCCGCGGAATCCTCCTGCGTCGAGGCGGCGAGGGCGGTCGCGACTTCTTTCTTGAGCGCGTCCGTGATCGCGCGGGCGCGCTCGGCGCGGTCGCGCGTCTGTTGCCCGTCGAACTGGAATCCGACCCAGTCGGCCGCCTCGATGGTGAAATTCGGCGCGCCCTTCTCGGCCGAGTCGAGCAGCCGGCGCGCTTCGACGATGTCGCGCAGTTGCGGCGCTCCTCCGGCCTGCACGGACTCGCGGTAGGTGTGCACCTTCGCCGCGGCGCTCACCAGGCTCACCACCGTGTCCGCTCCGTCGACTCCGGGCTTGGCGAAGACCCCTTCTTGCTTCGCGTTGTCGAGGGCCTTCAGGGCCTGCTGGCCGAGATTCGTTTCCATCAGCTCGCAGACCCGATCGAAAGTCATCGCAAGCTGGCCTTGGGGGCTGGCGCGCTTGAGCGCCGCGTCGCGGTCGCGCTCGGCCTTGCCGGCGCGCTCGCGCCAGATCTTCTCCGAGTCCTCGAGCTTGGTCAGCCGCTCCGACAAGGAGCTCTTCGCGTCGCGCTCGCTCTGCAGCTGGCCCTTGAGGTCGGCGATCTGCTCGTCCCACTGCGTGTTGTCTTCGCTCTCGCTCGCCGCGGCGTTGATCGTCGAATCGAGCTTGGCCTGCAGCTCGATCCGCGCGGCGTCGGTCTGGTCGAACTTGTTCTTCCAGCCGTCGCGGTCGTCGCTCAGGGTCGCGAGCTTCCCGTCGCGCTCGCGGATCGCGACGTCCTTCTGGTCCTCGGCCTTCTTGACCGCGGCGAGCTGCGCCGCCGTGGCGTTCTGGAGCTCGCCCTTGAGGCTCTCGACGTCGCCCGACTGCTGCTTGAGCACGAAAGCCTCGCCGCCCGCGGCGATCAGCAGGACTGCCAGCCCCGCGTAGGCCCAGCTGGGCACTTCCTTGGGCAGCTTGTACGCCGCCGAGCGCTCGATCGCAGCCGCGAATTCGCCGGCGGATTGGAAGCGTTTGTCGCGCTCCTTCTGCAGCGCGCGCTCGAGCAGCTTGCGCACCGGCTTGGAAAGGTTGGGGATCTCGCTCAGCCGCGCCGTCAAGTTGGTCTCGAGCACCGACTGGACCAGGGCGCGCGTCGTCGAGCCCTCGAAAGGCCTGTGCCCAGAGAGCATCTCGAACAGGAGCACGCCGACGGCGAACAGGTCCGAGCGCGGATCGAGGCGCTCGCCGCCCGCCTGCTCGGGGCTCATGTACATGACGGTGCCCGCGCGCGAGCGCTCGTCGATCTCGCTGGCCAGGCCCGCGATGCCGAAGTCGAGCAGGCGCGCCGCGACTCCGTAAGGATTCTCGTCGGTCTTCGGCACGCTGTTCAGCAGCATCACGTTCGGCGGCTTGATGTCGCGGTGCACGAAGCCCTTCTCGTGGCCGCTCTGCAGACCGAGCAGCACCTGGCGCGTGATCTCCAGCGCCTGTCGCGCTCCGAGAACCTTTTCGCGGTCGAGCATGGTGCGCAACGACTCGCCCTCGATCAGGTCCATGGTCAGGAACAGGCTGCCGTCCTCGGTCTCGCCGGTGTCGCGCACCTGGCAGATGAACTCGGAGACGAAGCCCTGGGCCGCGCGGACCTCCTGGAAGAAGAGCTTCCGGAACTGCACGTTCTTCGAGTACTTCGGCAGCAGCACCTTGAGCGCGACGTCGCGGCCTTCGATCTGCTTGTCCTGCACCGCGTACACGCGACCCATGCCGCCTTGACCGAGCAGGCGTCGCACGACGAAGCGGTTCGCGATCACCTGACCTTCTTTCGGCGCCGCGGGCTTGAGCGCGGGCTGCAACAGCGAGTCACTCGAGGCCTCGGACTTCTGCGAATTCGTGCCGCCGGCGACGTAGCTCTCCGTGTTGTCCATCTGGACCGTCGGCTCGAGCGCGCCGCCGAGGCCGGAGCCCGAGGCCGTGAGCTCGGTGTCCGAGTGACCCTTGCGGGCCGGCACGTTGGGGATCGGGTCCGGCCGGCGCTTCTTCTCGTCCCGCGGCCTGGGAGTGCCTTCAGTGTTGTCGTTCATCGCGCTTGCCTTGAAGGTCGGTTGGGAGCTTGGGGGCCACGACCTTCACGAGCGAGCGTACCGCATGCCGATGGCCCGTTGCTAGACTCCGCCGCGTCCAGGTGCACGAGCGCGCCCTGTCCCGTGGCGCTCCCGCTCGAACCGGACCCGAAAAGAGGCACAAGGTGTTCAAGCTCCACGTCTATTCGCAATCCGGGGATCTCGACGAGCACGTCGTGATCGAGGGCGACAGCGCCACCATCGGGCGCTCCTCGGAGTGCAACATCGTCATCGACCGCAAGGACATCTCGCGCCGCCACGCCCGCGTTCTGCGGGGTTGGGTGGTCGACGACCTGGGCTCGCGCAATGGAACTCACGTCGAGGGAGTCAAGATCCAGGAAGCCTCGGCGATCGCCTCGCGCTGCTTCGAGGTCGGCGATCCGACCAGCCAGAATCTGGTCACGATCGAGGTCGTCAGCACCGATCGGCCGACCGAAGGACTGGCCCCGCAGTCCGCTCCGCAAGCCAGGCCGGCGAACGTCCCCGTAGCGGCCGCCGTCCCTGCCGCGAGCGCGGACGGCGAATCCGTCCCGACGGGTTCCTTCCGCGCCGAGGTCGAGCTGCTCGCCGAGCAGTACCGCTCGAAGTGCTCGCGGCTGGAGAGCGAGCTCAGCGAGCTGCAGCGCAAGCTCGAGGGCTTCATGTTGGCCGCCGGCCCGCGCGACGAGCTGGCGCAACAGCGCGAAGAGAACCGGCTGCTCCTGGCGCGCATCGAGAAGCTCGAGCGCGACGCCGCAGGGGGCAGGAGCTAGCTACTCGAAGGCGAGCTGGGAAACCTGCACAAGACCCTGGGTCGCCAGGGCCACGGCGATGTCGGGCGGGCCGGCGAGTTCGCGCAGCGTCCATGTGTCCGCTTCGATCGCGACGGATTCGGCGAACTCCAAGGTTCCGGGCGCGAATACGGCGAAGCTGGAGGGGGAGAGCTGCATGCCGAGCCCCGTCGCTTTCATGACGCTCTCCTTCGCGCTCCACAAACGGAAAAAAGCCTGGATCTGCTCGTCGCGCGCGGCCCGCGACCAACTCGCGAATTCCGGATCG
>DATHET010000137.1:0-10310 GCA_035490315.1 Planctomycetota bacterium
TGTCATCCCGAGCGGGGTGACGTCGGGCGGCGCCGCGACTGAGAGATAGAAACTAAAATGGTCCCGGCGCGGCCAGACGAGGCCGGATCACGGTTGGTGCCGAAGAGCCCGATCCTGAGCTTGGTCCCGGAAGACAGCGACCCTGAGTTGGCGGCACGCGTTCGCGCGCGTGACCCCGTTTGGAAGAGAGCTTCCTTCTCAGAGTCTTCCGCTGGCGGCGACCATCAATCTCAGAGGTGATGCAAATGGTCAGAGCAGCGGCTTCCGGGACCAAGGTCAAAAAGAGGACCGAGGGGAAGTTCAAGCGCAAGCATAGTCGGGTTTTCGAGCAGATCAACTACAACGCCGCGGGCATCGATGCCGGAGCCGAGGAGCACTACGTGGCAGTGCCCGAGGATCGGGTGACGCCGTCGGTGAGGAAGTTCCGGACGACAACGGCCGACTTATACTCGTTGGCCGATTGGCTCGTGGCGGCAGGAGTGGACACGGTGGCCGTAGAGGCCACGGGGGTCTACTGCGTGCCCCTGCTGGAAGTGCTCGAGGCGCGAGGCATTCACGTACTGTTAGCCAAGCCGTCGAGTCTGAAATCGGTGAACGACCGGCAGAAGAGCGACATGAACGACTGCCAGTGGATCCAGGTGCTGCACACGTTCGGGCTGCTCCGTGCCTCGCATCGGCCGAACGAGGCCGTGCAGGTCTACCGCACGTACAACCGTCAGCGCCAGATGCTGATCGAGCAATCCTCGCGGTCGATCGAGCACATGAAGAAGGCGCTCACATCGATGAACGTCCGGGTAGAACTGGCAGTCACGGATGTGACCGGGAAGACCGGCATGAGCATCATTCGCGCGATTCTCAAGGGAGAGCGTGACCCTCACGAGTTGGCCAAGCTTCGCGACGATCGTTGCGCCAAAAGCGAAGCTGCGATCGCGGAAGCGCTGCTCGGCAAATACTCGGACGAACATCTGTTCGAACTCGATCAGGCAGTGCGGACGTGGGACCACTTTCAACGGCTAATCGCGGAGTGCAGCCAGCGACTCGAACTGCAGGGCTACGCGTTCGAGAAGAAGGCGGACCGGGCCTCGATTCCTAAACCGCGTCGCATCGAGCACGTTCGCAAGAACGTCCTGGCCTTCGACGCCCGCACACTTTTCTATGAGATCCTCGGCCAGGACCTGACCCAGATCGACGGAATCAGCACAGGCACGGTGAGCGCGTTCATCGCGGAAGTGGGCACAGACGTCTCAGCGTTCGCGAATGAGCATCACTTCGCCTCGTGGCTTCGGCTGTGCCCAGGCAAGAACACGACCGGCGGCAAGAATCGGTCCGGTAAGAACCGTCCGACCACGAATCGCTTGGCCACCGCACTGAGGCTCGCCGCCCAAACGCTGGCCCATTCGAAATCGGCACTGGGAAGCGCCTACCGCAGGAAACGTGCGCAGATCGGCCCGCAAAAAGCGAACACCGCTGCGGCTCACAAACTCGCGCACATGATCTACTTCACTCTTAAATACCAACGTCCCTACGTCGATCCGGGCCCCGACTACTACACCGAGCGCAACCGCGTCAAGATCCTCAAAGCGATGGAAAAACGAGCCAGGCAGTTCGGCTATCAACTCGTCAAGGCCGCCTGAACGAGTTTCTTGGAAGCGTGGTTCCATGCGGTTGGTTCGAGTGGCGCGACCCCCTCATCCGCCCCGCTTCGCGGGGCGGATGAGGGGGTCGCCCTCCAGGCAGGAACGCGATCGTTTCTATCTCTGAGTCGCGGCGCAGCCCGCCGTCACCTCGCTCGGGATGACAGGTCTGTCGCGCTTTCCGGCCGCCGCTGTACCATCACCAGGTGAACTGGCTCGGGCGCCTCACGCAGCTCCTCGCCCTGAGCACCCTGCCGCTGATCGGCGTGTTCTGGGCGGACTGGTCCGAGGCGACGGCGATCGCGTATTACTGGTGTGAGACCGCGATCGTCGTGTCGTTCGTCGCGCTCCGTCTCGTCATCCACCGCCGCCGGACGAAGAGACGCGGACATTACGTCGAGAAGCAGACCTCCACGAACGGCCGCCCGCCGAAACGCGGGATCGGCACGTATAACGCCACGTTCCTCACCACCGCCACCGCGTTCGGGTTCGGCAATCTCGTCTTTCTCGTCGTGCTGCTGGGATTGTTCGGCTCGCGGGTGGGCGGCGGCGAGCTCGATCTCGAGGATCTCCGGGAAGGTTTCGTGATCGCGACGTGCTTCGTGGCGATCGGGTTCCTCGTGGACCTCCCCGGCATCGGAGAACGTCCGTTCGCGTGGGTGCGGCTGATGGCGGAGGGAGCGCTGTCGCGCGTCTTCGTCATCTACATGGCGATCTTCATCGGAGTCTTCGGCGCAGTGATGCTCGATCGGCCTCACACGATGTTCGCCGTGTTCTTCGCGCTCCGCCTCTTCACCGACGTCGCGTCGAACTTCAAGCAGTACGACCCCGGGCACCCGCCGCGATTCATGCGCCTGTTCGTCAAGGACTGGCCGGCATTCGACAAAGAGTGGCAGACGGAGCGTCAAACCCGCCTGGCCGCCGAGGCGAGCGACGAAGAGCCCTTCCTCGGCAAACCGGGCCGCACGCCGATCGTCGCCTCACGCCGCACGTGATCCGATTCACAATCTCTGTTCCGTCGACGCATCGAACAGATGCATCGAGTCGAGCTCGATCAACACGTCGATCGTCTGGCCCGCCTTCGGCATGCTGTGCGAGTCGAATGCGGCGACGAGCAGATCGTCCCCGACGCGCACGTGCACGATGGCCTCGTGTCCGACGGGCTCCACGATGTCCACGACGCCCTGCATGTGGACCGTAGACCCGCGGCCCGTGGCCGTGCCGGGCAGGATGCTTTCCGGGCGCACTCCGACGAGCACCTTCTGCGCGTTGACGACGCGGCGGGCGGGAGGTAGAGGCAGCGAGAAGCTGCTGGCGTCGAGCCGTCCGTCGTTCACCGTCGCGCTGAAGAAGTTCATCGGCGGCGTGCCGACGAACTGCGCTACGAAGACGTTCGCGGGCGTGTCGTAGACCTCCAGCGGCGTTCCCACCTGCTGGATCTTCCCGGCGTTCATCACCGCGATGCGATGGCCCATGGTCATCGCCTCGATCTGATCGTGCGTGACGTACACGCACGTGGTCTGCAGGCGCTGCTGGAGCTTCGTGATCTCGGCGCGCGTCTGCACGCGCAGCTTGGCGTCGAGGTTCGAGAGCGGCTCGTCGAAGAGGAACACCTTCGGGTCGCGCACGATGGCGCGGGCCACGGCCACGCGCTGGCGCTGTCCTCCCGAGAGCTGCTTCGGCTTGCGGTCCAGGAGATGCGTGATGGCCAGCGTCTCCGCGGCATCGGCCACCTTGCGCGCCATGTCCGCCTTCGGCATCTTGCGGATCTTCAGGCCGAACTCGATGTTCTCGCGGACGGTCATGTGCGGATACAACGCATAGCTCTGGAAGACCATGGCGACGTCACGGTCCTTCGGCTGCAGCTCGTTGACCACGCGGTCTCCGATCAGGATCCTGCCGTCCGAGATGTCCTCCAGGCCGGCGATCATCCGCAGGGCCGTCGACTTCCCGCAACCCGACGGACCGACCAGCACCATGAACTCATGGTCCCTGATGTCGAGGCTCAGGTCCTCGATGACCGACACGGGGCCATAGCGCTTCGCAACACTATCGAATCTGACTCCCGCCATTCCGTCGTCCTGACCTGGTGCTGATGCGCGCAGCGCGTGAAAGGGAGCGCGGATGTTAGCAGAGCCGGCTTTCAGGGAGACGGATTATTCAGAGCGGAATGTGGGTCATTGCCGCCAGCCAGCCCCCCAGAACCTCGCCGATGATCACCGCGACGACGTCGACGTAGAGGATGCCCGTCGCGGCCATCGTGGAGCGGATCTTCACGGTCCCCCACACCATCGGAAAAAGTGCCAGCGGCCCGAGCAGCCCCCACCCCGCGCGCATCAGGAAGAAGATGTCCTTCGCGACCGGCGAGGGCCAGTGTGCCGCCAGCGCGATCGCCACGATGAGCACCTTCGCGACCGCCGCCGCGAGCGTGGCCTTCGTGAGGCGTGTCAGCGGATCGATGGACATGCCTCGCACCACGAGGTACCAGTGCCCGAGAAGCATGGCCAGGTTGACGCTGCCGAGGAGCGCGATCGAGCCGAGCGCGCCGGCGAGGCTCCAGGCCGGATGCGCCGGACGCACCGCGGCGTCGTACGCGAGCACCGCTGCGGCCACGAGCGCCGCGCCCAGCAGCGCAGCAGACGCGCGGAACACGAGCCGCTTCGGATAGCGGAGGACGAGCAGCACGAGAACCGCCAGAGCGACGGTGGCCGCGTCGGCCATGGCCAGATCGCGCCGCCCCGCCATCGCGTGCGCGAGCGCCGCACCGATCGCAAGCGCACCGCAGATCATGAGGATCATCCGGTAAAACTTCACGCCGGCGTTCCGCCGCCCGACGAGCGGAAGAAAGAGGTAGAGACCCGCCGCGGAGTCGATGAGAAAGAGAGCGAGAAGCATTCGCGCGCAGTAGACAGTGAGTGAGGCGAAGGGTCAACCCGGGGGGTTCTGGGTTCTCAGTTCTCGGTTCTCAGTTCTGCGTTGGTGCCGGGTGCTGAGTGCCGAGTGCTGCGTAGCGCCGGCCGCTGGCCGGCCGTTCCGCCGGCTGCCAGCCGGCGAGTGTGCGACGGCACGGCTGAGCGGATCCTGCCTCGAAGGCCAGCCCTCATCCGCCCCGCGAAGCGGGGCACCTTCTCCCCTCTGCGGAGGGGAGAAGGATCTCGGTCGGGGGAGCAGCGTCCTGGCCATCGAGACCCTTCTCCCCCCGCTTCTGGGGGGAGAAGGTGCCCCGCTTCGCGGGGCGGATGAGGGGGACGTGACAGACCCACCAACCGATCTAGAGAACCGTCTCTCAGCACTCCACTCAGCACTCAGCACTGAGAACTGAGAACTGAGAACTCGGTACTACCGCACCACCTCGCTCGCCCTCACGAAGCGGAAGCCGAGCTTGCGCAGGCGCGGGACTTCTTCGGCGAGCACGCGCAGCGTCACGGCGTGAGGATGGCCGATCCCGACGGCCATGCCGCGGCGGCGGGCGGCGTCGGCGAGCGCGGCCACCTGCTGGCGCACGGCGCGCTCGGTCACTACGTCGTCGAGGAAGACGTTGCGCGTGGCCGTGCGCACGTTCATCTCCCGCGCGACCGTTGCGGCCACCGAGCGTGAGCCTGTGCGCGAGTCGACGAAGTACATCCCCGACGGCAGGGCGCCGAGGACGCTCGTCATCACGCGGCGGTCCGCCGTGGCCAGAGATCCCATGTGGTTGTTCACGCCGATCGCATACGGGATCGCGCCGACATTCTCCCGCGTGGCGCGCGCGATCTCGTCGTCCGACATCGACGTCAGGATCGCGTTGCGCCCGGGACGCTCGCGGCCACGCGGCTGCATGGGGAGATGGCAGAGGACCTCGAAGCCGCGCGCGTGCAGACGTTCCGCGAAGTCGGTCGCGCGCGTTCCGTTGGGCAGGATCGCGAGGTTGACGTTGGGATCGAGCGCCATGATGCGCTCCAGTGGCTGGCCGTCGAATCCGAGGTCGTCGATGATCAGGACGATCGCGCCGTCGTGCCCCGAAGGCTCCTCGACGGACCGGTGCCTGGCGGCGGCGTGAGGAGAAGGAGGAGGCGCGGCAGGCATCGAGGGATTGGTCTTCTCCGCCACGGACGCCGGTCGCGGTGCGAGCACCGCCGCCTTCGTCTGAACGGCTGCCTGCTCCGGCGTGATCCCACCGTTCCACCATTGCCACAAGAAGAAAATGGCCATCCCCGCGAGGGGGATGGCCATCAGCGTCGATAGCGTTCGAAATGAGCTGCGCGTTCGTTCCGCCCGGCCTTTCATGCGCAGGACGATTGTAACGCGCGCGCTGCTCTATGCGGCCTTCTTCAGATGGATCTGCTCGGCCCCGAAGAGTTGCAGCGCCTTGTTGAGAATGAGGTCCTCTTCCTCTTCCTTCGTCCCCTTGTCCTTCGGGTCGCGCAGTGCCTGCGAGGAGAGATCGACCATCACGTCGGGCTTCACGCCTGCATCGCCGATCGCCTTGAGGTCCGGGCTCGTGAAGTGGCCGATCGTCATCTGCACGCCGCCGCCGCTGGGAAGCGGGATGAACTTCTGCACGATGGCCTTGCCGTAGGTCGTCACGCCCACGACCTTCCCGCGGCTGTTGCCACGGATCGCCGCCGCGAACACCTCGGCTCCGCCTGCGGTGGAGAGATCGGTGAGCACCTGCACGTCGCCGTCGTACGACGTCGCGCGATCGGCCTGCCACTTCTTCGGCTCGAGCTTGCGGCCCTCCTGCGCGGTGATGAGACCGCTGGTCAACAGGTCGTCGGCCGCCGCGATCGCCTCATCCACGGATCCAGCGGCGTTGCCGCGGAGGTCGACGATGAGCTTGCGGAGGTTGCGCTGGCGCACGGTCTCCAGGGCGGCGCGGAACTGCTGCGCGCTGCCTTTCTCGAAATACGGGATCTTGATGTAGGCGACGCCCGAGCGCGTGTCGCTCTCGAGCGCGACGGGATGGTACGAGGCCGGCGATACGGTGATGTCTTCGCGATGCGTCTCGCCGCCGCGCAGGACCTGGAGCTTGACCGGACCGTTCTGGTTCAGGGCGCTCCGGATCTGCCACGCCGCCATGCGCGTCGTCGGCTGACCGTCGATCTGCTCGATGAAGTCCCCGGCGTCGAGGCCGGCCTTCTCCGCGGGGGAGCCGGCGACGGGAGCGACCACGTAGGCATAGCCGAAGCGCTTCGTCACGACGAGGCCGAGGCCGTTGTCCTCGACGTCGACGAACTTGCGATACGCGGCCATCTGCGACGGCGGCACGTAGTAGCTGAACTCGTCGACCGCGTCGGTCACCCCGGAGAACGCTCCGTCCATCAGCTTGTCGGACCCCACCTGGTCGACGTAGTTGCTCCGCACCAGGTCGAACACCTCGGAGAAGATGCTGAGGTATCGATACACGTTGCTCTTCTGCGTGGCCTGTCCGAAGACCGCGCCGCTGAGCAGCGTGACGAGCAACGCCAGGGATACGGCCAGGAACGCGACTTTCTTTTTCGTCATGTCAGCTTTCTCGTGAGCTCTCTCACCGCAACCACTTCGCAGGATCTTCCGGACGGTTGTCGTTGCGGATCTCGAAGTAGAGATGTCCGCCCGTCGCTTCCTCGCTCTCTCCGACACCTGCAATCGGCTGGCCGGTGGCGATGCGATCGCCGACCGCCACCGTGGACAGCTTCAGGTTGCCGTAGAGGGAGAAGATGCGATTGCCGTGATCCAGAATCACCAGGTTTCCGTATCCTTTGAACCATTGCGAAAATAGAACTGTTCCCTGAAACACGGCACGCACGTGCGTACCCGGGGCCGCCTCGATTTTCAGGCCGTTGTTCACCGTATAGGTTGCAAACTTCGGGTTACGCTGCCGTCCGAAGCGCTCCAGGACCTTCCCCTCCACCGGCCAGGCCAGCGCGCCCTGCACGCTGCGGATGTCGCTGGGAGGAAGGATCCCGGGCTTCTGTTGCGAGAGCGAGTCGATGAGGCGCTGCAGCCGGCGCGCCTTCTCCTCCAGCGTTGCGAGCTCCTGCGTCGCACCGCTCTCTTCCGTCTTCAGCCGGGCCAGCACGCGCTCCTTCTGCTGCACGGCCGCAGCGACCGCGCGACGGCGCTCCTCCACGACGGCGCGCGTGCGCGCCAGCCGCTGCCGGCGATCGGCGAGCTCCACCTGCTTGCCGGCGAGTTGCTCGCGGGACGCCTGGAACCGCGAGACGAGGCGCGCGTCCCGCGACACCAGATAGCTCAGCATCGACATCGCCTCGATGGGATCGTGATCGTCCTCGAGCGCGAGCACGAGCCGGATGTAGCTCAGCCCCCCCAGTCTGTAGAGAGCGACCAGGCGCCTGCGGAGATCCTTCTTCTGTCGCTCGATGCGCGGCACGAGCACCGCGATCTGGTTCTCGATCTGCGTCTGCTCGCCGGCGAGCTTCGTCTCCGCGGCCGCGGCCAGCTCCAGCTCGCTGGTCCGGATCCCGAGCTCCAGCTCCGCCTCCTCGAGCTCGCGTGCAGCCGACTGCGCCTGTCTGCGCACTTCCTCGAGGCGCCCGCGCAGTCGCGTGATGTCGGTGCGGATGCGATCGAGATCGGTGGGCCGTTGGGCACGGGCGGGAACGATCAGCGCGAGGAGGACCGCGAACACCACCGCGAGCTTTGCGCGCGGGACGCGCACGGCGGAAACATGGTTACGTTCCGTATCGCGCCCCGAATTCGCCGAGTGCCTGCCGTGCGGCCTGCTGCTGCGCTTCCTTCTTGGACGATCCCTCGCCTCGCGCGGTCAGGTCGCCGAGGCGCACTTCGACGATGAACTTCTTGTCGTGGTCGGGGCCGACCTCCGCCACGACGCTGTAGTCGGGAAGCTGCAGACCCTTGCCCTGTGCGAGCTCCTGCAGCGCGGTCTTGTAGTCCTGAAAGAGGAGGTTCTCCTCGTCGATCCGCGCGATGTCGCCGAGGAAGGAGCGCTCGAGGAGCTGCCGTGCGGCGTCGACGCCGCCGTCGAGATAGATGCCTGCGATCACGGCCTCGAAGAGGTTCGCGAGGAGAGAGTCCTTCCTGCGTCCGCCGGTCTTCTCCTCGCCGACTCCCAGCAGGATGACCTCGCCCATCCCGTACTCGCGGGCCTTGGCGGCCAGGCTCGGCGCGCTCACGAGGAAGGCCTTCATCTTCGACAGAGCGCCTTCGTCGAGCTGAGGAAAGTGTCGGAAGAGCAGGTCGCCGATCACGAATCCGAGGACGGAGTCGCCGAGGAACTCGAAGGTCTCGTTGTGGCGGACGTCGGCGTCCTTGGCCTCGTGGGAGTACGACTTGTGGGTGAGCGCGCGACGCAGGACGTCGCGCTGCACGAACGTGTATCCGAGCCGCCGCTCGAATTCGGAGACGTCGTTTTCCAATCGGCGAGAGTATACCGGCGGTCGCGTGCCGGTTGCCGTTGTCAGTTACAGGTTCCCAGTTGCCGGTTGCCCTCGGAGGTCTTGCGGCGTAGACTCCGCCCGTCGCCATTCATGGTGGCGGCCTTGCCGCCTAATCCTCGGCGCCGGGGAACGGGGGAACCAAAGCGACGGCTTGCCACCGTCCGGGGTGAATGGAGCCAAAAGCTCCTAGGGCTTCCAGCCCGAATCCGACAGCTAACCTCGTAGGCAGCCGGAAGGCTCGGCCAGCAAACGCCGCGAAGACGCTTTCGCGGCGTTTGTCATCTCTGCGCAGCGGACCGCCGGCCGTCAGCATGGCGGTCGCGAGGACAACTCCCGCGCGGAATGAATGGCGCGGCGAGGCGTTTAACTCAACGCTTGCCACGGCCGGCGCGTATGGTATCTTCCGCGCCGCTCTTCGAGGGACTCCTGCCCAGGTAGCTCAGTTGGTAGAGCAGAGGACTGAAAATCCTCGTGTCGGCGGTTCGATTCCGTCCCTGGGCACCACTCCCTCCATCCCTCGAGCCGATCACATCTCGAACGCTCGCCCCGTCTCCGCTTTCACGAGCGCGTAACACTCGCACGCGGCGGCTTCGAGCCCTTCACGATCGAGGATGGTGATGCTGTTCCGGCGGTGTTTCACGAGACCGCTGAGGGTCAGCGTCTGCAGCGCCTCGTTCACCCCGGCGAGACGGGTGCCGAGCATGTGGGAGAGGAACTCCTGCGTCAGCTTCAGTTCCTCGGAAGTCACCCGGTCGCGCATCATCAGGAGCCATCGGGCCATCCTTCTCTCGATGGTGTGCAGTGGATTGCAAGCCGCCGTCTGACTGACCTAGCGCCTCGGCATAGCTTTCTACGATCGCCGCCGTCCGGTCCAGAGCTCGACCAGCCTCTCCTCCCCCGTCAATCCGCGAGGCCGCGGATCATCGCCTCCAGACTGTCCACGTCATACGGCTTCTGAAGAAATAGCGTGCGGCCGTCGCCGAGCAGCCGCTCGAGCTGCGCCGGGCGGTCGTGGCCCGTCGAGATGATCAGTCCCATCTCGGGCCAGTCGCTGCGAATGGTAAAGGCGACCACGTCGCCGCCGACGTCGGGCAGCGAGAGATCGATGACTACGACGTCCGGGGCGAACGTCTCGACCATCGCGAGTCCCTCACGGCCGCTGTGGGCCACCTCGACCGAGAATCCCGCGCCCGTCAGCATGAAGGAAAGCGCATCGGCGATCACCTCATCGTCTTCCACCATCAGAACCTTGACCCGACTCCCCAAGCGAGCACCACCTTTTATCAATAAGGAAGGC
>DATHET010000138.1:0-15444 GCA_035490315.1 Planctomycetota bacterium
AGCCGATCGGTGTTGAGCTCGCCGACGATGCGCACGCGCGTCAGACCGGCGAGCCAGATCATGAACCGACCGTCCTCCAGCCGCTCGTGCCGCGCGATCTCGCCCAGGCCCGCGATCGGGTGCACCGGCGGCGTGGCGGCGAAGGATCCCGTCCCGTCCTCGAGCGGCGAAGCGATCACGATGCGCCCGGGACCGTCGAGCGAATCCTCGACCATCTGGCGGTAGCGCGGCTCGAAGATGTGCAGGGGAATGAACGTGCCGGGGAACAGGTAGACGTCCTGCAGCGGAAACATCGGCACCAGGATCGGCGCGGCGATGACTTCGGGCAGTTCGGACGGTCGGTTTTGCTCGGGAATCAAGTTGGAACCCATCAGACGCGGCCGCCGCTGGCAGCGAGGGCCGCACGGCGTTCGAGCACGGCGATCACGCTCGCGAGCCCGTGGGCTTCGCGCTTCAGCCCGCGCTGTGCGTAACTGGTTTTCAGATTGGCCACCTGGCGCTGGAACATCGACGCGTCGTCCGCGTCGCGGAACCAGCTCGGCTGGAAGGGCAGGTTGAGCCCGGCGAGGTACTGAAGCATTTCGCGCTCGCTGCGCTGGGCGCCCCCCTGGAACACATCGACCAGCGCGCTCTTGCCGCCTCCGCGCACGCGCAGCATGACGTGACCCGGCAAGGGCACCAGAGCCGACTGGATGCCCGCGCGACGTCCGACCGATTGGTAGATCGCCGCCAAGGTCAAAGGCATGCCGCGTTTGCGCTCGAGGGCACGGTGCACGTAGATGTTGTCGGGGTGGTGGTAATCGTCCGTGTCGCCCGCGAGGCCGATCTCCTGGGAGAGGTAAGCCACCAGTGCAAGGGAGCGCTCGAGAGTCGGCGGCCGCGACTCGACTCGGCGCAGCACCTCGGCGGCCAGCGCATCGAACTGGATCAGGTAGGGCCGCACGTCGAGGTCGGGTTGCTCGAGGCGCGCGAGCAGGAACAGCCCGCTCTCCAGATCGATCTCGCGCCGCGACGCGAAGGCGATCATGCGGCGGATCACGCCGCGCCGTCCGCGGGCCAGGATCAGGGCTCGCGCACGCGAACGCACCAGAGGCGAAGGATCGTCGCAGGCGCGGCGCAGGAGCTTTGCCGCGGGGCGCGCCAGTCGCTCCAGCTCGCGGCGCACCTGGGTCCACACGGTCGGCGAAGGATCGTCGAGCAGGTCGACCAGGGTCCGCACGCGCTGGCGAACCGCTGCGAGCCGCTCCACTCGTGTACTCGGCGCGAACCGAGGCTCCGCCGCGCCGACGGTCTTGCTGCAGGCCGGCGACGAACCGGCACGGGCAGGATCGGAATCAGGCTCGAGGGGCGGAGTGCTCAAGGAGTTGTGAACAGCGCGCGGGGAAAAGCCCGAGGAGAGGCGTGAGGATCGTCGCGCGGGCGACCCCCGCGATCATCGGTCATGCGAGGGCCCGCGCAAACCCCGAAATGTGCTTCGCGCGCCGCCTTGCGGTCGCGGGAGGGGGCGCCTATCCTCGTTCGCCCCAAACTCTTCCCGAGGCCAGTCCCGCGGCCCGGCGAGCTCCACCCCATTCCCCTCCGCGACCTCTGATTCGATGCCTTCGCTTGCCCGACCGACCGGTACGACCGTGGTCATCACCCACGCGCTCAGGACCCCGATCGGGAAATTCATGGGCGGCTTCAGCGACCTGTCGGCGGCCGACCTGGGCACCAGCGTCGTGCGCTCCCTGCTCGAGCGCTCCGGCCTCGCCCCGGGAGAGGTCGGGGAGCTGATCTTCGGCAACGCGCGCCAGGCCGGCGGCGGCCCGAATCCGGCGCGCCAGATCGCGGTGCGAGCGGGCCTGCCGGTCGAGACCACCGCCTGGACGGTCAACATGGCCTGCGGCTCCGGCCTCAAGGCCTTGAGTCTCGCCGCCGACTCGATCCGCGCGGGACGCTGCTCGGTCGCCATCGCCGGCGGAGCGGAGAGCATGACCCGTCTGCCCTTCCTCCTGCCGCAGATGCGCACCGGCTACCGCCTCGGCCACGCGCCGCTGGTCGACGCGATGTACCAGGACGGATTCCTCTGCCCGATGTCCAAGCTATTGATGGGCGAGACGGCGGAGAAGCTCGCGAAGCAGCTGTCGATCTCGCGCGACGCCCAGGACGAGCTCGCCCTGGCGAGCCAGCGGAAATGCGAAGCTGCGCGCAAGGAGAACCGCTTCGCGGACGAGATCGCGCCGGTCAAAGTGCCGTCTAAGAAAGGCGAGACGGTGGTCAGCGTGGACGAGCACCCGCGCGACGGAGCGACGATCGAGGACCTGCGCAAATTGAAGCCGGTCTTCGATCCGGCCAACGGCACGGTGACGGCGGGCAATTCCTCTGGAATCACCGATGGAGCCGCGGCCCTGCTCGTCATGAGCGCCGAGAAGGCGCGCGAGCTCTCGCTCGAGCCCCTGGCCTATCTCGGCCACAGCGCCGAAGCCGGCGTCGAGCCCTCGGTCATGGGCATCGGTCCCGTGCCCGCGGTGCGCAAGCTCGAGGCCCTGAATGCCCTGCCCGTCGCCAGCTACGACCTGATCGAGCTCAACGAAGCCTTCGCGGCCCAGGTCCTGGCCTGCGACCACGAGTTGAAGCTTCCGATGGCGCGTGTCAACGTCAACGGCGGCGCGATCGCCCTCGGCCATCCGATCGGAGCCACCGGCGCGCGCATCGTCGTCACCCTGCTGGCCCAGATGCGCCGCGAGCGCGCCGCGCACGGACTGGCGACCCTGTGTATTTCCGGCGGCCTGGGGATCGCGACCGCGTTCCACGCACAGGCCCGCTGAACCTCTTCGAAAGAACCTCATGGTGATCAAGAAAGTCGGAGTGATCGGCTGCGGGCTGATGGGACACGGCATCGTGCAAGTCGCCGCGCAAGGCGGCGCCACGGTGATCGCGCTCGAGAGCGAGCAGCGCTTCCTGGATTCTGGCCTCGCGCGCATCGACAAGAGCCTGGCCAAGCTCGCCGAGAAGGAAGTCGAGAAGGGCAAGGCGACCCTCGAGCAGGCCAAGGCCAACGCGTCGGCGGTGCGCGGGCGGATCAGCGGCACGCTGGACAAGAAAGCCCTCGCCGATTGCGACCTGGTCGTCGAGGCGATCGTCGAGGACCTCGGCGTCAAGCTCGCCCTGTTCAAGGAGCTCGGCGCGATCTGCAAGAAGGAGACGATCCTGGCTTCGAACACTTCGTCCTTCTCGATCTCCGAGATGGCCGCGGTGTCCGGCCGAGCCGATCGCATGGTCGGCCTGCACTTCTTCAACCCCGTGCAACTGATGAAGCTGGTCGAGGTGGTGCGCACGCCGCAGACCTCGGACGAGACCTTCGCCGCCGCGCGCGCTTTCGGCGAGTCCTGCGGCAAGACGCCGGTCGCCTGCAAGGACACGCCGGGATTCGTCGTCAACCGCCTGCTGGTGCCCTACATGTCCCAGGCCTTGATGATGCTCGAGCGCGGCGACGCGACGAAGGAAGACATCGATGCCGCGATGCAATTGGGCTGCGGCTATCCGATGGGACCGATCACGCTGACGGATTACGTCGGCCTCGACACGACACTCGCGATCATCGAAGGCTGGGTGAAGCGCTTCCCGAAAGAGCCCGCCTTCGCGATCCCGGAAATACTTCGCAAGAAAGTCAAAGAAGGCAAGCTCGGCCGCAAGAGCGGCGAGGGCTTCTACAAGTGGGAAGGGGACAAGAAAGCATGAAACTCATTCCGACGATTCTCGCTCTCGTGATCGCGGTGCTGCCGCTCGCTGCATTCGCTCAGAAAGCCGAAGGGAAAAGCGACCAGCGCAAGGCGGCGACCACAGGTCCTGACATCAAGTGGAAGGCGCCGACGCGCTGCCTGGGAGGCGGAGCCTTCAACGTCCACCTCGAATTGACCGCGCCCGCCGGCGGCACGGTGGTCGCAGGCTGGCTGCTCACGCCCTCGGCCTTCACGGTCGACGGCAAGCCGCTCGCCGAGCGCGAGGAGAAGGGCTCGATGACCTTGCCGGAAGGCGCGAAAGTCGTGCTCGATCTCGACCTCGGGCCCTACCTCAAGGTCGAGAAGGACTTCGAGCTCGGCTTCGCCAAGGGCATCGGGGACGACAAGCCGGCGAAGATCGTGATGATGAACCCCGCATCGGCGGGCCTCAATTTCATGGACGAGAAGTCGGTGCCGACCGACGACCTCAAGAAATACAACGTGCTGCTGCAGACCAATCGCGGCGACATGATCGTCGAGTTCTGGCCCGAGGCGGCGCCGATGCACGTGCGCAACTTCCTGGATCTGTCGTACACGAACTTCTATTCGGGCACAACGTTCCACCGGATCATCCCGGGGTTCATGATCCAGGGCGGCGATCCGACGGCTTCGGGCGCCGGCAACGGGCCGCGGACGCTGAAAGCCGAGTTCAACGACCGCAAGCACGAGCGCGGCGTGTTGTCGATGGCGCGCCAGGGCGATCAGAGATTCGCGCGCAACCCGACCCAGGATCCCCTGAAGGACACGGCCTCCTGCCAGTTCTTCGTCATGCACGCGGCCAATCCCGGGCTCGACGGCGGCTACAGCGCCTTCGGCCGGTTGATCGCGGGCTACGAGACCCTGGATGCGATCGCGGCGACGCCGCGCGACGCCAGCGACAAGCCCAACGAAGTCCAGAAGATCCTGAAAGCCACCGTGGTCCTCGCTGCTCCGGCAGCGAAGTGATCCGATCCTCCGCCAGAGAACCAAAGACATGAGCAAAGCACTGCAAGGCGCGACCGCGCTCGTCGAGACCACCGCCGGCCCGATGACTTTCGAATTCTTTCCCGACAAGGCGCCCGGCCATGTCGAGAACTTCCTGAAGCTCGCCGAGAAGGGCTTCTACGACAACACGATCTTCCACCGCGTGATCAAGGGCTTCATGATCCAGGGCGGATGTCCGCAGGGCACCGGCACCGGCGACCCCGGATACAAGATCAAGGCCGAGTTCAACGACACGAAGCACGTCAAGGGCATCATTTCCATGGCGCGCTCGCAGGATCCGAACTCCGCGGGCTCGCAGTTCTTCGTCTGCCACGGCGACGCGGCTTTCCTCGACAAGCAGTACACGGCCTTCGGCAAGCTCGCCGGCGCGGAGAGCGTGGCGACGCTCGACAAGATCGCCACGGCGCCCGTGGTGTCCGCACGCGGAGAGAACTCCAAGCCCGTCACGCCGGTCAAGGTCACCAAGGTCACGGTGAAGCGTCCGGCCGCGAAGGCCTGAGCGACATGGCGTACGAAAACATCTCACTCGCCACGTCCGACAGCGTCGCGACGATCACGGTCAACCGGCCGAAGGTCCTCAACGCGCTCAACCACCAGACCTTGACGGAGCTGGCCCACGCTTTCGACGCGGTCCGCGACGATCCGAGCGTGCGCGCCCTGGTGGTCACGGGCTCGGGCGACAAGGCCTTCGTCGCCGGCGCGGACATCAACGAGCTGGCGAAGATGCAGGCGATGGAAGCCAAGGGCAAGGCCTTCTTCGGCCAGCAGGTGTTCGCGCGATTGGAGCGCCTGGGCAAGCCCTCGATCGCGATGATCAACGGTTTCGCGCTCGGCGGCGGGCTGGAACTCGCTCTGGCCTGCACGCTGCGCACCGCGGCGACCACGGCGCGCATGGGCCTGCCCGAAGTCTCGCTCGGCATCATCCCGGGCTACGGCGGAACCCAGCGCCTGGCGCGGATCGCGGGTCCCGGCGTGGCGCGCGAATGGGTGCTCACCGGCGAGATGTTCAGCGCCGAAGAAGCCCACCGCGTGGGCATCGTCAACCGCGTGTTCGAGCCCGCGGCCCTGGCGGCCGGCACCCAGGAACTGGTCGGCAAGCTGCTCTCGCGCTCGCCGATTGCCCTCGCCCTCGCCCTCGAGACCATTGCACGCGGGCTCAACATGAGCCAACAGGAAGGGGAAGTGATCGAGAGCGACATGTTCGGCCTGGCCTCGACCACCGCCGACATGCGCGAAGGCATGAGCGCTTTCCTCGAGAAGCGCAAGCCGGTTTTTCCCGGCAAATAACCGACTCGATTCGCAACTGGATCTGGAACACGACTCATGGCTAACGAAGTAGTTCTCGTCGGCGGCGCGCGCACTCCCATGTGCGAGTACGTCGGCACCCCCGGTTACGGCAAGTTCAAGGACGTCAGCGCGATCGACCTCGCGGTGCACGCGTCGAAAGCGGCGCTGGAGCGCGCGCGAGTCGCGGCGAACACCGTCGACCATGTCGTGATCGGGAATGCACTGCAGACTTCGAGCGACGCGATCTACGGCGCGCGCCACGTCGGCTTGAAAGCGGGCTTGCCGCAATCCGTTCCGGCCTTGACCGTCAATCGCCTGTGCGGATCGGGTCTGCAGTCGATCGTCAGCGGCGCGCAGATGATCCTGCTCGGCGAAGCGAAGACGGTGCTCGCGGGCGGCATGGAGAACATGAGCCAGGCGCCCTACGTGCTCTACGGCGGACGCACGGGCTTTCCCTTCGGCACCGCGCCGCAGATGCAAGATCTGCTGTTCGCAAGCTTGATGGACCCGGTCGCGGGGCTCTACATGGCGCAGACCGCGGAGAATCTCGCGCGCCGCCTGTCGATCTCGCGCGAGGAGCAGGACGTCTACGCTCTGCGCAGCCACCAGCTCGGCGCGGCGGCCGTGAAAGAAGGTCGCTTCGCGGAGGAGATCGCGCCGGTGACCGTCAAAGGCCGCAAGGGCGACGAAGTGGTCGCGACCGATGACCACATCAAGCCGGACACGACGCTCGAAGCACTCTCCAAGCTGCGCGCCGCCTTCGGCAAGGACGGCACGGTGACCGCCGGCAACGCCAGCGGAATCGTCGATGGGGCCGCGGCGGTCGTGCTGACCACCTCCGAGCGCGCCAAGGCCGACAAGCTCGACGTCTTCGGCGTGATCCGCGCCTGGGGCATGGCCGGCGTCGATCCCAAGGAAATGGGCATCGGCCCGGTGCCCGCGATCCGCAATTGCATCGCGCGCGCCGGCATCAAGCTCGACCAGGTCGATTTCGTCGAGATCAACGAGGCCTTCTCGGCCCAGTACCTCGCTTGCGAAAAGGAGCTGGGCCTCGACCGCGACCGCTGCAACGTCAACGGCGGCGCGATTTCGCTCGGCCACCCGCTCGGGGCGACCGGCACGCGCCTCGTGTTGACCTTGATGTACCAGTTGCGCCGTTCGAAGAAGCGCTTTGGAATCGCATCCGCCTGCATCGGCGGCGGTCAGGGCATCGCTGTCCTGATCGAGAACACGCAGAGCTAAAGCTTTCTTCGTGAATCCGTTGATCTCGACCCAAGCCGATGGGCGGCGCACCGTCGCCCTGACGCCCGGCAAGCGCGTCCTGTTCCTGTTCAAGGACCTGGAGCTGATCCGCCGTCAATTGCGCGGCGAGGTCGACTACAAGATGCGCGAGGTCGATCCCGTCGATCTGCTCGACGACATCAACACCGACGTGATGACGCCGGCCTGGGTCTGCTTCCGCCACAAGCCCGAGGACATCGCGCTCGACGCCTACGCCGGATTGATCGACAAGGCGCAGAAGCGCGTGTTCGAGAGGCGCGCCTTGATGGACGGCGGATTCGAAGTGATCGTCTCCGGCGCTCGCAAGGGCACCGGCTCGTCGCGCGAAACCGCTCCACAGTGCGAGAAGTGGTCGGGCATCCACCTGGTGATCGCCTCGTCCTTCGCGCCGATCCACCTGCGCAACAACATCAACCTCGGG
The DNA here is from genome assembly GCA_035490315.1 of Planctomycetota bacterium. Taxonomy (GTDB): domain Bacteria; phylum Planctomycetota; class UBA1135; order UBA1135; genus JADJQU01. Next base: position 7,735 of record DATHET010000138.1, read on the forward strand.
CAGCTGATGGGCGGCTACGCCCTGCTCGATCGCCTGCAGAACGGTGAGAGCATTCCGCTCGAGGAATTCACCTCGCGCTTCGACCCCGTGACCCGCGCGACCCTCGAGTGCGGCGGCCTGTTCCCGTTCATCGCGAAGTACCAGCGCGGCGATCTCAAGGTCCCCGCGCCGCCGACGAAATCGCGCGCGATGACCATGGCCGAGAAGATCCTCGCCTCGCACCTGGTCGGCGCGAAATCCGAGCGCAGCTATCTGCAACCGAACGATGCCTGCCTGGTGCGCGTCGACGGCGGCTACAGCCACGAGTTCACCACCGCCCAGGTGCATTACTTCCTGGCCCAGGAATACGGGCCGGACTACCAGGTGCAGAATCCCGCGAAGCTCGCGGTGTTCGAGGACCACCTGCTCTACGCCGACGGCGTGGCGCGCATGGCGCCCTTCCTGCCCCAGATCGAGACCCTGCGCAGCCTGCAGCGCGAGTTCCAGCGCCACACCGGCGTGTGCGACTACTCCGCGAAGGACGGAGTCTCGCCCGGCATCTGCCACCAGGTCGCGCGCGAGCACTTCGTCGACCCCGGCGATTTCATCCAGGCTACCGACAGCCACACCTGCATGGGCGGCGGCAACAACGCGCTGACCTGGGGCGTGGGCGCGACGGAGTACGCGGGTCTCATCTATTCGGGCTTCACGTTCGTCAAGGTGCCGGAATCGATCCGCTTCGAGCTGACCGGCGCGCTGCCCGCCGGGACCACCGCGAAGGACGTGATGCTGCACATCCTCGAGACCTACGCGGTGCGCGAGGACACGCTCGACCGCGTGATGGAATTCGGCGGGCCTGGGCTCGCGAGCCTCTCGATGGACGAGCGCGCGACCCTATGCAACATGGCGACCGAGTGCACGGCGCGCAGCGGAATCTGCGAGGGCGATGCGCTGGCCGCCGAATGGCTCGCCGCGCGCAGGCCGGGTCGCACCGCCGCGCAAATCAGCGCCGCCTTCGTCAGCCCCGATGCCGACGCCCACTACCACGGCGGCGTGCACTCGATCGACCTCTCGAACATCGAGCCGATGGTCGCGCGCCCCGGCGACCCGACCTACGGCGCGCGCATCAAGGACCTCGCTCCAGTCAAGATCGACATCGCCTACGCCGGCTCCTGCACCGCGGGCAAGGAGCACGACCTCGACTACTACGCCCAGGTCCTCCAGGAAGCCCTCGCCTCCGGACGGCGCGTCGCCCCCGGCGTGCGCATGGTGCTCCAATTCGGCAGCGAAACGGTGCGCAACTACGCAGAGGCACGAGGCTACATCGACGTGTTCACACGCGCCGGAGTCGAGGTGATCAACCCCGGCTGCGGCGCTTGCATCGGCTGCGGTCCCGGAGTCTCCTCCGCGCCCGAGCAGGTCACCGTGAGCGCGATCAACAGGAATTTCAGCGGCCGCAGCGGCCCGGGCCAGTTGTACCTGGCCTCGCCGCTCTCCGTCGCTGCCTCCGCCATCGAAGGCAGGATCACCAGTTACGTTCCCGGGATGTTCAAGAAGACGCGCGCCGCGAAGTCGCCCGCACAGTGAGAAGCACCATGGCCGAATACGACATTGCAGTGATCGGTGGAGACGGGATCGGGCCGGAAGTCACGCGCGAAGCGATGCGCGTGCTCGACACCGCCGCCAGCGTGTTCGGATTCAAGATCCGCCGCAGCGAATATCCGTTCGGAACCGACCACTACCTGAAGACCCAGGAGATCTTTCCCGAGTCCGCATTCAGCGAAGTCCGCCAGAAGCGCGCGATCTTCCTCGGCGCGATCGGCGACCCGCGCGTGCCGGTGGGATTGATCGAATACGGCATCATCGCCAAGTGCCGCTTCGAGCTCGATCTGTACGTGAACTTGCGGCCGGTCAAGCTGTATGACGCTTCGCTTTGTCCCTTGAAGGACAAGCGGCCCGAGGACGTCGACATGGTCTTCATCCGCGAGAATACCGAGGATGCCTACTCGGGCTCGCACGGCTTCACGCACAAGGGCCAGCACCACGAAGTCGCGGTGCAGACCATGGTCTACACGCGCCTCGGCGTCGAGCGCGCGATCCGTTACGCCTTCGAGCTCGCCCGCGAGCGCAACAAGCGCAAGCTCGTGACCTTGATCGACAAGGCCAATGCCGTGCGCGCGCAGGACATCTGGACGCGCGTGTTCGCCGAGGTCGCGAAGGAATACCCGGACATCAAGACGGACCACGCCTACATCGACGCCGCGTGCATGTGGATGGTCAAGAACCCGGAGTGGTTCGACGTCGCGGTGACGCCGAATCTGTTCGGCGACATCATCACGGACCTGGGAGCGATGATTCAGGGTGGGATGGGCATCGCTGCGTCGGGAAATCTGCACCCGGGGAAAGTCAGCCTGTTCGAGCCGATCCACGGCTCCGCGCCCAAGTACGCCGGCCAGGACAAGGCCTCGCCGATCGCCGCGATCATGGCCGTGTCGATGATGCTCGACTACCTCGGCGAGAAGCGCGCGGCGGTAGCGATCGAGGAAGTCGTGATCAATTTGCTCAGGTCGAAGCGCTTGAAGGGCGTCGGCACCGGCGTCCACAAGGGAAGCGAAGTCGGCAACCTGGTTGTCGCCGAGCTGAAGTCCGTCACTGCCGGAGTCAGTTAGCGTACGGAGTCTGGTGAATTCGTCCGCAGTCGTGCGGGGCATCCGCGCGCCGCTCTCGCGGCGCGCGGATGCCCCGCACGACTGCGGACGATCTCACCTGACTCCGTACCGGTCACACTCCGACCGTAAACTCCAATCCAGCCGACAAGGTCGAGTTGTTCGGCGCGGTGAATCCGTTGTCACGGCCCCAGGCCTGGCAATCGACGATCGTGCCGGGGATGTGCAGGTAGGCAGCTGGAAGTCCGCCAAGCGAGCTCGCTGCGAACGCGTTGAAATCCAGCGCATAGACGCCGGAACAATTGTTCGGCGGCGCACTCCCGCCTGAGCTGATCGGGACAGAGCGCCTGATCGGCGTGCCGACGCAGCGCAGGCCGCCTTGAAACGCGACCGCAGCTCGGCCGCTGTTCGAGTACAGGTACAAGCCCGGCTTGTTGTTGATCACGTTCGTCGTGGACACCGTGAAGCCCGACGCCGAGCTGGCGCTCGAGGCTCCCGTAGAAGCGATCACTGGAGTGCAACCCAGCGAATTGACCTTCGCCGTGCAGTAGTTGGCCGGCGACGGCGTGCACAGCGTGAACTGGAAATAGCTGTTGAGGTGCGGCCCACCCGGCGTCGCCGCGCCGCATGTTCCGCGCAGCTTCACCATCGAAGGCCACGCGTCGTACGTCGAATAGGACCCGCCCCCTGTCGCAGGGTCGCTCTGTTTCGACACGATGGTCAGGCTCCCGTCAGCCGCGCAGATGACCTGCGCTTCCTTCTGCAAGCCGCCGCCGTAGTCGATCGCGATCCACTGCATGAGATTCCCAGCTTCGTCGAGCGGCTGGTTCGGGTTGCGCGAGAACGCGAGTCCCCAGCACTGCCCCGTCGAGACCGGATCGTAGAACGAGAGCGCCGAGCGCCAGTTGCCGGGCTTGCCGACGAACCAACCGCTGTTGAAAGTCACCGGAGTGGGCTTCCAGTCGGCGAAGAAAGCGACCTGCCCCGCGTCGTTCAAGATCGCGCCCTGCATGTCGAGATACGTCCCGCCGTGCGGCGTCGCGTCGCCAGCCTGCACGTACCACTGCTGCGCGCCGCCGTTGTCGATCACGATGCCGCGCGTGCCGATGTTCGTGATGGCGCGGAAGCTGATCAGGCCCGTGTTGTTGACGTCGGGCAAGGGGCCGAAATACACCGTCGTGCCGTCCACGAATCCCAGGCTCTCCGTGATCAGCAAGGAGTAATTGCCGCCGCCGGGCGCCGGGTCGCCGTTCGCCGCGACTTTCGTGAGCACGCCGTTCTGCCATTTCAGGATCAGGTCATTCGTTCCCGTGGATCCGCGGCCCGCGAACACCACCGTGCCCTGGTCGTTGATCGAGCCAGGCCCGACTCCGACCAGCGTCCCGCCGACAGGCGACGCATCGCCGATCGCCGCGACCTTGACGATCGACTGCGAAGCAGCCTGGTAGAGGAACAGCCCGCGCGAGCTCGAGCCGCCGTTGATGTCGGACATGAAGAGCAGGTCGCCGTTCGCGTTGCAGCCAGGCGAGAAGCTGAACAGACCGCTGAACGTTCCGCCGATCGGCGAAGGATCGCCGACGCCATTTCCGGGCTGCCCGCCTCCGCCGCCACCGCCGCAGCCGGTCACGATCGTGTGCAGGCCCGTCGAATCGGCGATGAAGAAGGCCTGGTTTCGCAGCGAGCCGCTGATCGGACTGAAGAAGGCGGTGCCGCCGACACCCGAGCGCGTGCCGCCGAAGCCGTGCGCGACGCAACCGAGCGTGCCGCCGCCGGCGACAGGATCGTTGTAGCCGGTGAGGAGGTTGGTCGAGCAGACGCTCGCGGAGCTGTACGAGCCGCCGCTCGATGGAGACTGCGGGCGCGATCCCGCGTGCGAGCGCGTCACGTCGTCGTGGATGCGAACGATCGGCGCGCTCTGCGCTGAGGCAATTGCCGCGAAGCCGATCGGAACGATGAAACGGAATAGGGGGAGCATGGTCGGATTATACGGCGTTCTGGAAATCCGTTTGGAGCCTCATCGCCAGGTCGGTCCGCGCATACTCGCCGGAGGCATGCAATCATCGCTCGAGCACTTCCAATGGCGCACGCCAAGCGCATCCGAGTAGCATGAGATTGCTAACTCGAGTCGCGAAGAATGATCAGCACGAGGAACCTGTTGCAGCGATCGTCTACTTTGGGATCGATGCTGTCCGTGCTTGCACTGCTGGGCGGATGCACCGACCCGTATGACGTGTATGTAGCTGCCGCGAGAATTCCGGAGTCCAAAGTCATTCGATTGCGCGTAGCAGTGTGCGACCAATTCGGTGATGAAAGAACTCCAGAAGCCGTCCGGTTCGAAGTGGAACCGGCTTTGGGCAAAAGCGATTGGGAGACAATCCCAGGAGTCTTCGTGACCGAGGGAACGATCTTCGAAGGCTTTGAGTGCACGATTCCCGATCGAGCGGGATCGACGATCCGACTCGTCGTGAGGTTCCGGATGTATCGGGGAGGCTGGGGATGTCAGTCCGTAGAAACCGACATCTGGTGGTAGATGTACGTCCGATCAAGGTCCGATCACGAACTCCAACCCATCCGTCATCGTCACATTGTTCGGCGCTACGAACGCTGCGTCGCGGCCCCAGAACTGTGCGTTGATTTGCACGCCCGCCACGAGCGCCGGATCGAGGCCTGACGCAATGATCTGATTGAAATCGACCGACAAACTGCCGCTGCAGTTGTTCCCAGCCGCGCGCCCGCCGGAAGTATCCACGCTCGTGCGGCTGATCGGCGCGGCGACGCACAGCGTCCCTCCGGCAAAAGGCTGCGCGGCTCTTCCCGCGCGGCTGAACAGCAACAAGCCCGGCTTGTTGTTGCGCAGATTGCGCGCGACAACCTGGAAGCCCTGGCTCGCGCTCGCGCTCGGTTGACCGTACCAGCCGATCGCAGGCGTGCAGCCCAGCGAATTGACCTTCGCGGTGCAGTACGTGCGCGGAGCCTTCCAACCCCATTGCGCCCGCGCGATCACTTCCGGCGCGGCCATGTTCGTCGCGAGCCAGCCGTCGAGCATGTCCTGCCCCGCGCTGGCGAGCGTCGGGCTCGTGCCATTGTTCGATAGCGCGAGGAACTGCATGTACTCCCAGCTCGTCGGCTGATACAGCAGCTCGATCTCCGCGCGCGAGGCCGTCGCCGGCGGCGCGAGCGGGATGTTGCTCCAGTGCTGGTAGAAACCGCCCGGCCCCGGATTGCCGAATTGTGTCGGCGGCACCGGCAAGGCGTTGTAGGTGCGCGCCTCGTCGTACGACAGCCCGAAGGGCGGGATGCGGTTGTCGGTGATCTGCGTGTTGTTGAGCACGAAGTGCAGCGTCGAATACGCGCTGCCCGGCGCGGACGCGGCCAGCCCACCCAGGGTCTGGAGCACGGCTCCGCTGACGCGGTCGAAGGCCAGTGGGATCGAGGGCGAGATGCCGAACCCGACCAATTGCGCGGCCCACTCTTGCGTCATCCCGTTGTCGACCTCGATCACGTGGGTGTTGGGATCGTTGGGCGCGATCAGCGTGTCGACCTGCACCGGCACTCCCGCGATCATCGCCGTGATCGGTCCGTACTCGCCGTCGGTGCGCAGCAAGGCGCCATGCTCGTCGTACCAGCGCGCGCGTACCCACATGCGCCGGCCCTCGGGATAGCCCGTGATCAGCTTGTGTCCCGTGCGGTTGACGATGCGCAGCGTGTTGCCGACCAAGGTCATGCCCGCCGCGCCAGCCAGTGTTTCCTTCGCGCGCAGAGCTCCGGCGTCGAGCGCTGCGATCTGCTGCGCATTGAACGCGAAATCGACGCGCAGGCGACCCTGGGCCTCGAGCCACTGCATGACGCTGCTCATCCAGTAGTTCCCGCCGGTCATGTCGTGCTTCGGCACGTCCGAGCGCACCGGCGCGAAGGGCAGGTTGCAGGCGCGGCCCTGGACCGGGTGCATGTGGCAGGTCTGGCAGGTGAACTTGCGCACGACTCCGTCGGCGTAGTTGCCGCCCGGTCCGCCAGCCACCGCGAAGTCGTAGGCTCGCCGCAGCGCGCCCGATTTCAGCTCGGCGGGCAATTGATTGAAGTCGCTGACGGCGAGATTCGCGAGGCGCGAGGCGCGGTGCTCGCTCGAGGTGCGCTCGACCACGCCGTACTCGTGCGGGAAATTGTTGAAGGCGGCCTTGCCCGTGATCGGTGAGCCGAGCACGCCGCTCGACTTGCCCGGTCCGAGCGGGAGCTGCGCGCCGTTGTTGTGCGCGAGGTCGCCGGTCACCGGGTTCGACACGTCGTGGCAGGTCGCGCACAGGTCGGCGCTGCGGTGCAGCTTCGATTGCAGCCAGGCGTGGGGCGTCAGCGGATCGCTGTAAGGGCCCAGGCGCTCGCCGCTGCCCCAGAGCACGTACATCCCGCTGCCGCGGTAGGCCTTTTTCGGGTTGCCCTCGTCGTTGGCGAGGAAGGGAGCGTTCTGCACGCCGACGTGCTCGGAGTCGTCGGGGTTGACGATCTTGTGGCAGACCTCGCAGGTCACGCCGTCGAGGTCGGTGCTCGCGAGGCCGGAACCGTCGGTCGGCGTCGAGTGCCCGGCGATCCAGCCCTTGGTCACGTGGCAGCGCAGGCACAGGTCGCCGGCTCCGTTGAAGTCCTGCTCCGCGACCGCCAGGGTCGCCCAGAACATCGGGTCGCTCGAGGAGTGACCCATCATGCTGCCTTCCCAGTTGAACCAGGGCTCGGTCGCCGGGTCGACGTTGGAATGGCAGAAGGCGCAATTCCACGAAGAGAAGGGCGGGATGACTTCGAGGGGCTGGGTACCCGGCTGCTGAACCTCCGTCGGAACGGTCTGGGCAGCGAAGGCGGCGACCACGAGCAGGGCAGCGCTGAGCGCGGGGGCCAGCAGGGAAAGGCGCATGCGGAAAGGTCTTCTCGGTGTTGTCAGATCAAGGTGGCAACCCTCAAGCGTACCTCGATTCGCCGCCAGCGCCGGTACCCGGTATTCCACCGCCATTTTTTACAGTCCGCGATGACGGCCTAGGCCGTCATCGCGGACTGTAAAAAATGGCGGTGGAATACCGGG
>DATHET010000139.1:0-2599 GCA_035490315.1 Planctomycetota bacterium
ACGGCGACCGCCGGCCACGGCGTGATTTCATTCGATCGCGTGCCATCCTGCAGCAGTGCGTGGGCAATCGTTCCGCGCGATTCATCCCAGAAGCCCGTCTCGATGCGGCTAGCGGCTCGCTCGGCTGCGCTGCGCGCCTCACCCGCGAGTTTCTGGTCTCCCTGCACGAGCGCCAGCTCGCTCACGTCGCGCATCGCGACCGCGCTCGCCGAAGCGAGGTAGATGTCCGTGGCGAGGTTGTTGCGCAGAGCGCCGATCTCCGACGCTCCCATGCCGGCGCGCTCGTTGTCGGGCAGACCATCGCCATCGCCGTCCTGCGCGAGGATCCAGCGATGACCCGCGACGATCGCCGGCCACACCTGCGCGAGGAAAGCGCGGTCGCCGGTGTGATCGACGTACTGACGGCAGGCGTGGATCCACAAGCCGGTCGTTTCGCCGTGGATGTAGGCGAAGGGATAGCGCGCGAACCAATCGCACAGGTGGGCCGAGAGCACGACTTCGTGCGGAATCTTGCCGTCCTCGCGCTGATGGCGCTGCGCGAAGAGCAAGCCGAACTTCAGCGTGTCCGCGAGACCCGCGCCGAGATACGCGGGCGTGTTCAAGCCCACGTCGCCGGTGAAGAACCACGCGAAGCCCGGCCGCTGCGAGCTCGCGCCGGCTGGTCCGTAGCCGGCGACGAGTCCATCGCCGAGGACTTCGGAGCGCACCCAGCCCTGCTGCAGCGAGACCGCGCTCCAGAAGAAGGCCTCGTCGATCGCGGGCTCGACCGAGGGAATCGGAATCGCGGCTGCGCGCTCCACCCAGCGGTTCGTGTGGCGCTCGAGAAGAGCTGCAGCGCCGCGCAAGGCCGACACATAGGCTTCCTTGGCGCGCGCAGGAGATCGCTCGCCGTCGACAGCGACGATCGCGATCGGAATCCACTCGCGCCGCGCCCGCGCCGGATCGACGGCGATCTCCAAGCGCAGCGCGCCGTCGGGCAGCAGGTATTGCTCTCCGTTCGTCGCGCGCGTTGCCCACGGCGAGCCGACCATGGCCGCGACGCGGGCGGAGGGCTCGGAGAGCACGAAAGCGCCGAGCGTGGGCTCGTAGCTCGCGGCCACTCCGCCCATCGCGGCCGGCCATTGCGGCTGAAGGCGCGGCCGGAAGGAGAAGCTGAGCGTTCCGGGTGCGTCGACGTCGACGGCGAGCCACAGGAATGCGACTGGCGCGTCGTCGGGGCAGAAGAGCATGGCGTCGACGCGCGCATCGGCGCTCGAGTAGGCCAGCGTCGTCGCGTGGGGCGAGACTTCGATCGCGCTGGCGTAGCGCGCGAGCTCGAAGGGCTCGAGCGCTTTCTCGGGCCGAAACGAGAAGTGCGCGTCGTGGAAGATCTGCCATGGCCAGACCCAGGACTCGAAGGAGCCGTCTTCGCGGCCGCAGGTGAAGCTTCGGTTGCCGACGGCGTCGAAGTACATCCCGGGCCGCGCGACGCGGCGCAAAACGTGGGCGCTCTTGTCCAAGGGCCGGCGCTCGAGCGCGAATCCGGCGAGCGATTGGTCCTGCGCAGTTCCCTGCGGTTTGCCTGACTCGGGAAACTGCAACAGGTTGGCGAAGATCAGTGTGGCAAGGAGCATGGTGAGCCGTGGGACGATCGGCGCGAGTCAGATTACTCTCGGCACCCTCGAGATGCGCTGAACTTGCGGCGCTCGTGGCCTGCACGATTCCGGCCGGCGGCCGTTGCCGTCACGGACACCTTTTTGGTATCCGCTAGGCATGACCAAGCCCATCCTTCCGCTCCCGCTACGCCCGCTTCCGCGTTTGATCTTTGCCACGCGCTGGCTGCAGTTGCCGCTGTACCTCGGGCTGACGGTGGCGCAGGTCGTCTATGTCGCGCAGTTCATCAAGGAACTGATTCCGCTCGCGAGCTGGGAGCATTTCAAGGATCTCGACGAACACGAAATCATGCTCGCGGTCCTTGGACTCATTGATGTCGTCATGATCTCCAACCTGCTGGTCATGGTGATCGTCGGCGGCTACGAGACTTTCGTGTCGCGGTTGGGTCTCGAGGGTCACCCAGATCAGCCGGAATGGCTGAGCCACGTCAACTCGGGCCTGCTAAAGGTCAAGCTGGCGATGGCGATCGTCGGCATTTCGTCGATCCACCTCCTGCGCACGTTCATCGAGGCGAGCAAACTGGGAAGGGGAGAAGAAGGAGTGCTACTTCCCACGCCCGAGGGCATCAAGTGGCAGGCCATCCTCCACGTCATCTTCGTGCTCTCCGCACTCGGGATCGCCTTCATGGATCGGCTCAGCAGCGCTCCCGCGCCGCACGCCGCTAGGCCCGATCACGACTAGCGCTGACTGACACTGCGGAGCCCGCCGCGGGACTGATAAAGTCCTGGCCATGGCTCCCCATCGATTGCTGCGCTTCGCCGCGCTGTGTTGCTCCACCGCTCTGCTGATCACAGTCGCGACCGCGCAGGTCGATCGCATCAACGGTCGCGCCTTCGCGACGCGCTCGGAGATCATCGCGGCCCACGGCATGGCCGCGACCAGCCATCCCCTCGCGACACAGATCGCCCTCGACATCCTGAAAGCCGGCGGCTCCGCCGTGGACGCC
>DATHET010000140.1:0-23925 GCA_035490315.1 Planctomycetota bacterium
CATCGAACACGGGATCGAGCACCAGCGCGGGGGGCGGTGACTCCGGACGGTCGGAGCGACGCCGCTCGACCAGCCGCGCGATCTGATCGAGCTGATCCTCGAGCTCGCGGTGCTCCATCTGCAGGCGCCAATATCCTGAAAAAGCGCCGCCGAGCTCGCGCTCGAAGACTTGTCGCGGCGCGGGCTCCTGGTCGCTGGCCTGCAGCCAGGCCGCGGCCTGGCCCGCGAGGGCATCGCTCCCCGTGCGCGCCACGCCGGGATCTTCGGACACCGCGAGGGCGGCGGCGAGGGCCAGGTGGCGCGCGTCGGACATCAGCGCCGAGGCGATGCGCGAGCGGACCTCCGCCGATCCGCCGCGCGCCGCGGCGGCGACCTGCGGCGCGTCGGCGGCGACCAGCAGCCGACTGAGCTCACGCTCGGCCGAAGCGCGCTCGGCCGCCGAGGGCGCGGTCAGCTGCGCGAGGGCCGTGGCGACGTCGAGCGCCGCCGGCTCTCCCGCGCGGACATCGCCGCCGATCGCGAGGGCGGCGAGCAGAAAGGGGCCGAGCAGCATGGAAGGCCAGCATACGGGCCCAGGCTCCGCCGCCAACTTCCGATCCGACGCGATCGCACGTTGCCGGATGTGCATCGGCGTGGCTCGCGACGGGGCGCGCTGGTACCGTGGCCGCCGGTCCATGTTCAAGAAGCTCCTGATCGCCAACCGTGGCGAAGTCGCGGCGAGAATCGCGCGCACGTCGAGACGCCTGGGGATCGCTCCGGTGGGCATCGCTTCCATCGCCGACATGGGCGCGAAGTGGCTCGACGCCATGGACGAGGTGGTCTGCGTCGGCCCGTCGGCGGCGCGCGAGAGCTACCTGCAGCGCGAGCGCATCGTCCAGGCCGCGCTCCAGACGCACGCCGCGGCGATCCATCCGGGCTGGGGATTCCTGGCCGAGGATCCGCTCTTCGCCGCCTTGTGCGAGCAGCACGCGGTCACCTTCGTCGGCCCGAGCGCCGTGGTCATGTCGAAGATGGGCCTGAAATCCCCAGCGCGCGCGGCGATGAAGGCCGCAGGCTTGCCGGTGATCCCCGGAAGCGACGGCTTGATCGCGGACGCCGACGAAGCTGCCTCGCTAGCGCGCGACGTCGGCTATCCGGTGATCCTCAAGGCCGACGCGGGCGGCGGCGGACGCGGCATGCGGCGCGCGAACGACGAGCGCGAGCTGCGCGCGGCTTTCGCCGAGGCGGGCGCGGAGGCCAAGAGCGCTTTCGGCAACGGAGCGCTGTACCTCGAGAAGTACCTGCTCGGAGGCCGCCACATCGAAGTGCAGGTGCTCGGCGATCGCTTCGGCCACGCCGTGCACCTTTTCGAGCGCGAGTGCTCGATCCAGCGCAAGCACCAGAAGCTGCTCGAGGAATCACCGAGCCCCGCGCTCGATGCAGCGCAGCGACTGGAGCTCGGCTCGCGCGCCGCGGCCGCGACGGCGCGATTGGGTTACGCCGGCGCGGGCACGATCGAATTCTTCCGCGCACCCTCGGGCGAGCTGTATTTCATGGAGATGAACACGCGCCTGCAGGTCGAGCATCCGGTGACCGAAATGCTGTGCGGACTCGATCTCGTCGAGCTGCAGCTGCGCGTCGCCGCGAACGAAGTCTTGCCTTTCAGCCAGGCCGACGTGCATGCGTCCGGACATGCGATCGAAGTGCGCATCAACGCCGAGGATCCCGAGCGCGATTTCCGGCCGGCGCCGGGGACTCTGGAGCGCTTCGAAATCCCCACCGAGCTCGGGCCAGGCAAAGTCCGCTTCGACACGCACCTCGCGCAGGGCGACAAGATCTCGCCGCATTACGATTCGTCGATCGGCAAGCTGATCGCCCACGCGCCGACGCGCGAGCTCACGATCCAGACGCTCCTGCTCGCTCTGCGCGCCGCGCGCATCGACGGCGTCGCGACCACCATCCCGCTGCAGATCGCGGTGCTCGAGAGCCCCGAGTTCCGCGCCGGCACCTACGACACGCGCGCCATCCCCGGCTGGCCGGCGCGCTGAACCAAGGCATGGCCAAAGTCCCCTTGATCCCAATCGGACATCCGCGCGCGGATTTCCTCGACACCGCGAGCTTCGAAAAGCACCGCGCGGCGATGCGCGCGCTCGAGAAGACCCTCGAGGAACGGCGCGCGAAGATCCGCGAGGGTTGGGGAGCGAGCTACGCCGAGCGGGTCCATGCCAAGGGCAAATGGACGGCGCGCGAGCGGCTCGAGCACTTGAAAGATCCGGGCAGCGAGACCTTCGAAGTCGGCAGCTTCGTCAATTTCGAGCGCAAGTTCGGCAAGCTCGAGTCCCCCGCCGCCGGCGTGATCACCGCCTTCGCGCGCATCGCCGGCCGCTGGACCATGGTGATCGCCAACGACAACACGGTCGCGTCCGGCTCGTGGTGGCCGCTGACGCCGGAGAAGATCGAGCGCGCCCAGACCATGGCCCTGCGCCTGCGACTGCCGGTGATCTACCTGGTCGACTGCTCCGGCCTCTACCTGCCCGAGCAATCGCGCTCCTTCCCCGGTCTCACCGGCGCCGGCCACATCTTCAAGAAGAACGCGGACCTGTCCGCGGCCGGCGTGCCGCAGATCGCGGGCGTGTTCGGCGATTGCATCGCGGGCGGCGGCTACATGCCGATCATCTCCGACCGCGTGTACATGACCGAGCAGGCCTACATGGTCATCGCCGGCGCGGCCTTGATCAAGGGCGCCAAGAGCCAGCACCTCTCGAGCCTCGACATCGGCGGCCCCGAAGTCCACGTGCACCAGTCCGGCTGCGCCGACGTGCGCGTGCCCGACGACGCGACTGCCCTGGCGATGATCCGCGCCGACGTGGAGCGGCTGGGTTCTTCCGCCTGCGATTTCTACCGCCACGGAGTCGAAGCCGCGCCGCCGCGCGAAGCTCACGCGGAGCTCGACGGCCTGTTCCCGAGCGACCACCGCATGACCTACGCGATCGAAGAAGTCATCGCGCGCCTGGTCGATCGCGGCCTGTTCTGGGAGCTGATGCCGGAGCGCGGCCGCGAGACCGTGGTCGGCATCGGCCGCGTCGGCGGGCTCTACATGGGCTTCGTCGCCAACCGCCAGGGCCTGATCGACGACGTCGAGCAGCGCGGCGCGAAAAAACCCGCGGGCATCCTCTACCGCGAAGGCATCGCCAAGCTCTCGGCCTTCAGCCGCGCCTGCAACGACGACGGAATTCCGATCGTCTGGCTGCAGGACATCTCCGGATTCGACATCGGTGTCGAGGCCGAGCGCCTGGGCCTGCTCGGCTACGGCTCGAGCCTGATCTACACCAACAGCACCAACAGCGTGCCGATGTTCACGGTGCTATTGCGCAAGGCCTCGGGCGCGGGCTACTACGCGATGGCCGGCCTGCCCTACGAGCCGATCGTGCAGCTCTCGACGCCGATCACGCGCCAGAGTGTCATGGAAGGCCGCACCCTGGCGATCGCGGCGTTCAACACGAAGCTCGACGACGAGTTCGAGATCCTTTCGAAGGATCCCGCGGAGCGCGCGGCGGTCGAGAGCGGGATGCGCGAGACCGAAGCGCGCATCGAGAGCGACATGTCGCCCTACAAGTCCGCGGCGCAGATGGACACCGACGAGATCGTCAAGTTCAGCGAGCTGCGGCCCTGGCTGGTCGCGCTGGCCGAGATGGCGTATCAATCGAGTGGATCGCGGCGGATCAAGAACCCGCGCATCTGGTCGCTGCACGATCTCGCGGCCTTGACGGAAGGGCCTGCGTGAGCGACGCGGATCCGACCCTGTTGATCCTGCGCGTCCAAGGCGAGCGCACGCAGTTGCTCTCGCCCGGCGTGGGGATGTTCAGCGGCGCGCTTCCGCTTGGAACGATCGTCTCGCCGGGTCAGTCGGTCGGAGTGCTCGCGACTCTCGAGAAACGCGCGCGCCTCGTCGTTCCCGACGGCGTCCACGGCCTGGTCTCTTCAGCTCAACCCGCACGCAAGCGCGCTCCTGTCGGCTACGGCGATGTGCTCTACGAGCTCACGGCCGTCGATTCCGCGAGCGCCGCCGCATCGACGCAGTCCGGTCCGAAGCACGAATCGGGCGCGGATCTCGCGGTGCGCTCGCCGCAGAGCGGTCGCTTCTACCACCGCAGCGGCCCGGGCGAGCCCTCGATGTGCGAGCCGGGCCGCGAGCTCGAGCTCGGCACGCCGATCGGCTTGATCGAGGTCATGAAGACCTTCACGCAGCTGGTCTATCGCCCCGAGCGCGGCCTTCCGGCGCGCGCGCGGATCGTGCGCGTGCAGGCCCGCGACGCGAGCGACGTCGAAGAAGGCGCCGTGCTCTTCGAAGTCGCGCCGCGTTGAAACCGGTCGTCGGGTGTGGGATCGGGGACGCGGGGCAGGCCATGGCAGGGCCGCTGCGCGCGAGGAACGGGCCTCCAACCTCTCGCGACCATCGGGAAGCTACCCATGCAGACCGACTCGTGTCTTCAGGTTCTTTCGAGCCCCATATTCCGCTGTTCACCACCATGCCCGTTCAAGGCCACCCCCCGAAATCGCGGTGGGGTGGATTCACGCGGGTAACCCGCTTGCGAACCTCTTGGGTGAGCGGTGGGGACTTTCGTTTTCGGCGGTGATTCACCGCGCAAGTCCGAAGACGCGCCACGCTCCCACGCCGTCCAGTCACGATCGCAATCTGATCGAACTTGCGACCCGTGGCGAGTGCATCGTCGACCGCGATTCCCATCACCAGAAAGCTCGCCTCGGGCACCCACGCGCCACGTCGCGGTCGGCCCTCGCCGCGTAACACGGGGCGACCTTGCCGTCGGAGCAGGGCCAGGAGTCGCCGATTTCGGGCGACGTTTACTGACGTGGAGAGCCGTCGAGAGCCTGGGTTACATGCTGTCATGAATGCCCAGCTGTCGACCTGGTGGAGTCGCAGCAGGCGATCGAGTCTCGTGGACCGGTGGCCTACGCGAATCAAGATCCGGGGGTTCTTCACGACGAAGTCTGTTGCTCGATAGGCGCGAATCAATGACTTGCGAGCGCCCGCGTCTTTCAGGCGCGCCATCGCTGATGTCCCGCTGGCAGGCGATTCAGCAGGGCTCGCGTCTCCTGCCATCCGGGCAAGTTCCAATTCATAAGCTCGAAGAACCTGGGCGTGTGCGGCGACTCCAGCAAGTGCAGCATCTCATGCACGACGATGTACTCCAGGCACTCCCGGGGCTTCTTGGCCAGCTCCGTGTTCAGGCGAATCGTGCGATGCTTGGGATTGCAACTGCCCCACTTGGTCTTCATCTGCTGGACGTAAAGCGCGCGCACCTGCACAGCCAGACGGTGCTCCCAGGATTCGATTATTGGTTGAGCACTCGTGCGAAGCGTGTCCCTGTACCAACCTGCGAGCACCGCAGCCTTTGTGGCCTCGCTGGCGCCAGGGCGGACTGTCAGATGCAGCGTGCGATGCTTGACCTGCACGCTTGGCACTCCATCCACTTCGACCACCTTCAATAGCCGGCGTCGTCCCCCAACGTAGTGGCTCTCGCGGTCGAGGTATTCACGAGGCCCTTCACGTTCCTGCTCGTTCAGCTTCCCTTGCTGCTGGCGAATCCAGTCAAGCTTGGTGATGACGTACAGCCGTATGACCTCAAGCCCCATCCGCTCTGGAGCGGCGATGCGCACGCGACCGCTCGGCGGATGGACGCTGAGGTGAACGTTCTTGATGTCCTTGCGCACCACTTCGAGTGCAAATCCTCCCAGCTCGAGCAGCGTAGACATCAGTACTCCGAGTGCTGCTTGATGATCTGGAAGATGCGCTCGACCTCCCGCTCATTCCCGCCAAGCAACGGCAATAACGCGCGCTTGATCGTGTTCTCCCGAGCCTGATGCCCGCGCCACGTATCCGGCCGAACCTTCTTCACGGCCGCATCGAGGTTCAACGCAAGGCTGAGCCTCTCTTCGTCGCTGACCTCAAACAGTGGAGAAGCCTCCCGTGTTGATTCTTCGAGCGCAGGCGTGCCGGAGAGTCTCAGGTTGTTGAAGAGCGCGCGCATCCCCGGTGTCTTGAGCTGGTGCGGCAGATCGGCGGACTGGCCGACCTGCACTTGCTGCGCGAGCACGGCAATGCGCTGGAGGTACGCGTCGTAGTCGATTCGCCGTGCCCGGAGGTCCGCGATAATTTCTTCCAACAGCCGCGACATCCGATCGAAGTACGCCGGGTCGTTCAGGTGCTCCTTGATGATCTTGCTGCGGACGTTATTCGAAATCGTCTCCGCGACAGCATCCTTGCTGGCCCGAATTTCGCTCGGCAATCGACTGATCGCCTCCGCCATGCCGCTCTTCGCGATCACCTCCAACAGCGGCATGTCGTCGAAGGGCATCTTCCTCGTCGATTCGTCCGCCTCAATGTAGGTGTCGATCAGGTGGCGCATGTCCGCCTCGTACGCCTTCAAGTCGATCGTCTCGCCGCTCGCCCTGCGGATGATCTCGCGCAGATCGACAGCGTCCTTGATCTGCTTCTTGAGTCGACCAACTTCTGCCGGGTTGTATCCGGCCGCTGCCAGCTCGTCCGCAATTCCTGCGTACGCGCGCACGAGCACTGCCGTCGCCTTGTAGAGCGCCACTCGCTGTGGTTCGCGCTCCGCCAGATCCGTCGCCACCTCGGTGTTGCCGCAAAAATGCAGAATGTGTTCCCGCGCGCCCTTTGGAGGCTGAACCGGCTCGCAGATCAACGCGAACTGTTCCAATGCGCTCTCCAATCGCTCACGCACCTGCTTGAGCCGATCCTGCAGGAGGATCTCTGAGTCGGCGCCGTCCGCACTCGGCTCCAGCTCAGAGGTGTAGACCTGAAGCGCACCCGTGCCCCGCTCATTGACCAGGTTCTTGAACAGGTCCTTGTAGTCGACGATGTAGCCATAGTCCTTGTCGTCGCCGTCGAGCCGGTTCGTCCTGCAGATCGCCTGGAACAGACCGTGATCCTCCATCGTCTTGTCGATGTACAGGTAAGTGCAGCTCGGCGCATCGAAGCCCGTCAGCAGCTTGTTCACCACGATCAGCAACCTCATGTTCGCAGGTAGCTTCTTGAACAGATCCTTGGCCCGATCCTCGTAGGTCTCGGTCTTGGAAAGACCCGGCCGCGCATCGACATCCTTCAGTAGCGCGTTGTACGTGTTGTAGATGAACTGCTTGTCCGTCTCCGTGTTGGCTCCGGTCTCTTCCAACGTCACGTCCTGAGCTTGCGGGTTGTACGAGGTGACCACCGCGCACTTGCCCTTGAACACCGTCTTCTCGAACAGCTCGAAGTACTTGCAGGCTTCGAGAATACTGGAGGCCACAAGGATTGCGTTCCCGCGCTGATTCGAAAGCCGCGGCTTCACGCCAAAGTCGAACACGATGTCGCTGACCACGCGCGCCATGCGCGAACGTGAGCTGAGAACGCGCTGCATCGTCCCCCACTGCTCGCGCAACGCCGCCTTCTGCCAGGAATTCAAGCCCTTGGTCTTGGCGTCGAACCACGCGTCGATCTTTTCGACCGAGCCCAGAGTCTGCTCGATATCGCGCGCCTCGTAGATCAGGTCGAGCACAACCTTGTCCTGCACGGCCTCGCTGAACTTGTAGGTGTGGATGTACCCGCCAAAAACCTCGAGGCTGGTCTGCTTGTCCTGCTTGAGCAGCGGCGTCCCAGTGAACCCGATAAAAACCGCGCCGGGCAGCAGCGCCTTCATCGTGCGGTGCAGTTTACCGCTCTGGGTGCGGTGGCACTCGTCGACGAAAACGAAAATCTCGCCAACCGTGGCGCAGGGCTGGGCCTTCAATTCCTGAATGAACTGCTCGAAGTCATCGACGCCGCGCCGGCCAAACTTGTGAACCAGCGAACACAGGAGCCTAGGCTTGGCCTGCCCGAGCAAACTCATCAGCTCGCGGCCACTACCCGTGCGCGTGATCGTTTCGCCCGCTTCGCTGAATACGCCCTCGATCTGCTTGTCTAGTTCGTCCCGGTCCGTGACGATTGCCACGCGCGAGTTGGGCTTGTTCTCAAGGATCCACTTCGCGAGCAGCACCATGACGATGCTTTTTCCGCTGCCCTGCGTGTGCCAGATGATCCCGCCCTTGTAGGCATTGACGTGCTGCTGTGCGGCCTTGATGCCGAAGTACTGATGCACGCGCGGCAACTTCTTCACACCGCCGTCGAACAGCACGAAATCGTGCATCAGCTCGATCAGCCGATCCTTGCGGCACATCTTGAGCAGGTACTTGTCGAGCTTAAAGCGACTGTTGTCCGCTTCGTCCTCCTTCCAGGTGAGGTAGTACTTTTCCTCCGTGCCGATGGCCCCGTACTTCAACCCTTCAGAGTCATTGCCGGCAAAGACGAACTGCACCGTGCTGAAGAACCACTCGTTGAACCCGGGCTGCTGGTTCGAGAGATTTTGGCGAATCCCGTCGCCGATCGAAACGCGACTGTTCTTCAACTCGATCACCGCGACGGCGATCTCGTTGACGTAGAGCACGAGATCCGGCCGCCGCTCGAGATTGCCTCGCAGCGTCACCTCTTCGGCGATGGCGAAGTCGTTCTGCTCAGGCCGCTCCCAGTCGATCAGCTTCACGGTCTCGGTGACCTTGCCAGCCTCCACTTTCACGGGCACGCCGTAGCGCAGCAGACCGTAGACCTTCCGGTTGTTCGCGTAGAGGCCGCGATTGGGGTTGTTCGCCTCGGCGCGCAGCTCGTACAGCGCCTTTGCGATCTGCGCGGGGGGGTAGCCGCGCTTCTTCAGCCAGGCCGCAACGCGGTCCTCCTCGACGTTGCTGTTGCCCTCGCGGTCCGACCAGTCGCCGAGGTACCGATAGCCCAGTTCATCGCGGAACAGATTGACGACCCGGTCCTGCGTCGCGCGTTCGGGTTGGCCGATCGTGCTCACGGCTTCGGTTTCCCTTGTCGCAGCGAGTCCGCAAGGGCTGTCCCCTTCGCGGTCAGTCGGTATTGCTGCAGGCGGCTGTTCGGCTTGTCGGGAACGGTTGGCTCGATCAGCCCGTCAGCCAAAGCCGGATCGAGATACCGTTCGCGCAGGTGTGCGCGGTCCTTCAGACCCAGGTGCTCGCGAATTTCGGCGTTACCCAACGGCCCTGCTTGCCCAAGCAAGCGAATAAGGACTTCGACTGGTGGGGCGACTGGTGGGGCGACTGGTGGGGCGACTGGTGGAGTCACCACTCCTCCCACCGCCTCGAACGCCAGATCCGGCCTGCGCCGCAAGCGAATCAGGAATCCGTCCGTCAGCTCGAACTCCGGCTCCGGCAGACCGGCCTTCCGGCAACGCTCGATCATGTCGCCGGTGCCGGTGCCCATGCGCTCTATATATTGAGTGAGGTACAGCGGCTCGGCCAGCAGCGGGTTACCCGGCACCGAGCCATGCGGCTGCCGCAGCTGTGCCAGCGTCAGCGACGGTGGCAGCGTGCCCGGGTTCCAGACCTCCAGCCGGTCAGCGAACAGCATGACCTGCACACTCCCGTTGCTGGTGTAGTCACGATGCGCCACGGCGTTCACGATCGCCTCGCGCACGACCTCCGGCGGCAGTTCGTAGGCCACCGGCGCCTGTGCACTTTCCGCGCGCGTGCCCACGGCGAGATTGATCTTGGACAGGACAAAGTCCACCGCCTGATCCACCAAGGCGAAGACGGTCCCCTTGTACTCCTGATGCGACGGGATCGGTTTTTGGACCTCCGTCCCGTGGAAATGCGCGCACTTGATCTCCGACGAGATGAGGAACCGCTGCGGCGCCGTGCCGAACAACAAGACGGCCGCGTTTGTGGGAAGACCCTTGCGGAGCAAATGCAGATGTTCGAGCACGTCCTGCGGCGCCGTGTCCTCCGCCAGCGGAAAGCCGCGCGCGCGCCGGGCGATGCTCACGAAGCGCGTGATGCGCTCGGTCGACAGATCCGCCAACGTCGCGTCCGCGCACGCGGCCGTGTCGAACGGCCCCGAGCGGATCAATTGCTTCGACTCCAGGTACTGCACCAACGCGGCATAAACTCCGGTGATCAGCTCGGAGTCGGTCACAAACCGACGACGAACGACCTCCGCGCCGGCACGCTGAATCATGGCCTGCATCTTCGGATGCTTCTGCTTGTCGTCCGCGCCCTTGACGAAGATCAATCGAGGCTTGTGGCGCTGCGTGGCCAGTTCGAACTCCCGCTGCGTGGGAGAAACGCCCTGGCCGTCTTCGAATCCATAATCGTTGCCGAACAGGCTCACGTAGATGTCGCAGCGCTCGACCTCATCGAGGTAGAGCTCGTCCGCCCGACGGTCGGCGGCCGGGACATCCTCGAACAGGAACGGCTCGAAAAACCGCCGCATCAACGCATCATGGCGCAAGTATTCGCGCAAGGCCACCCGCTGCTCGGCGAACTCTTTCTGCACGCTGCTGATGAAGATGCGCAGCGGGTTCATACCAGGCGCGTGCTTCCTGCTAGCAGTTTCTCCAGCACGGGGACAGCTGTTTCGACGCCCATGTCAGCCCTTCACCAGCTTGAAGCTGATCTGGTAGCGATAGAACGAGATCGACGGCACGGACACGAGCGCCCAGCGCAACTTCTGATCGTCGTCGAGCGCAATGATCACGCCTTCGACGATCTGATCATCCTCCGCTACTTGCTCCTTGATGAAGCCCATGTACCGCAACACCTGTCCGACGACGACATCCGTGGCCCTGCCGCGTTTCAGCTCAACAACGAGTAGTCGCTTCTTGTTCTTGCTGATGGCGAGGACATCGATCGGGCCTGCGTCAGTCGGGTACTGCTGGCCCACCTGCTCGCCGTCCTCTTCGTAAATGGAGAAATCCTTGCTGAGGATCGTCTGGTTCCAGTTGGCAACCAGGAATGCCTCCAGGTGTTTTTCCATGGCGAAGGCCACCGGGTCTTCGATGTCCGGATCGGACGAGACGAACACGGTACGAGTTTGTGCCGGGACTCCACCGAGCAGGCGATCCAATTCCTCGTGGTAACCCGAGATGTCGCGCGCGGTGGTGCCGGAACCCGACGAGTTCCGCAGGGTTTCGCTCATGGCGGATCGCGCGATGGCTATCTCCAGCCAGCGCACCTTCCGGCGGTGCGGAAGGTTCTGACCGCTGGCGTAAAAGTAATCGCCGAGCACTTCGCCTGCTCGATAGGAACCATCGCCGTCGGGGCACAGCACGATGTCGCCCTTCTGAATTCCCTTGCAGACTGTCCACAAGGCGCCGCAAGCGAGCCCCGCACCAACCTTGGTCTTTTCTGGCCGCTTCGCGATGTACACGGGAATGTACTGCTTGTTGAACTCGCGCCACTCGTCGGGGAGCTTTCGGCTCAGGTCTTCCTGGATGCCGTAGTCAGCCCCGATGAAGCCTCCGGCGAAGCACTCCTCGGCGTAGGCGTGCTGACGGCCGAGCATGACGCGGTAATAACTCTTCATACGAGGCGGATCCTTCCGGTGAGCAGTTCTTGCATCATGCCTTGCTT
Source organism: Planctomycetota bacterium (assembly GCA_035490315.1). Taxonomy (GTDB): domain Bacteria; phylum Planctomycetota; class UBA1135; order UBA1135; genus JADJQU01. The sequence continues at coordinate 11,464 of DATHET010000140.1, forward strand.
GAGGTCGCGGGTCTTGTCGCGGCGCTGCTCCGACGCTGCCAGCTCGGCGTCCATCTCTCCCAGCACTGCGGCGATCGCAGTTTGTTCGGGAAGGGTCGCAGGGGAGCGGAGCTTGAAACCAAGAAGGCCCGACTTCTGCACGTTCGGCAAACCTGAGCCGACGCGAAGCGCCATGATTGCGGACTGCTGCCCCTTGAGCGCATGGTAGAGGAAGTGGTTATCAATGCCATTCGGAATCACGGAATAGCAATGACCGCCGCACCAATACGGCTCGGTCATGAACTGCACGAAGCCGCAGGAGTTGCCGCCTTCGCTAATTGCGATGGTGTTACCGGCCATGTTTGACTTGTGCGTGTAGCTCGATGGCGTGATGCCGCCATTCAAGTGAGCAAATCTTCCACCCTCGTCCGTTTCGCTGCTGTGCAGTTGAGTCCCTTTGGAGAGCAAGGCCACATCCCCCAGCCGCTTCACTTCCCACTCCCCGCGAAAGCCGGGGAGGCGCGTCTGGCCTGTGAGGAGCTGCTGCATGGCGGCCTGTTTGAGGTCGCGCTTCTTGGCGATGAGCCGGTCCAGCGCGCCCAGCAGCGCATCCACATCGCTCAACGCCTCCGCGATGGCGCGTTGTTCGGTTGGCCGAGGCATCGGCACAGGCATCTTCCGAAGCGTCCCCGCATTCACGTTCTTCTGTGCTCCGCCGATCTGACCCTGCTCAAAGAACTTCTGGCCGGCCTCGGAGTTGACGTAGTGACAAAGGAATGAGCTATCGATCACCGCCGTGTTGGGCCGAGTGATGAGAGTCGTAAAACTTTGTGCTGACTCGTAGCGCAACGGGACGACGCAGGATGTCCCCGGATAGCCCGTTCGAGCCGTCAGCAAGTCGCCGCCTCGAAGCCGCTTGTTCTTGAACGGCTTTTCATATGTAGGATCGACGAAAAGCAGGTCGCCATCGTCAAGATAACCAGGCTTGATGTTCTGATTCCTGAACATTACCACGCCTCTTGCCCTGTAGGCGTGCGTAGCGGCACTAGCGATGCCGACCATGATTCTCTCGGCAAGTGACGCCAGTGACCTCACCTCCCACTCCTCCGGGAGCACCCCCACGTCGGTCTGTTTGTACCCGGGCTTCAGCGCCATGACGCGCCCATCTTCACCAGGTGAGCGTCCACGCGGGCGGAAAGCTCAACGGCATTGCTGGTAAGTTGCGGCAGCGACGATGCGTAGCGTTCAGCGAGCTGTCGGATCCGACCGGTGAGCGTCTGCGAAACGCGATCGAGTTCGCCCTGCACGGCGGCGGCAATCGTGGCCAGCCACTTGTCGTCAACCACGACCGTCTTGACCTCGTCTTCGCTGAGTTGCCCGTACTTCGCGGCGACCCTCTCCATGAGCGCATCCTGCGCGGCCTTCAGCTTCGCGCCGGTGTCGTCCTCGTGTTCGCTCAGGCGCAAGTACTCCTCCAACACCTTGCGCTCCTCCGCCGCGTCGCGGTCGGACTTGATCTCCTTCAGCCGCGCGGCGACCGAAGCCTTGGTGAGCTTGTCCTTCTCGCTCTTCGCTTCCTCGAGGAGCCCGCCCTCGACGCCATGCTCCTCGGCCAGCTCCTCCATTTGTTGCTGGATCGCAGCGATCTGCGCTTCGAGCGCATCGATCGCAGCCTGTTCCTTGGAGAAGTACCGTGCGATGACGAGCGCCGGCGGGATCAGCTCGGACTGGTACTTGTTCTTGCCAACAATGAAGTCCGGCTTTGTCTTGGTTTTCCTGCTCTTGTCTTCGGCAAGGAGCCGAGGCTGAGCAGCATCGCGCCAGCCATCGCCGGCGATGAGGTAGCAATCGTCCTGCATCGTCTCGGCCCAGTAGTCCATCAAGTGCTGATAGATGTCGTAGGCGTCGAGCAGTGGCGCCCTCTCGAACGTGGCGAGCAGCTCTTCCGCGATCGTTTCGATGAGCAGCTTGGGGTGGCCGTCCTTGGCAAATCCCTTGAGTCGCGGCGTGTTGGCAGACTTCCATTTCGCGAACAGCTTGGTCGAGGCTGCGTTGAATGCGGTGAACTCCGCATGGCCGAAGATCGTTGCCTTGATCTCCGACGCAGCGACGCGCAGCTTGCAGTAGCCCGCGCGATCGGCCGGCTGAAACAGCGCGGCGCGCACGCCAGGGATCACCTTCCAGTACCGGTCGATCGCGTCGATGTCGCGGTTCGGGATTCCACCGCGCAAGTGACCGTCGATGTCCTGAAGATCCTCCGGCTCGCTGCTGTCGATGTAGCGCGGCAGGTTCAGGTTGAAATCGTTCTTCGCATCGCTGATCTCGGCGACTGGCACCATGCGCGCGTAGCCAGGGATTTCGACCTGGCGCGTGAACGTATCGACGATACGGTGGAAGTCTTGCTCGCGCAGGCGGTTCTTCGGGCCGTCCTTGATGAAGCCCTTGGAGGCGTCGATCATGAAGATGCCTTTGCGCGCAGCGGCGTGCTCCTTGTCGAGCACGAGGATGCAGGCGGGAATTCCGGTGCCGTAGAACAGGTTCGCGGGCAAGCCGATGATGCCCTTGATGTAGCCGCGATTGATGAGGTTCTTGCGAATCACGCCTTCGGCGTTGCCTCGGAAGAGCACGCCGTGCGGAAGAATGCACGCGCCTTTGCCGGTGCTCTTGAGCGAGCGCAGGATGTGCAGCAGGTAGGCGTAGTCGCCCTGCTTCGCGGGCGGCGTGCCGTAGTGCTTGAAACGGTCGAACGGGTCGTTGGCCGTGTCGAGGCCCGTGCTCCAACGCTTGTCGCTAAACGGCGGATTGGCGACGACGTAGTCGAAGGTCTTGAGCTGGCCCGAAGCCTCGGTGAAGTGCGGCGTGGTCAGCGTGTTGCCCTGCACGACCAGCGCGGTCGGATTGTCGTGCAGGATCATGTTCATGCGGGCCAGGCCGGCGGTGGCCGCGTCCTTTTCTTGCCCGTAGAGCGTGACCTTGGCGCTGGCGGCGTCGCCAACCTTCAGAAGCAGCGATCCCGAACCGCAGGTCGGGTCGTACACGGTCGTGTCGTTGCTCGTCTTGGCGCTCGCGATGCCGATGGCCTTCGCCATGATCCGGCTGACCTCGGCAGGCGTGTAGAACTGGCCCTTGCTCTTGCCACTCTCGGTGGCGAAGTGCCGCATCAGGTATTCGTAGGCGTCGCCGAGGATATCGTCGCCGTCGGCGCGGTTCTTCGAGAAATCGAGCGCGGGGTTTTCGAAGATCGCGATGAGGTTGGTGAGCCGGTCAACCTTCTCCTTGGCCGTGCCGAGCTTCGTGTCGTCGTTGAAGTCCGGCATGTCGGACAGCCGGTTGGCGTTCGCCAGCGGCCCGATGATCTTTTTGTTGATCTGGTCGCCGATATCGCTCTTGCCCTTGAGCGCGACCATGTCCTTGAAGCTTGCGCCCTTGGGAATCGTGATCGGCGCGAACTGCGTGCCCGCGTACTTGTCGCTGACGTACTTCACGAACAGCAGCACGAGGACGTAGTCCTTGTACTGGCTGGCGTCCATCCCACCGCGAAGCTCGTCGCAGCTCTGCCAGAGCGAGGAGTAGAGTTCGGACTTCTTCAGGGCCATGACTGGGCGACGCTCGCGTGTGAGGCTCGGTGAGCCCAACGATCGCGATCAGCAACCGACAGGGCTGGGGGGACGAGAGGATAGGGGGATCCGATTGCCGCACCAAGGGGAGCGAGACCGCGTCACCCCGAAAGCTCTTGTCAGGACGTCGTGAAGCTCTCCACACCTCGTCACGAGCCATCGGGACGGGGCCGCGAGGGCGGTGGACCGATGCACGCTGCATGGCGGCGAACATGCGCGACGCTGCCCCAATCCTGCCCACGCAGAAGCAGCTCGTGGCGGCCGTCGCCACGGGCCTGGGAGCGTAGCGCGGTTTCGACCGCGCTGGTCCAGTGATGCTCGATTCGGCTTTCTGAGCCGAGGTCACTCGCTCAGAGCAGCTCGTCGTCCTGCGACGAGACGATGAACAGGACGCAGCCCTTCTCGGTGCGCTGCACGCCGTGCTTGGAACCCTGGGCTGCGACCTGATAATCACCGCTGCGCAAGGTGCGATCGCCGACCTGGATGTCGCCGGAGACTACGAAGCATTCCTCGCTGGTCGCATGCCGGTGCGCGGGATACGAAGTCCCCGGCGCCATCTTGACCAGCATCGTGACGCGCCTCGAAGCCACGTCGACGTACAGCGGCTTGACCTCGATGCCGTCGAAGTCCGTGCGCTCGAATCCCTCGCTCGTGCTCGGAACCGTGAACAGTCCCTTGCCGAAACCCTGGCCGGGAGCGTTCTTCAAGTGTTGCCAGCTGCGCTCGAGCGTGCGCGGAGCGCGGGTCGCGACGGTCTCGAGCAATCTTGCGCGGATGCTCGCGCTGGGAGTCGGCGCGCTGGCTGCATCCTGAGCCTGGCACACGTCCATGATCGAAAGCGTCTCGCCCAGGCGCGCCTGCTCGGCGGCGCAGAAGGGGCAGCCCGTGGCAAGGTGCTCGATCAAGCCGGGGACTTCCGTCTGCGCGAGCGAGCCGAGCGCGTACACCGCCAGACTCTCCTGCCATCGGCATGCCGGGCGCGGGTCGCGGTCTCCCGCGGCGCCGTCTCCGTGACCGGCGCGCGATTCGTTTTCGGAAGTCATCGTTCGTCCTCGAAAGTCTTCAGTCTCTCGCGCAGCTTGAGCATCCCCAGGCGGATGCGGGTCTTGATCGTGCCCAGGGGCAGCGCCAGGCGCTCGGCGATCTCCGCGTGGGACAGGTCCTGGAAATAGGCGAGCTCCACGGCGCTGGCCTGATCCGCCGGCAAGGCCGCGATCGCGTCGGCGACGCGCCGCGAACGATCGGTGGCGGCCGCGCGCTCAGGGGGAGTGGCGCCGAGGTCGCTGACGGCGGCGCCGAGCGCCAGGTCCTCCTCGCGCCGGCTGCGCACGGTGCGCGAGCGCAGGGCGTCGAGCGCGCGCGAGCGGGCGATGGTCAGGATCCAGCCGAAGGGCCGGCCGCGCGAGGGATCGAAGCTCGCGGCGCGGTTCCAGATCTGGAGGAACACGTCGAGCACGACTTCCTCGGCGATCTGGCGATCCTTGAGGATGCGCAGGGCGAGGGCGAACACCGGGCGGCTGGTCAGATCGTAGAGCTGGGCCAGGGCGGCCTGGTCGGCCTTCGATACGGCCACCAGCAGACTCTGCAATTCCGCCGCGCGCGCAACGGAACGCCCTTCCGTGCGCGCTGCCAGTCCGGAGCCTTCGCTCATCATTCTGATCCTACGCGCGGCCGGGGCGGCCTGGATCCATGGATTTTCGAAAAAGATCGCCTGCTGAATGCACAGATCCAGCGCCGGGGTCCCCGCGTAATCCAGGGACGCTGCATGCAGCTTCCCTCGACAACATCCAACCCGACCACCATGAAACTCAACCGAATCTCACGCCGCGCCAAGATCGGCACCTGCCTCGCGCTGGGCACGCTTGGCCTGGCCGTCACCGTCCAATCCGTCACGGCTTCCAGCCACCGCGAAGCTCCTTTCATCACCGAGCATCCCAAGGTCGACGCGACCGATTTCTATCTGTTCAACAGCTATGAAACCGGTCGCGAGAACTTCGTGACCGCGGTCGCGAACTACATCCCGCTGCAGGAGGCTTACGGCGGTCCGAACTACTACACGATGGATCCCGACGCGCGCTACGAGATCAAGTTCGATCAGAACGGCGACGCGGTCGAGGACGTGACCTTCCGCTTCCAGTTCAAGAACACGCTGCGCGACATCGCGCTGCAAGTCGGCAACCCCGGCAACACGAAGACCGTCAGCGTGCCGCTGCGCAACATCGGTCCGATCTCGGCCGGCAACGACAGCGCGGTCAACGACATCGAGACCTACACGGTCGACTGCGTGTTCACGAACCAGGGCCACGAGTCGATCGTTCCGATCCGCAACGCCGCGAACAACGAGAAGACCTTCAAGAAGCCGATCGACAACATCGGCACGAAGTCGATCCCGGATTACCACGCCTACGCCGCGGCGCACATCTACGACATCAAGCTGCCGGATGGCTCGATCGGACGTCTGTTCGTCGGCCAGCGCGACGACCCCTTCGTGGTCAACCTCGGCGAAGCCTTCGACCTGGTCAACCTCAATCCGCTCGGGCCGGTCAACGGCAAGTCGGACGTGATCGCGGACGCGAACGTGACTTCGCTGATCCTCGAATTGCCGAAGAGCTTCATCGCCCTGCCCAACCAGCCGATCGTCGGCGGTTGGACCACGGCGAGCTTGCGCCAGGTCGAGCGTCTGCTGGCGCAACCGACCTATGCCAATCCGACCGCGGGTCAAGGTGCGTTCCGCCAGGTCTCGCGCCTGGGCAGCCCGCTGGTCAACGAGCTCGTGATCGGTCTCAAGGACAAGGACCGTTTCAACGGCTCGCGCCCGAGCGATGACGCGCAGTTCGCCGACTACATCACCAATCCGACCCTGCCGGAGCTGCTCGAGGTCCTGTTCGGAGTCACCGCTCCGAATCAATTCCCGCGCACCGACCTCGTGTCCGTGTTCGCCACTGGCGTGCCAGGCATCAACATGAACGGGTCCTTCGGTGAAATGCTGCGACTCAACACCACGACGCCCGCCGTGCCTGCCGCACAGCAATCGAACCTGGGCGTGCTCGGCGGCGACCTCGCCGGATTCCCCAACGGGCGGCGACTGGGCGACGACGTGGTCGACATGTCGCTGCGCGTCGTGATGGGCGTGCTGCTCGACCTCAGCGTGGCTCCCTCGGGGCAGCTTGCCTACACCGACGGCGCCTTCGTCGACGCGACGATGTTCGACAGCGTCTTCCCCTACGTCCTGGACCCGCATCCGGGCGCGCAGTAGTCAGCAACTGGGATGGTCCGGGCTCGCAGGGCTTCGAGCCGGCGAGCCCGGACCCATTCGACTCACACACCATGAAACAGACACTCGCAAGGCTCGCGCGCTGGTCGCTGCTCCTCCTCGTGGCTGGGCCGCTCGCTGCCCACGATTTCTGGATGGTGCCGGGCTCCTTCCGGCCGGCGAAGGACACGCTCCTGAACGTCGCGCTCTACGTCGGCGACTTCGGCAAGGGCGACGAGGTCGAGCGCAAGGAAGAGCGCATCCTCAAGTTCGTCGCCTCGACGCCGGACGGCGAGAAGAAGATCGTCGGGCGCGACGGCGCGACTCCCGCGGGATTCCTGCGCACGAAATCGGACGGCGTCTATGTGTTGGGATTCCAATCGAGCCATGCCTCGGTGACCCTAGCTCCGGAGAAGTTCCAGTCCTACCTGACCGAACGCGGACTCGACTCCATCATGAAACTGCGCGAAGAACGCGGCGAGACGGCCAAGGAAGTGCGTGAGATCTATTCCCGCTCACCCAAGAGCATCGTGCAGGTCGGCGACATGGCGCGGAGCGGTTGGGACGGTGCCCTGGGACTGACGCTCGAGCTCTCGCCCTTGAAGAATCCCTATGCTCTGGCGCGCGAACCCGGGAGCGAGGACTTCGAGGTGCTTCCGGTCCGTTTGACTTTCCACGGCAAGCCGCTCGCGGGAGCGCTGGTCGGCGCGCTCAGCCTCGATGCTCCGCCGCGCAACGCCGACGATCCGACCAACGCGGTCCACGCGCGCACGGACGAAGCCGGGATGGTGAGCTTGAAGCTGCCTCGCGGAGGCAAATGGCTGGTCGCGGCGGTGCACATGCTCGCGCTCGAAGGCAATCCCGAGGCCGATTACGAAAGTTTCTGGGGCTCGCTGACCTTCGAGATCCCCGAGCTGCGCAAGTAGCCCGTCCTTGACTCCGCTCGCCGCGGGGTAAACTTGTGCGCTGTGTCCAAGCGCGTGTGGATCCTGGGGAGCGTCGCGGTCGTATTGACGGCCGCGGCGGTCTTCGTGCAAACCCAGATCGGTTTTTCCAACCTGATCGGGATCCTGCGCTACGACACGCGGCGCGAGGGCGACCTGAAAGTCGGCGATCCCGCGCCCAGCGTCCTGCTCCACGAGATCGAAAATGGCGCGCCGACGCGCATCCTGGAGCGCCCGCCGGACCGGCCCGTGATCCTGGTCTTCGGCAGCTTCACGTGACCGCCTTTCCGGCGCTCGGTCGAGCGCTTGCACGCAATCCAGCAGCGCTTCGCAGGCAAGGCTGACTTTCTCAGCATCTACATCCGCGAAGCCCACCCCACCGACGAGTGGCAGATGGATTCGAACGTGAAGGAGGGCGTGTGCTATCCGCAGCCGACGAAGCTGGAAGAGCGCCTGGCGATCGCGCGCGATTTCGTGGCGCGCGAGAAGTGGCAGATACCGCTGCTGGTCGACGACATGGAGAACAAGGTCGACTTCGTGTACGCCGGCTGGCCCGAGCGCATGTACGTGGTCGAGACCGACGGCCGCATCGCGTACAAGGGCGAGACAGGTCCCTTCGGGTTCCATCCCGAGGAAGTCGAGGGCTGGCTCGAGAAGAAGTTCCCGGACGTGCCCAAACCACAGGCGTCGAAGGAATCCCTGGAACGCTGATTCCGGGCCTGCGCTGACTGGCGCTCTGTCGCGGTTGGCTCCCGTGGAGAAGGATGGAACCCCGTCGGATTGACCGACGCGATGCGTTTCACGATCGCGCCGTGGCGACCGAGTGCGTCACGCCACGATGGGAGGCGGAGCAGCGAGCCGACAAGCTACTGGCCGTCGTTCTTGGGCGGCGTCGGGGACTCGGGAGCCTCGACCGGCCGGTTAGGCTCCACAATCCCTCCCATGATTTCTCGCGGAGGCGGAAGCGGGACCGCGACATCCCCCATCTTGGTCGAGACCATCTCGCCCATCTTGGTGGGACCTGGAGCGCCTCCGGCCGGAACGGGCGCGGTGTTCGCCGGCGTTTCTGAGAAGCTGCCGTGGCAAGCTGCGAGCAAACCCGCGGCGGCGGAAATGAACCAACGCCCGAATCGGCGCGACTCGACTGCCGGCATGTTTGCGGGCTTCGAGTCACGGAAAATCGCCGCTCCGCTCGCGTCGTACTGGATGCGCATGCAGACCCTTTCCGTCGCACCGGTGACCAGCTCGCGCGCTTCCGCCTCCGAGAGCTTCACGGCATCGTGCACGTGCAGCGAGCAGGCCGAGCAGAAGCGTTTGCGATCGCCGCCTTCGAGCTCGTCCCACTTTTTCGGACAGGGCTTGTGGATCTGCAGCGGGACTTGGCGAAGGTTCGATTGTTCGTGCATGGCGTCGTAGTTCCGAGGTGTCGTGCGTTGGAATCGACGGCGCAACGGCTCCCGCCGCAGCTTTCTTGGGCGCGCGAGCCATTCTCGAGCTGGAAAATTCTTCGCGATCCTGCCGGATCGAAGGGCCGCGCACTCAGGCCACGACGCGCTCGCCCTCGGTCGCCGTGAGCTCGCGGTAGAGCTCGCTCAAGCGCCGCGTCAACGGTCCGACTTCGCCGGAGCCGATCGTGTGCCCGTCGAGCTTCGTCACGGCCGCCAGCTCCCCCATCGTGCCCGTGCAGAAGATCTCGTCGGCGCGATAGAAATCGACGAGCGACAAATCGCGCGCCTCGCACTCGATCTTCTGCCTCGCGCAGACCTCGATCACCGTCGCCCGCGTGATCCCCTCCGGACAGGCGAGGGTGCGCGGCGTGGCGAGCTTGCCTGCCTTGACGAGGAACAAGTGCGTCGCGTTGGTCTCCGCGACGAAACCGCGCCCGTCGAGCAGCAGCGCGTCGTCCGCGCCCGCCGCGGTCGCTTCGAGCTTGGCCAGGATCGACGTGAGCAGGTTGTTGCTGTGGATGTGCTGGTCGAGCACTTCCGGCCCCGGCCGTCGCATGCGCGAAGTGATCAAAGTGAGACCGCTCTTCGCATACACCGGCGCCTTGTGCTCCGCGAGCACGATCAAGGTCGGCCCGGATTGATTCAAGCGCGGGTCCATCCCCGACGTGATCTTCACTCCGCGCGTCAAGGTCAACCGGATGTGCACGCCGTCGCGCATCCCATTGGCTTCGAGCGTGCGTGCGAGTTCCTGCGTGATCGCAGCCTGCGAAGGAATCTGCGCGAACGAGAGCGCTTCTGCCGAGCGCCGCAAGCGATCGAGATGCGCTCCAAGCCGGAAGATGCAGCCTCCATACAATCGCAATCCTTCCCACACCGCGTCACCGCCCTGCACGACGGAGTCGAACGGGCTGATCGCCGCCTGGTCGCGATGCACCAAGAGGCCGTTGACATTGACGACGATGTCGCGATTGCGCGGGTCGAATTGCTGCAGCATGTTCAGGTCCGCAAGCGATGGGCATGCAGGGCTTCGTAGTACGGCATGCATTCCTCGCAGAGCGCGACGAGGTGCTCGCTCAATTCGCCGCGGCGCGTCGTCAGGGCCGCAAAGCCGGTCGAGCGCTCGACGCTGTGGTACCAGTGTTTCGCCCACACGCCGTCCGTCGTGCGCCGTCCCGCCGGCCAGTGCAGCATCTCCGGGTCGAATTCGAGGTCGAGGGCCGCGCACAAGGCCCGCAGCACGACCTCCGGATTGCGCAGCAGGTCCGCCGCGTCGACCACCGGAGGCACGCGTCCGGTGCGCTGGCGCACGAGCTCGAAAATCTCGAGCTGCTGGGCCATCCCCGTGTCGGCCAGCGTCGGTCGCGAGAACTTCGCATCCAGCGAAGGCACCACGTCGCGCGGATCGCGCAGCAGGAAAGCATTCTTCAATCCTTCGAGCCATCCGCGCGCGATCTCCGGCAAAAGATGGTGAGTCATGTGCTTCTGGTACCAGACCGACTTTCCCTGCGGCACCGGCCCGGTGAGCCAGGCCACGACGCGCTGCCAGTCCGTGTCGCAGACCTCGATCACCTCGTCGGCGCCCGGGTGTGCGAGCCCCGTGGCTTTCAAGTAGTGCGCGTACAGCGGCTCGTCCGTCACGAAGGTATCCGCGCGGTTGCCGAACGAGCGCATCATCGCCGTCGACAGATTGCGCGGCCCCGACCACATGGCGATGCGCAGAGGTTTCGTCGTCACGGCAGGGCTCACACGCTGGTGTCGCGAAATCCCAGCGAGACCAGCAGGCAGGGTCCGCCCGCGATCACGCTCAACCCCAACGCCTCGGCCTTGGCGATCGCGCTCGCACTCTCGGCGCCTGGCTGCATCCACAAGCGCTTGATGCCCTTGGCCGCCGCTTCGACCACCAGCTTCTCCGTGATCGCCGGCGGCGTGATGATCGACAGGCCGCGCACGCCGTCGGGCAGCGAAGCGATGTCGGGAACCGTGTCCAGACCCTCGATCACCTTCTCCTTGGGGTGCACGACGTGAACCTCGAGTCCGCGCTGCAGGTAGGTCCGCAGCACCTTGTTGCCGAACTTTTCGCGCAGGGTCGATGCGCCGACCACCGCGTAGGGCCCGGCGGCGAGGAAGTCCTTGATCTTGGTTGCGGTGTCCATCGTGCACAGTTTGGGACTCCGCGGACTCCGACGGAAGGGCGAGCTCTTCCTGCGGTATCCTGCGGGCGCATGAACAAGCAGGAAAAGGCCGCGCGCATCCAGGCGACGCTCGATCGCCTCTACCCGCATCCCGCGGTGCCGCTCGACCACGAGGACCCCTACACCCTGCTCATCGCCGTGCTGCTGTCCGCCCAGTGCACCGACAAGCGCGTGAACCTGACCACGCCCAAGCTCTTCGCCCTGGCCAGGACGCCCGAGAAGATGGCCAAGCTCACGCCCGAGGCCATCCGCGAGATCATCAAGCCCTGCGGCCTGTCGCCGGCCAAGTCGAAAGCGATCCAGGGGCTCTCCAAGCTGCTCGTCGAGCGCCACGGCGGGAAGGTGCCGCGCACCTTCGAGGAGCTCGAGGACCTGCCCGGAGTCGGGCACAAGACGGCGAGCGTGGTGATGTCCCATGCCTTCGGCCAGGCCGCCTTCCCGGTCGACACGCACATTCATCGCCTGGCCGAGCGCTGGGGTCTGTCGGACGGCAGCTCTGTCGAACGGACCGAGCGCGACTTGAAAGCGCTGTTCCCGCAAAAGGATTGGGACCGACTGCATCTCCAGATCATTTATTTCGGCCGCGAGCACTGCCCTGCCCTGCGCCACGACATGAACGCCTGCCCGATCTGCTCGTTCGCGGCGACCAAGAAGCTGCGCGCGCGCAGCACGAAGACGAAGTGAGGTTCCGATGACAGCCATGGACGCGAAGCATTACACCCAGATGGTCGACGCCTGCCTGGCGAGCGTGGCCAACTGGCTCGAGCCCTTCGACCCCGACGAGCTCGACTACCAGACCAGCGACGGCGTGATCACGCTCGTGTTCGCCGACAAGACGCGATTCGTGCTCAACCGACAGAGCGCGGTGAGTCAGCTCTGGTACGCCGCCGGGGCGCGCGGCTGGCACTACAACTTGGGCAAGATCGAACTCAAGCTCGGCGGGACGGAACCCGGCTGGATCGATGATCGCGACGGGCACGAGCTTTTCGGCAACATCGTGAAGACCGTCGGAGAAAAACTCGGCCGCCC